>JAGVZT010000040.1 GCA_018302335.1 Candidatus Woesearchaeota archaeon | reverse complement strand
GGAGAGAGGCAGTGCTCCGCAAGGCGAGGCAACTCGGCCGCGAGACCTGCGATGAACTCATCGAAATGGTCGCGCGGCAGGATGTCGTCTAGGTTCCAGCGCAAGCGTACTCCCCGGCCGCAATCAGGCATCCAGGTATTTAAGCCTGTCGCGCCCGAATCTGGCCCCAGGTCATCTCGGTCGCGCTGCCGTGCGCTCTGCGCGGTGTCTCGCAGTCATCCCGGAGATTCCCTGCAGTTCGGCCGATATCCACGCTGCGTCTGGTCCGGGGCGGCGGAAAGCTTTATCAACGCTGCGCATGTCCTCCGGCCATGTTCCTCGGCCTCGTAGGCAAGCCGTCAGCGGGAAAGAGCACCCTCTTCAAGGCTCTCACCCTGATGGACGTCGCCATCGCGAACTATCCCTTCACCACCATCAAGCCCAACGAGGGCGTTGCGTTCGCGAGAGTGCAGTGCGTGGACAAGGAGCTTGGCACCCAGTGCAATCCCCGCGTGGGATACTGCGTCGAGCACACCCGCTTCGTCCCGGTCAAGGTGCTGGATGTCGCGGGTCTCGTCCCGGGTGCGCATGAGGGGAAGGGCCTGGGGCTTGAATTCCTGAACGACCTCTCCCAGGCGGACTGCCTCATCCATGTCATTGACATCTCGGGCTCGCTCAACGAGCACGGCGAGCCGGTCGAGCGGGGCAGCCACGACCCCGCGCAGGACGTTCTCTTTCTGGAGCGCGAGCTGGACGAGTGGTACTTCTCCATCTTCCAGAAGGTGTGGAAGCGCTTCGCCTTCGCGGTGAAGCAGACCCACGAGGACGCGGTCAAGGCGGTGGCGAGGCAGTTCTCCGGGCTGCGTGTCACGGAGGACCTGGTGAAGGAGAAGCTCGCAGCGCTCGGCCTCGCGGAGAAGCCGCTCGTCGATTGGAGCGAAACGGAGCTGCGGACGCTGACCTCCGCGCTGCGCCGCGCCACGAAGCCCATCCTGGTGGCGGCCAACAAGATTGACATCCCCGGGGGAAAGGAGAGGCTCGCGGCGCTCAGGACGCGCTTTCCCGACCTCGCGGTGGTGCCATGCTCCGCCGAGGCCGAGCTCGCGCTGAAAGAGGCTGCCCGGCATGGCCTCATCTCGTACATCCCTGGAGGGAGGGACTTCACCATCCCTGCCGAGAGCAAGCTGAACGAGAAGCAGCGCGCGGCGCTGGAGTTCATCAGGTCTAGCGTCCTTCAGGAATTCGGGAGCACCGGGGTGCAGCAGGTTGTCGATGCCTCGGTCTTCGAGCTCCTGCGGTACGTCGCCGTGTTCCCCGGGGGAGTAGGTAAGCTGGAGGATTCCGAGGGGCGACGGCTGCCGGACTGCTTCCTCATGCCTCCCGGGACGACCGCGCTGCAGTTTGCCTTCCACCTGCACACCGACCTCGGGGAGAATTTCATCCGAGCCATCAATGTCAAGACAAAGCTCGCGATGAGGAAGGACGCGCTGCTCCAGCACCGCGACGTGATTGAGATTGTGCACGGCTGAGGACACCGGTCGGAAGGCCGTACTTCGGGCGGGTATGTGGGGCATTGCCAGCAACGCGGCCTGTCCTTCGAGGCGCCACATTATTATAGTGGAGAGGTACTTGCGAAAGTATGGCAGCTCCGCTCCTGAGCACCGTCACCCTGTTCACCGAACTCGGCGTCACGGCCTGCGTCCTCTTCCTCTTCCACGACGCCTACCGCAAGGGAGTGTTCCACCGGAAGCTCGCTCTTGGTGTCTTGGTGTACGAAGTGCTGTTCAACATCAGCTACATGGCATACCGCGCAGTGACCCATCCCGTGGTTGAGGCGCATTCGGGCTGGGTCATCGCCCTCGCGGCCGGCCATGGCATCCTCTCCCTGGTGATGTTCGTCGCGCTGGTCGCGTTCCTGCTCTACGCCTGGAAGGGCTTCGGCAAGGGAAGGAATGTCTTCCGCGAGCGTCGCGTGATCATGCTCGTCTTCCTCTTCTGGTGGCTTCTTGCCGTGGGAAGCGGCATCGCGTTCTACGCCGCTGAGTATCTCTAGAGCGCGGCGACCCAGAGGCCGAGGGTCCGGGACACTATCACGACAAGCACCGCGATGACCAGGTGCTCCGCGATGACACCTCCCGGGTGCTGCCCTTCGCGCCGCGCGAGGTAATAGCTCACTGCGGTGAGCAGGAGCAGCCCCCACGCGATGTTGACCCGCACCGCGATGGCCAGTTCCAGGAACAGCACCGGCACCACGAACGTCAGCGCGACCAGGAATTTCGCGAAGAACGTGGCGGCGGTCGACTCCCAGATTTCCCGCGCCGAATGCCTGTTCTCGCTCTCCTCGGATATGTGGATGCCCAGCGCGTCGGACGCTGAGTCGGCGATGGCGATGAGGAGGATGCCGCCGAGCACGAGCCGCGGGCTGGTGCCGCTGAGGCCGACCATGAGGCCGAGGGTGGTGATGACCGCGCTCGTCAGCCCGAAGGACAGGCCCACTTCGATGGAGTGGCGCATCCTCCCAGAAGCGTGCAGCAGCCCTTAAAGATTGCGCCTTTCTGCCCTTATAGAAACCCTCAGATTCTTCGGCCGCAATGCCGTAGGATATCCGCGTGGCATGCCGGTGATTGTTGCCGAGGTCCATACCTCGGCCTTCAGGCCGAAACATGTTCGAAGGCACAACAAAGACCGCGGTCTTTGTGTGCACAAATGCCCATGGGCATTTGTTGCAACACCAACATACCCTGGCCTTTAGGCCAGGGTTGTTGATTCCTCCCAGCGCGGCCGACCTGTGCCGGGGCCTTTCAGTCGGCTTTACGGCAGGGTGCGATTCACCGTGGGCCGCTCCGAGGGCTCTATCGTGAGGACCTCCAGCTCCATCCCCTCGAAGATGCGGCGTAGGACGCCAACCGCCTGGTAGAGCGAGGCGTTCTCCTCCGGCGCCGTAGTGAGGCGGATTATCCTGCCGTCGTCGTCCGCGAGATAGTCCCGGTGAATCGCTCCGGAGAGGGATTCCTCGGTGCCCTGCTCATACGTGCCGTACAACGTGACCCTCTTCCCGTCCCAGTAGGTGCGGTTGATGATGTATCTCTCGTAGGAGATGCTCAGCGGGATGGTCAGCGTCTCCGGCGATGCTTCGCGCTCGCACTCCGCGGGAGGGCAGGGCTCACACAGCAGCTGACGCGGGGAGCGTGCCACCTGAAAGAGAAGCGTGGCGACGATGACGGCGAGCGCGGCGATGATGATGTTCTTCGGGTCCACGGGGCCAGGGAAGCGGAGGCCCTGAAAAGCTTTTCGCTCACTTCTTGATGAGGTCCTGCACGGTGACTCCTGACTGGCGATAGCGCACCGCTCGCGCCGGGTCGATGTCCGCATTCCAGAGCGTGACCATATCCTTCGGTACGGAGATGCCCGCCCTGAGATAGCCATCAGCGACTCCGGGCTGGATGTCCTCCTGGTAAAGGAGTACCATATCGTCCGGCGACGAGACACCGACGTTCCTGTACTGTATGGCGTCCCGCGGATAGACGTCGCTGTCGTAGAGCGTGGCCATGACCTCTGGAGAGCTGATGCCCGCGCTCAGGTAGCCGTCGGCGTCTCCTGGGAATATTTTTCCCTGGTAGAGGAGCATCATGTCGTCCGGCGACGGGACGCCGACGTTCCTGTACTGTATGGCGTCCCGCGGATAGACGTCCTTGGCGTAGAGCGCGGCCATGACGTTTGGGGAGGTGATGCCCGCGCGCAGGTAGCCGTTCGCGTCATCCGGGTAGATACCGTTCTCGTAGAGGAACATCATGGCCTGCGAGGCGATGCCGGACTTCGCGTAGTTAAGCGCGTCAGCAGGGTACACGTCGCGTGCATAGAGCTCGGCCATGACCTCCGGCGAGACGATGCCCGCACGGAGGTAGACGTCCGCATCGCGGGGCGAGATGCCCGACTCGAAGAGGAGCAGCACGTCGTCCAGGGCGGTGATGCCGGCCTTGTGGTAGCTGAGCGCATCGCTCGGATAGACTCCGGTATCGAACAGCCTGAGCATGGCGCTGGCGCCGATGCCCGCCCGAAGGTACGCTGCGGCATCATCGGGGTCGATGCCGGCATCCTGCAGGAGCACCATGTCCTCGGCAGCGAGGCCGAGTCTCTGGTAGGGGTCGGATTCCTTTTCTTTGCTTCCCGGTTCGCTGGCGGGCAGACTGTCGGTCGGCAGGGGCTTGTCCGGCTCGATGTCCTGCAGAATCATCTCCTCGAGCGACGTGGGTTTGTCTGCCTTTTTCGAGCCCATGGTCCAGGGAAGGGAATCACCCGCGATTTATAAGCGTCGCTACACGGTCGAACGACCTCGGGTCCCGGCCGCAATGCCCTACGAGTTCCGGACTGTCTCGCCGGGCGGACATTCTCAGCAACCCGGCCGAACGCCTGCCTATGAGCGCACGGGCAGGCATAAATAGATGCAGCCCATGTTTTCTGGGATGGACATCGTCCCGGGGGACGCCGCGAGGCTCGACGAGGTGGTGGACCTCTGCTGGCGGGAGATAGGGACCGGGCAGCCGAGATGGGTCTGGGAGCTCATCACCCGCGCGGGCACCTCGCCTGCCCATGAGGATTCTTCGCTCCACCTCCTCGATGGAGAGCAACTCGCCGGCGCGGCGCTCTACCACCAGCTCTCCGGCCTGCTGGCTCCGGTGCGCTGGCTGTGCGGAAAACAGTTCGCGGGAGAAAACTGGCCGCGGCGCGGCTCCCCCGAGCTGTTCCCCCACACCCTGGACCTGCCCTCGCCGGATGATTACTACCTCCTCGAGTTCGCCATCGCGCCGCAGTACCGTCGGCAGGGCCATGGCATCAGGCTTCTCCATGAACTCTCCGAGCGCCTCTTGTCGCAGGGAGTCAGGCAGCTCTTCCTCCACTCGACGGAGATGGGGCATCCCCTCTACCTGAAGGCAGGCTTCGAGGACATCGCGCATTTCCATTACAAGAATGGGCACGGCGCGAAGCTCATGGGCAAGCGGCTCTGAGCGGATATTCTTTCACATTGCGGCCGAGGGCTGCCAGCGCTCCCGCCATATCAGACGAAGCCAACGCGATTGACTTAAAAAAAAAGAGAACCGCGCACAGGCGAGAAAGATACGGACTGTTGGGAAGCGCGGGCTGAACACGTCGCCGAGGCTTCGTGCGTACACCCCGCTCCCATTAAACCCGTGTTCTACGGGTGTCCTAGGATGTCTCTTTTCGAGGCGGGTTTCGAGCTTAGATGCGTTCAGCTCTTATCCCTTAGCGCGTAGCTGCCCAGCCTGCCCTGTCGGACAACTGGTCGACCAGAGGCGCCGAGCCCTTGTTCCTCTCGTACTAAAGGACCCTTCCCCTCAGACATCCAACATCTCCAGTAGATATTAAACAAACTGCCTCACAGCGTTCTGAACCCAGCTCGCGATCCCTTTTAATGGGTGAACACCCCCACCCTTGGCCGCTTCTGCACGGCCAGGATAGGAAGAGCCGACATCGATGTAGCAAGCCTCGCCGTCGATGTGAACTCTCGGGCGAGACGACTCTGTTATCCCCGGAGTAACTTTTCGGTCATCTCTAGCCCCCAGCAAAGAGGACATAGAGGTTCGCTAGGCCCGCGTTTCCGCCCTGGGTCGCTTCATGTGTGCGACCCAGTCAGGCTGACTTATGCCCTTGCACTCCACCGCGGATTTCTGACCCGCGTGAGTCAACCTTTGGGCGCCACTGATACCTTTTCAGCGGCGTGCCACCCCAGCCAAACTGTCCGCCTGTCGTTGTCCCCGCAGCTCTTCGCCACGGGTGAGCGGCATAGACCATGCAGAGTGGTGTTTCATCGGCGTCTAGGCGCAATCTGACGATCACGCTTCAGCAACTCCCACCTACGCTACACAGCACAACCCACGTCGCCGCAACAGGTTGCAGTAAAGTTTCACGGGGTCTTCACTTCCCACTGGAGATCTCTGGCCTTCACACCAGAAAAGTGTGTTCGGAGGCGTCCAGGTCGGGACAGCGCGGATCTCGTTAAGCCATTCATGCACGTCGTCATTCAAACGACAAGGTATTTCGCTACCTTAAGAGAGTTATAGTTACTCCCGCCCTTTACCCGTTCTTAGCTCCCTTGGAAAGGAGTTTGAAGTGCGGGCAGTGGGCAGACCTCACCTTGTATACAAACCCTTGCGGGATAGCACAAGGCTATGTTTTTGTTAAACAGTCGGACCCGCCTTGTCACTGCGCCCTGTACTCGCGCCCATGCGGACACGAGCGCAGGGACCCCTTAAGCCGAAGCTACAGGGCTAATTTGCCGATTTCCCTAACCCGGATTCTGCCTTCACATCTGAGGCTTTTCACCTAGGGGCACCTGTGCTGGTGCTGGGTATGGTTCTCCCGGATCTCTGCCGGCCCCCTTTTCACGGGCACCAGGCATCAGCGCGACCCCCTTGCGGAGGCTCGTCATGCAGTTCATCCGCTTCTCATCATTATGATACTCCACGGATGTGCCGCATTTGACCCGGGCGACGGCCCGGGCGCACCTATCCGGATGCGTTGGTGGCCAGCCTTTCGTTGCCGTATACCGGGAGAGTACCGGAATATTAACCGGTTTCCCGTTCCCGCACGACCTGTTAGGAATGCGGTTAGGACCAACTAACCCTCGACTGATTTGCATTGTCAGAGGAACCCTTGCCCTTACGATGACACGGAGTCTCACCGTGCTCAGATCCTACTACCGCCAGGATTCTCGTCGCTGTCAGGTCCACTTCCCCTTACGGGAAAGCTTCTGCCCTGCCAGCGCGCCTGCCTACCACAACTCTTTCGAGCGTCCAAAGTCTCGGTAGCCGCCTTAGCCCCGTCCATTTTCAAGGCCCGTATCCTTGACAAGTAAGCTGTTACGCACTTTTTGAAGGATTGCTGCTTCTAAGCCAACCTCCTTGCTGTCTTAGGATGCGGACACTCTTCTCCCTTTAACACTGAGACGGCATTAGGGACCTTAACTTTGGTCAGGGTTGTTCCCCTCTCGGAGTACAAGTTTACCCCAAGTACTCCCGTTCCTCGGCATCTACGACGCCTGGGCGTTTGGAGTTGGACAGAGAGCCGAGCGATTTCTCACCCTAAGCTCCCTATCCGTAGCTCTACCGCCCAGGCCATCTCCGCCGAGGCTGGACTGCGGCCCATTTCGGCAGGAACCAGCTATCGCCGGACTCGATTAGCATTTTACCCCTATCCCCCGGTCAAGAGAGTGGTTGTACCCAAGACCTCTTCTGGCCTCCACGAGGTTTTACCCCCGCTTCACCATGCCGTGGGATAGATCGTCCGGCTTCGGGTCGTATCCCTGTGACTCCGGGCGCTTTCACACCCCGCCCCTCGCAAGCTGCGGGCTTGTCGGTTTCCCTGCGGATGCCCCTTGTGGGGTTATCCTCGCCACAGAAATACACTCCCTGGCACGTTATTCAAAACGGACGTCGCAACACCGAAGCGCCGCGACAATCCATGGCTGCCAGGCTTCAGGGTCTTTGCACTTCCCGGTAAGGATGCTTTTCAACGTTCCTCCACAGTACTATGCGCTATCGGACTCACGTAGTGTTTAGGGTTGGGGGTTGTTGTCCCCCGGCTTCCCGCACAATACCCGATGTGCGGTACTCTGGGACTCTCCCACGCCACGCTCAGTTACCTCTACGGGGCTCTCACCCTGTATCGCGCCCCTTTCCAGGGGACTTCGAGTTTCCAAGCAGCGGCGCTGATGGGAGGCCCGGCAACACCACATCTCCATCGCCTTTCGGCGAGGGATTCAGTTTGCCCTGTGCCGCCTTCACTCGCTGTTACTGACGGCATCCCTGTTGGTTTCTTTTCCTGCAGGTACTCAGATGTTTCAATTCCCTGCGTTCCCGCTCCTCACGGAGCGCCCCCGAAGGGGCTGGACGTCCTATTAGGAAATCCCCGGATCAATTCCCACGTGCGGATCCCCGGGGCTTATCGCAGCTTGTCGCGTCCTTCGTCGGCTCGTGAGCCAAGTCATCCACCTGGCAGCTTTCGTTTTTCTCGCCTATGCGCGGCCTCATAAACGTGATATTTGGGATATCCCGTCTCCACCTCGGACCCCGAAGCGTTCGCTCGGGAGCCGCTGACCGCCAATGCCGGCGATGAGCATGATGGACCCGCCTCGTTGCGGGTCCACGTATGTGGACCCGTCGGGACATTCACATCCCCGCGTCGCGGCGATGATTTGAACCCGAGGCCTCCGCTTTGCAAAAGCGGCGCTCTAGCCAACTGAGCTACGGGCCCGTGATTATGAGCAGGTACGACGCTATGAAAAAAATGGAGGTGATCCAGCCGCAGGTTCCCCTACGGCTACCTTGTGACGACTTAACCCTCCTCACTGAGCCCAGGTTCGACATCTCCAAGAAGAGAGGCCTCACCTGAACACTGCTCGGGTGGTTTGACGGGCGGTGTGTGCAAGGAGCAGGGACGTATTCACCGGACGATTATGACATCCGATTACTAGGGATTCCGACGTCACGAGGGCGAGTTGCAGCCCTCGATCTGGACTGAGATTGGGTTTAGAGGTTTAACTTCTCCTTACGGAGTTGTATCCCATTGTCCCAACCATTGTTGCGCGCGTGTAGCCCAGCAGATTCGGGGCATACAGACCTACCGTTGCCTGCACCTTCCTCCCCTTTTCAGGGGCAGTCCCCACGATGTGCCCGGTCCTCAGATTGAGCCGCTGGCAATTGTGGGCACAGGTCTCGCTCGTTGCCTGACTTAACAGGACACTTCACAGCACGAGCTGACGACGGCCATGCACCACCTCTCGGCTCGTCCGGTAAGGCCTTCAACCTGACCATCATTCTGCCGTCGCTGCTGGTGAGATGCCCGGCGTTGAGTTCAATTAAACCGCACGCCGCACCCCTTGTAGTGCTCCCCCGCCAATTCCTTTAAGTTTCAGCCTTGCGACCGTACTCCCCAGGCGGCGAGCTTAACATCTTCA
>JAGVZT010000036.1 GCA_018302335.1 Candidatus Woesearchaeota archaeon | reverse complement strand
GCCCCACAATCGAGTATGCACAGGTAAATGGAAGCTGAAGGCTTCAGCTCATGGAGGAAATCGCTTTCTTCCTTCGGCAGTTCCTGCAATAGGACTGAGGTCTCTTCTTACCATCCATGATTCTCCATCCGAATTTTACGTCGATTTCCCCGTAGTTTTTTGCGTGAGCATTGCATCTCGGGCATGTTGCCGTTACTTTGTTGGGCATATCGTGCCTCCGACCTCGTTCTTGGCAGAGCGGAAATTTGTGATAAGAACCTCATAAATCTTTCCTCTTCCAGTACCTTCTGAATTAATGGCTCGTCGTGCAGCGATCTTACTGAGCGTGAACTGAGGTTTCCCATACAGATGGTGGATCAGCGGTGTATCGGTGTTGCTGAGCATCAAGGATCGATTCCCCCGTAGGTGAAGTCGATAGAATAATTTAGCCAAGTCGATCTGATCCTCCTTGAGAAAATCAACCGCGGTGTATCGGGTAAATCCGGTTGTCCTCTCCGTCCAGTATGGTGGGTCAAAATAAGTCACCTCTCCTTTGTGATAGTCGACCTTTCTGAAATCAGAGCATTTAAGTTCCACTTTCTGGAGTAATCTTGAAGCAGTTCGGAGGACATCTTCGTTAAACAAGTTAGCCTCTTTTTCGCCATTAAACGGCACATTAAACTCGCCTAGAAGATTTTCACGGTATAGCCCGTTGAAGCATGCCTTGTTCAAATATATGAACAGGGCAGCTTTTCTCAGCATCTTCTTTTTTGGCAATCGTTGTGCCAACTTGAGATGGTTAAATTCTGTCCGCCTTTCATAATAATAGTGCTGAGCATTCTCACTCGACGCATGGCCTAAAAAAGTTTCATAGCGTTCCAATAGCTGCTGCTTTCCGCCCGCCCATTTGAGGAAAGTCGGAACATTAACAGACATCATAACTTATTTTGCATTACTAAGCTATATATGTTCTTATCCATGCTCTCATGGTGCGTGAGTGCACCTCAAACTAGTGCTGCTTATACCTCAGAGTTCGACATTTCTCGAGATTGGCGCTCTTGATGTATATGAGATGCTTCAATACTCTCTCTGCGATTTGACTAGCAGCTCTTACAAGTCTATTTGAGTTCAAAACGACTTTGCCAGAGAACCGTTTTGGGAGTTGACTTTTTCCCCCCCTGTAAGCACTCCCTTATCACTCTTTTGCGAAAAGTCTCTTACCTTAATTAGCGAAGAGCGCCGAGAAACCCCTGTTGCTGCCGCGGTAGTGGCAGCAGCAGGACGCCCTTCAGGGCGGGGATGAGAGGCGCTGCGATATCTTTTTCTGGTTGTCGTGTGCTTTGTCGTTGACACAGGCGAGAAGAAAGCCCACGCCGACCCTGCCATACGCGCTGCCGGACTTCGGGGGCCGGCAGCGCCAGAGACAGCCTGTCGAAGGCGCCGTGATCGGCGTGGCGTAATCAATCGTTGGATAGCGTGAGCTATCCGCTTTCTGCCTGATAAACCTTTTGCTGAGGTGATGAAGATGAATGGACTTGTGAGCAGTAGCCATGCAGTGAGCCAGTTGACGTACCACCTGGAGTGGTGCCCGAAGTACCGACGGAACCTCTTCCGCAAGGAGGAGAATCGGCAGCTCTGCGAGGTGCTGATTCGGGAGGTAGCGAACCGCCACCACATCGAGATTATCGAGCTGTTCGTGATGCCTGACCATGTGCACGCCGTGGCGCGGTTGCCCATCAGCATGTCGCCTGCGAAGGCGTGCCAGCTGCTGAAGGGCGGCACGAGTTACCTCCTGCAGCGCGTGAAGCCCAACTACCGGAAGATGTATCCCAAACGGCATCTCTGGAGCCCAGGGAAATTCGCCCGATGCGTGGGCGACGCGGACCTGGAAACGACCTGCCGCTACGTGCGTAATCAGCGCGATGTCCATCAGCGCACGTTGGTGGCCTACGCATGAACGCCCCGGACGCGGGGGGAAGCCCCGCTCCGAGCCCGCAGGCGAGGAGTTGCCCCGAAGGGGCAACCCTTTAGGGCGGGAAGGATGTCACTTTTGGAAACCCAAAGTTCGAATATTGGTTTCCATTTGAGTACTAATATTGGAACCCTGAAAGACATCACCCTGCTTCTCAAGCTTTGGTGCAAGGGAGACAGCATCGGCACGAAGCTGGCGGGACCCCTAAAGGGCTCTTCTCATGGCGTAGCCTCTTCCTCTCCGGCACCTGGCCGGTGACGCCTGCAGAATAACTGCTGCGTCTTCAGTTGCATTGATGAGGCCAGAACCTGGGCACGCAACCCATATAAACAGCAGTCCACCCCCTCCTCGCGGGGAGAGTGAGCGCTTTGAGGTTCAAAGCGTAGTATGGAAACGCGGGGAACAGAGTGAGTTCTCCGGAAGAGTATCATCGCGGCCGAGTCGACCACGAATGAAATGCGCAACCTGCGGAACCATCCGTCTCGACCACGTCTCGCTGCGCGCCGAGCTCATCACGCTCCTGGAAGACTACCTCGAGGGCACCGACCCCGGCTACCTGAGGAGAAAGGCGCACAACCTCCTCCAGCACCCGATGACCGACGCGCTCAAGCGCGCCTGCGAGCGCCTCGCCAGCATGAGTCTCAAAGAGCCCGAAGCCCGTCGCATCCTACGCGGCCTTCAGTGAAGCTCGCAGGGCGCTGATATGGAGGTCGAATCCCAGCGCGAAGCCCTTCCAGTCCTGGTAGGTGAGCAGCAATCCGCGATAATTCACCGCGTTCCTCCGCAGCCGGACCGTCTCCAGGAACACCCAATCAAGGTCCAGCTCCGGATGTTTCGAGCAGAGATATGCATTCTGGCACTGGTGGTTGTCTGACTCCATGCCGTCCAACAGGAGGTATGCAGCGATGAGCGCCCGCAGCGCCTCGTAATGGTCCCGGAACACGAAGGTCCAGTCGGTGCTGTCCTTCGGGAGATCCTTCGCCTGCCGCTTGATGAACGCAAGGCCGCTCTCGGCAACGGTGACGAGCGAGCGGACAAGCTCCTGGTCGACGACCTTCTCCCTCAGCTTCCCCGAGCCCATGCACAGGTGGTACGTCGCCTGCAGCCCGTCCACGCTGTGCTTCATGGCGCCACATCCTGCATCTCTCCTTTCACGAGATAGCCGTTCATGACGTTCCTCAGCAAGCCAGTTCTCACGCGCATCATCTCCTCCCTGCTGCCGAAGACGTGTAGCTCGATATGTCTCCCCAGCCGCCGGGCGAATGCAGCCTTGTCCAAGTCCACCTCGCCGTAAATAAAGATATCGATGTCAGACTCGTTGTACCAGTCGCCCTTCGCAAAGCTTCCGAAGACGATGATGGTTCTTGCGCGCTCCTGCGTGAGCAGCTCCTGAATGAGCCCGCTGCCGTACAGCTGATTCAGGGCATAGCGTCGTTTCCACGAGAGGTAGACTGGATTTGCCGCACCCGCAGTGTAGCAAGGAAATCGCCCCCTCTCCTTACGGTGCTGAAGCAGGCCGACGCGCACATACCTCTTCAGCCACTTGTTCGCGACCGCTCGCGTCACGTGGGCCTGGCGCACCACTTCCTCAAAGTGCCACTCCCGGAGCGGACTGTTCCCGAGGATGAGCCGTAGGATGCGCTCTTCCTTGCTCGGGCTCGCCATGAATAGTATATCTGAGGTATACTATTTAAGTATTTCGGGTGCCGCCAGGAAGCCGTCCTCAAGAGCCTAGCCTAGCGCACTCCAGGGTGTACGGCGTGAACCGCTGCGGATGCGCAAGTATCCATTCCATCACGTCAGTGAGCGAGGCGCACCGCACCGTCTCGTACGGCATGGTGAGATAGCGCTCCACTTGGTGGCCCGCGCCCATGAGCAGCGCCCCGCGACCGGTCAGCGTCTCTTCGATTCGCTCGGCGACCGCCCGGTCCCGCATCTCCGTGACCTCCCTGACGTCCGAGAAGTCTCCGGTGAACGCGGACACGGTCTCGGTCATGATGGCGGCGAGCACCGCGAGCGGGTCCTCGGTCGGCTCCAGCGCAGCCCCGCGGGAGAGCAGTTCCCTCACCAGCCGCATGTTCGGGCTGTCCGCGAATTTCTCCACCAGCTCCATCCTGCCGACATAGCTGTCCTGGTAGACCTGCAACGGAGCGTACGCAAGGACCTGCGGCGCCAGTTCGCGGTAGTACCGCTCGACAAGCGCAGAGTACTCCGCTTCCAGCGGCGCAGGCATAGGTTTCCCGGATTCGGCGCTCGTGTGCACCAGCGGAGCGACAAGCACGGTCCCCATGGCGTGAGGAACGCGCGGAGCCTTAAAACCCTTTCCAATTTCATATGGAATAAGTTTCTATGTAGTGGTGAATAAATTTATAACTAATGGCAGCACAACAGTACGTATGGCTGCCATTCCCTCTGCACAGCAGAACGCCCGTGTCATCCGGAGCATAGACGACCTGCTGGACCCGCGTTCGCGAGAGCTCGCCGAGCGCCACGGCATCCGGCCGGAGGAGCTTGTCCCTCTTGCCGGCGATGGGGCACTCACCCTTTCCGATTACGAGCAGTTGAATAGCCCGGACAACAGTGAGCGCATCCGGGAAATCTACAGGCACAACATGGAGCGCCCGGGAGCGGCATTCGCCGACGTCCACCGCCAGGACGCGAAGGAACTCGCCGCGCTGCTCATCGCCCGGTACGAGTTGGTGACAGACCCCGGAGCGCGCGTTCCCGCCACAGGGCTCCTCAACAGGCTTCGCAAGAGCGACGTCCCGCTGGCCAGCGTAGTGACCAGATGGGGACTCGGCCAGAGGACCCACCTCGACCGCTACCTCGCTGCGCTTGAGCGCGAGGTCGCCACCCCCGTTCCGGAGCGCGAACTCGGTCCCGGCATCTTCCACGCTCCGGAACCGTACCGCTGCCTCGCGAATGCAGAACACGTGAACGGCGAGCTCGACATCAAGCATGCTGCAGGACTCACCCACAAGGCCGTGCGCTGCACGGACTGCGGGGTCTGGTCAAGTTACACTACCACCAGGATGGAGCGCGAGCGCTACCAGAACGCGCTGGACAGCTACCGTGGGACTCCGGAAGCGGCCAGCTTGATGCAGCTCCTCCAGGGCGAAGCGGTGGCACCGAAGCGCGCCGAGAGCGACCTCCTGGTCCGGGACGGCAGGCTGACGTACGACGGCACCGTCATCGCCAGGGCGCTGATGACTGAAGAGCTCTCGCGCAGGCGGTAATCTTTCGTAATTCCCTGGCAAAGCCGTGTACATCCCCGTTTCGCGCCGCACAGGGTGAGCTCCCATCAGAAGCGCTCCCTCCTCAAACTGAGGCGGATGATTGACTCCTGCGTGTTCATCGCGGCTCCCATCGGTAGCGCCGGATGCGCCTCCTACCTGGGTCCCAGCTTCTTGAGGGTGACTCCTCCCTTCTTGTAGGCTGCAGCGGCCCGCTCATAGGCTTCCTGGATACTCGGGGAATCGAAGTAAATCTTCTTCTTCGCCATACGCCAGGAGGAGGAAGCATGGTTTAAAAAAGCGTTGCGGAGCACGGAAAATGCCAGCCTCCCGGCCGGGAAGGCTCCGGCGCGCACGGAAAGCCCGCAGAACGGGGACCGCAACCTTTTTATAATAAAATATTATCTCTTGTAACATGGTACAGGCCGTCGTGACGCTGAGCGAATGGGAGGACCGCGTGGTGCAGATGGTGAAAGGCAAGTATGGGATTCCGACCAAGGCGGAAACCGTCTCCTTCATCATCAGCGAGTACGCAGAGATGCTCCTCGAGCCCGAACTCCGTCCGGAGTTCGTGAAAGAAATGCTCCGTCTGAAGAGCAAGGGCTCATTAAGGAAGTATTCCTCATTCGCCGAGTTCGAGAATGACATTCGCAGTCGACGAAAGACTCGTCAGGGTGCTCGGCAGGCTTCGGAGGCGGGACCCCGTGCTGTACGACGCGGTGCAGCGCAAAATGAGGGAAGTGGCGTCGCATGACCCCTCGCATTACAAGAACCTCCGAGCGCCTCTGCATGAGTTCAGGAGGGTGCATGTGGGACCCTTCGTGCTCCTCTTCTGCTACTCACCGGGCGATAACCACGTCGAGTTCATGAGACTCTGCCATCATGACAAGGCCTACCGTTAGCCGGCCGTAGAGAAACGCTCGCGCACATGGTCGGCCGCACGGGGAGGGATCATCGGAATACCGGTGAGACAATGCGGATATCCTACCGTATTGCGGCCGAAGAATCTAAGGGTTTCTATAGAGCCCGTTAGCCGAAAGCTTTATCTATTCCCGGAAACGCCGCGGCACCATGGACAAGGTCGTGCATTTCGAGATACCCGCGGACAACGTGCCGCGCGCCAAGAAGTTCTACAGCAGCGCTTTCGGGTGGAACGTCAGCGACGTTTCCGGTATGAAGTACACCATGGTCTCCACGGTCGAGACGGACGAGAGGCACATTCCCAAATCGCCAGGAGCCATCAATGGCGGGATGCTTCAGCGCCAGGGTCCGATTACTTCCCCGGTCATCACCATCCAGGTCGCGGATGTCGACGCCGCACTGAAGAAGCTGGAGAAAGCCGGCGGAAAGGTCATCCGGGGCAAGCTCGCCGTGGGCGACATGGGATTCGCTGCGTATTTCAAGGACACCGAGGGCAATGTTCTCGGGCTGTGGCAGCCGCGCTGACTGCAACTGGTTTCATCGCTAGATAATAAAGGTGTTTCGCCCGCCCATGGGGCATGCGATACGACACCGCGCTGCTGGCCGTCCTGCTTGCGGCGCTCTTGGTCAGCGGAGTGAATGCCTACCGGACCCGTACGCTGATGGACGGCATGACTGGCATGGCGCCGGCGAACACCATGTCGCTGCCGGGCATCGACGTCCGGCCGACAGGCATGCCGGAGTACGGCGCTGAGCTCGGGGTGAGCTACGACGACGTCACCCTGGAGGACCAGGCACGGAGCGAGCGTGCCATCGCTCGCCTTGCCGCCCTGGAGGAGCTTACCCTCACCCCTGAACAGAAGGCGAGGTACATCGCCATCGCGAGCCAGATCAGCTGCGAGTACTGCTGCGGCGCAGCGGCCATCATCTCGAAGAGCGGCGAGCCGGCATGCGGCTGTACCCATAGCGGAGCCATGCGCGGCCTCGCAAAGCACCTCATCCAGAAGGGTACCTACAGCAACGACGAGATTCTGGAGGAGCTGGGCAAGTGGAAGGTCCTGTTCTTCCCCGAGCAGCACAGCCAGAAGGCTGCGGTGCTGCAGTCCCAGGGCATCCCGCTGACGTATATCAACCTCGCGTCCAATGCATACCGTGGCATCGGAAGCGGAGGCGCGGGCATGGCCGGAGGATGCTGAGATGGAGAAGATGGATACTAGACGGGTGGTGACTGCGGTCACGGTATTCACCGCGCTGCTGTACGCGCTCTGTGCTGCGGCGTACTTCCTCGCTCCGCAGCTCTCGCTGCGCATCGCGGACCTCTGGGTCCATGGGCTGGACCTCGCCGCCATCGCCAAGCAGCCATCCGTGGCGGACGCGCTGCTTGGGTTTGTGACCATCCTCCCGTTTGCGGCATTCCTCGCGTGGCTTTTCGCAGCGGTCTGGAACCGGTGCGGAGGTGACTGAGATGGAGATGAAAGTTCTGCTTGGCGTCGCTGTGCTCGCGCTTCTCGCGCTCAGCGTGGTGCAGACCTTCCAACTGCGCTCTCTGGAGCAGCGGATGACCGGTCTTGCCGTAGGCGGTCAGGCCAGCGGTCAACTGGATATGTCCGGCTGGAGCGCGGATGAGAAGATGATGTATGAGCATCACGGTACTTTGCCCGCCCGGCTTGGGGGCGGCGGGGCGAGCGGTATGGCCGGCGGCTGCTGAGATGAAGCCCTGGGTGCTGCTCCTCTGCGTCGGCGCGATGGCCCTTGGTGTCGCGCTCTTCGCCCGGGGACAGCAGGGCTGGCTTCCGTGGCTGGTGCTCCTCCTCTGTCCGCTCTCCCATCTGCTGCTGATGAAGGCACACGGCGACGGGAAACACGATGGCGGGAAGGGTGGCTGCCACTGAGCGTGAAACAGTGGCTGTACCTCGCTGGTGGAGGTGTCCTCACGCTCCTTATGCTGCGGCTCATGCATCCCGGCCCGGGTTGAACGGCACCCTCGCACCCGGTCGGAATCCCGTACAAGTTCCGCGCTGTCTCACCGGAATTGCGGGTCTTCTCCGCATTGCGGCCGATAGTATTCTGATATCTCAGCCGCAAAGCATAAATCCCAGCGGGGCGTTTGCTTCACGATGGTAAAGCGACTCCTGCCGCTCGTGCTCCTCCTCCTGCTGGGGAGCATCCTCGCAGAGATTGTGCTCTCCGCAGGGCCTCCACCTCCTCCACCGCCACCGCCTCCTCCGCCCCCGCCGCCGCCTCCGGGAGGACCGCCCCCGCCTCCGCCTGCGTCCGGCAGCGGGGACAACACCCTCGCTGGGCTGAAGTGCGACGACACCGGCAAGCTCTCCTTCGTGCGCAGGCCGCGCGCAACCTCTTTTGAGATAGTCGCACCGGACGGCACAACCCGTGCCGTGAACGGCGACTGGCAGGACGACACCTTCACCTCCGAGGAGGCAGAGCTCAACGCAGCAGGGACCTACATCGTGAAGGACGCCCTGAATGGCGACCGCACGGTGCAGTGCCCGGGGCTGCGATTCAGCTGCAGGATGGTTTCCATCTCGCTCAAAAACTGCGTGAAGCAGGACCTGCTGAGCGTGACGCTCATGCTGGAGAACGCGAGCATCGACGATATCAAGCTGACCTTCCAGGGCCAGAAGACCCTGACCTACCGTAAGACCGCAAGGTCCGCTGAGCTGAATACGCTGAGCATCACCGAGCAGGCCGCTGGCGAGTACCGCATCACCGTTCCTGCGCTGGACATCACGAGGCTCCAGGTTCAGCACCCGAAGTGCGTCGGGAAGTACTATGTGTACGCGACCATCCCCTGCGCTTCCCCCGAGGAGCCCGCGCAGGAAGAACCCGGAGCGAGGCTCAAGTGCGGGGGCTACCTCGATGTCGAGGACCGGGTGCGGTGCCGCATGGACCTGCGCGTCCAGGAGGCCAATGCATACGAGAATTTCTACCCGGAAGAGTGCCGCTCGCGGCCGGACGGGAATACCACCTGCATCGAGGTCTATCGCGCGGTGCAGCAGTGCTGGCTCTTCCCGCGAGGAGGAGAGCGGATTTCCTGCGTCAAGCGCCAGCTCAACCTTGGGGTCATCCCGGAGGAGAAACAGCGCTGCCAGGCCCTCGCGCCGGGCGAGCGCGGGTCCTGCGTCTCGCAGCTCGAGCGCAGGGTCCACGACATGGTGAAATTCCGGCTGTATGACCTTGAGGAGACCGCGGAGGAGCTGATGGAGCAGGGAAAGCTGTCACAGGACGACGCCATCGCGTTCATCACCGCGATGGAGCGGCGCAAGTCCGCCTACAACGCCGCGGGGACCATCGCCGAGAAGAAGGGCATCGTGCTCGGCGCGAGGCAGGAATGGCTCGCGCTGCTCCGGAAGGTGACCTCATGAGAGCGCTCGCCGTCATCCTCATCCTGCTGCTCGTCAGCTGCTCTGTCCAGCAGGCCCCTCCGGCGCAGCAGCCCGCGAATCAGCCCGCGGAGCAGCAGGCAGAGCGGCCGAGTGATGACGAGCTCCTGCAGCAGTATCCGGACAACCTCGACGAGGCGCTCGCGGAGCTCGACAGCCTCCAGTAGGTTTTTACAGCGCCCGGCGTTCCCGCCTGCGGGGTGACGGGATACGGATGACTGGCTGAACGATATCCATGACGGGAAGACCACCTTCCGCGAGACCCTGGACTCGCTGCTGCAGGGGTTGGGGACGAGCCCCGCGTGCGAGCAGGCATTCGGAGAGTACACATCCACCGTGATCGGCCTTCTCGGGAGGGAGCCTGCGGATGCGGGCCTCATCTTTTGGTACCTCAGCCTGAAGAACGCGAACGCCCAGCCGAAGCCGGTGGACGAATCCTCCCTCTTCGGTGCGGGATGCGTCCTCGCGGGCGGCATCGCCCGGAAACTCTTCTCGCGGTCCGCGCCGGTCAATGC
>JAGVZT010000035.1 GCA_018302335.1 Candidatus Woesearchaeota archaeon | reverse complement strand
GTACGTGACGGAGATGCAGTTCCAGCGCGAGAACGTCAACCAGCTGCGGAAGCGCTTCGAGGGCACCATCGGCTTCTACCGCGTCGAGAACGAGCGGGACATCCCCGACATCATCCTCGGGGAGACGACGAAGAGCTTCTCTTGAGTCCCGGAGTATTTCAGCTGGTGACGAAGTAAAGCGAGGGATCGGCCGCGATGCTGAAAGTGTCCGGAATTCCTGCGAGACAGCGCGGATAGCACGGGACGGCCGAGATGCGGTCGCTCTCCCTGTACTATCCCGATATTATTTTACCTCGCTGAGAATGCTCGAGGGATGAAATTGACCAGGCCCAAGCTCCTTGAGACCCTCCGGGTGCTCAATGAGGGATTCTCCAAGTATCAGGCTCGGAAGATAGCAGGTATCACCAAGCAGCGAGTCTACCAGGTCTGGAACATCTACCAGCTGACAGGAGAGCCTCCTGTCATAGGAAAACGTACAGGCAGGCCTCCACGGCCCATTCTGGACTCAGAACGTGAGCTTGTCCGGGAGGCGTATGCTCGCTACCGGGTGAGTGCTGACATGCTGGAGCGCCTGATTGAGCGGGACTACGATGTGCATCTGCCGCACAACCATATCCATCGGATTCTCGTCGAGCTCGGCCTTGCCAGGCCCCTGGCCGCCTTCGTGGCCAGGAAGAAGGAATGGATCAGTTATGAGCGCAAGCACAGCTTGACAGCCGTGCATATAGACTGGCATCAGCGGAAAGGAGACGGCCCCTGGGTGTTTGCCGTTGAGGATGATGCGAGCAGGAAGCTGCTCGCCCTGCTTGAGGATGTGCCAGCCACCACGGACTCCTCGATGCAAGGCATGGAAATCGCCCTCACCAACGGCCAAATCCACCAGTGTATCATGGATCACGGTACACAGTTCACCAGCAACCTGGGCGGAGACAGCAGATTCCAGGCCTTTCTCGCAATGCATGGGATCAGGCCCATCTTCTGCCGGATCAAGCATCCCCAGAGCAACGGCAAGGTCGAGAAGTGGTTTGACACCTACGAGCGGCACCGAGACGCCTTCAGCAGCGTCGAGGAGTTTGTTACCTGGTACAACGACGTCAGGCCGCATCGCAGCCTGAACCTTGAGTTGCTGGAGACCCCGGAAATGGCCTTCCAGCGCAAGATGAGGGTGGAGGCTTAAATATGAGAACACCATCCAAACTGTCGAGGTCAAATAATTTCAGGATAGCACAGTCCCTGCAGAAATCCTTGCACCCGGTCGGGATGCCGTACCAGTTTCTTGCTGTCTCGCAGGCAAGCCGGAAACTGTTGGCAATGCGGCCGACCCGTCCTCGGCGAGTCTCATCACGTAAACTATATATAACAAACGTTATCCTGCCGTACCAGGTGGTGCGAATGGCAAAGCATGCTCTGTGCAAGACGACGGATCTCGGCGATGGCGAGGGGAAGACCATCAGTGTGGGCGGCAAGGCGCTCGCGGTCTTCCACGCCGGAGGCAGTTTCTACGCGATAGACAACACCTGCGCCCACCGTGGCGGGCCTCTCGGCGAGGGCTATCTCGACGACAAGACCGTCGTCTGTCCGTGGCACGGCTGGCGCTACGACGTCACGAGCGGCGAGGCGGTCGGTACACCGGCAAAGGTGAACTCTTACAAAGTAGAGGTCAAGGGCGACCAGGTCTTCGTGGAGCTCTAGCGCATCCCGAGGAATGCCTTCGCCGGCGCCTTCGCTCTCGCCTCCTTGGCGATGTCCTCGAAGAGGGGAATCCTCGTCGGCGTCGCGAACCTGGCGAAATTGCTGGTGATGAGCGCCTCTCCCACATCAAGGGAGGCGATGGTGCGCATGTCCGCGGAGAGGTCCTGGGCCGCGCTCTCGATGATGGCCTTGCGCTCCTGCGCCATCTCTATGCCCAGCACAATCTTGGTGTTCATGTTCGCGAGGATGTCCCGCGGGATGAGGCTGGGAAGCTGGGTGATGGCCGTGAGGCCTATTTTGAATTTTCTGCCCTCGCGCGCGATGCTGGAGAAGACGTTCGAGCCGCGCTCGAGGACTTCCTTGCCAAGGACGCGGGGAGCCTCTTCCAGGACAATGGATATCACCGGCTTCTGCTCCAGCTGGCCTTCCCTCTTGTAGGCACGGTATCTCCGGAAGACCTCGCTCGCGAGGAGCGAGCCGACGAGCAGCTCCACGTCGCCGGAGACGCTGGAGGTGTCCACGATGACCGTGCTGCCCTGCTCCAGCGCAGAGGCGATGTCCGCGATGGTGCTCTTCCCCGAGATGCGGTCGAATATGCCTCTCCCCGTCGCCCCCTCCGGGGTTGGTTTCAGGTCGAGCAGGGCGAGGAGCCTGCGCCTCACCACCGCAAGGGTCCCTTCATGGAATGTCACGTGCTCCAGCTGCTTCTCCGCGACGATGGCTTCGACCCACTCCTTCCCGAACCTGCTGTGGTACGCGGCGAGCGCCTCCCGCTGCGGGTCGGACCAGTTGACGACGCCATTGAAGTGCCCAGGACGGAGGAGCTCGAGCGCGATTTTCAGGCTCCTCGCGCCTGGGGGCGGCTCTCGAGGGGTGTAGTAGTGGACCTTGCCGGAAGGATGGTCCTTCAGGCCGAGGCCTGAGCGCCCGTAGTACTCGTCATGAGGGTCCAGGATGAGCAGGCCGCAATATCCGGCGGAGAGGAGCCGCCATGCCATCACCTTGAGGAGGTTGCTCTTGCCCCGTCCGGTTGTCGCCGCGATGAGGAGGTGGTGCCGCAGCGCCTCGGGGCCGCATATCTCGACATCCACATCGACAACCTCGCTTCCGCTGCGCAGCTTGCCCAGGAAGAGTGGCTCGCTCTGGCGGACCAGGAAGGGCAGGTCTTCGCGGGTGATGCGCTGCACCGCCGAGAAGAATGTCGGAAGGCCCTTGCTCTGGTTTGCCGCTCCTGAAGACAGCGTCAGGACGTTCTTCAGCAGCGCGAGGGTGTAGTTGCGGAGGTGCGGCTCCATCAGCTCGAGGTCCGCCTGCTCCTCCAGCTGGAGCCCCGCGGCGAGCTCCCGGTTGAGCTGGCTCACCTGACTTCCGTACAGGAGGTCGCAGACCTGGAGGAGCATCCTGCCACCGGGAGTCTCTGCGACGAGAAGCTCGCCGAGCTCCACCTTGCAGCCGGCCTTCTGGCGCATGAGCACCTGGCCGAACTGCCCGCCGACGACCTGCCCGACGACCTCCCCCGCCATGCCCCGTGAAGACGCTGAGGGCTATATGAATATTGTGGCGATGAGCGGCTGTCTTCGGCCGCATCGCCGCTCAGTCTCCGCGGATGCCCCGGGGCATCTCGATGGGTGTCCGGCAGAGCGGCCGAACTGCTGCGCCGCCGCGCCTAACGCATGTACGGCGAGATTCCGGTGATACCCATGAAGTAGCTGTGCAGCGTCTTCTCCACTTCCTCGTCCGATGGGTCGTTCCCCGCGTCGTCGTCGGCAATCCGGTTGGCAAGGTCGTAGATCCACGGGTCGATAAGCACATCGTTGGCCATGCCGTACCCATGCAGCTTGGACCTGCGCAACTCGGCTTTCGCGTGCTCCCGATCGCCCCCGATGAGCGCGATGAGGCCGAGGAACCCGTGGCTGTTGCGGCTCTCCTCGGAGCAGTCGTCCTGCTCCGCGAGCAGCTGCGTGAACATCGCCGTGGCGGCCTCGAAATTGATGTCGTAGAACAGATGCCTCCCCGTGAAGTACGCATCCCTAAGCGCATCCAGGCTCTCGCTGGGACCCTGGACCATCGGGTAGTACGAGTCCAGCTGCCGGCACATCGCCGGAATCGGGTCCTCGAGCGCCCGGACGGACGCGCGATGCTCCGCGAGCACCGCATGGACGTTCTCGCCGGAGAGCATCCGGTCCACCTCAGCGCGGTATATCTCAGGCAGGTCTTCAGAGACGCCGCTGCCGAGCAGGTAGATGAGATTCTTCAGGCCTGGCGTGAACAGTCCTTCCGGGGAAATCCAATCTCCCTCGTCAAGCCGATAGCCGAAGTCCCGGAGGAGCACCTGCGCATGGTCCGCCGCGCCCTCCCGGTTGCCGTCCGCGAGGTCCAGCACCGAGAGCATCAGACGCGCGGATGCGACATCATCGGCGCACCCCTGCGGACGGAAGGCGAGCTGCGTCAGGGTCTGGCGCGCCGCTGCGAAATCTCCGGAGAAATACGACGCGGCGCCCTCCTGGAAGAGCCGCCAGTTCTCCTCACGATCCTCGTCCAGGGATTGGTGTTCATAGATATACTGCGCGTCGCACAGGGTCCCTTCTCTGGCAAGCGCCGCGCGATGCGCGACGACCGCGACCGCGATGTCGCTCAGCGGGACATCCTCATCCGTCCGGGTGAGCCTGTACCGCACGTCATCGAGCGGCTGCGGCGTGAAGAGGTCACGAGGGTGTCCTTCCGCCAGCCACAGGTGCTTGGTGATGCGGAACTGCTCGCGCGCGCTTTCCACATCGCCGTCCAGCAGGTCAAGCATCCCCAGGTAGTAATGGGCGGTCTGCACAGTCGTGTTGCAGAACTCCGGCCGAGCCATGAGCTCGTTCATCGTCTGCCGGGCATCGGTGGAATTCTGGGCGAAATACTGCTCCGAGCCGATGGAGAGCAGTTCGGCAATCGTCCCCTCGTTCGCGCTGGCCATGTCCGATGCCCGGCACGCCCCGTAGGGCGCGGGAAGGTCGGAAGTCTCGCGGATGAGGTATCCCACGAGCATCTCGCTGTCTCTCGCGAGATTCTCGTCGGAGATGCTCTCCTGCAGGAGCGCCTTGAATTCGGGGTCCAGGCCGAGCGTGGCCCGCAGTCCCTGATCAAGTCTCTCGTCGTCCGCGAGCATGTCCGCGGCCCAGACTGCATCGTAGACGCTTCCCTGCGGCCCGAGGTCCAGGGGCACGGAGTCGGGAACCTGCTCCGCGATGGCGAAGTGCCGCATAGCGCTGTCCATGTCCATGTCGAGGGCGTCCATCAGCGCGAGATAGGAGTGCGCAGAGAACGCCTCCAGGGAACAGCGCTCGGCAGCGATGACACCATCTAAGCTCTCTCTCGCAGCAGGAAAGTCAGCAGAATAGAACTGGCTGGCGCCCTGGAAGTAGAGCGGCAACGCCTTCTCGGAGGAGACAGCGCTGTCCGGGTCGCAGGCAGCCTCGGCGGGAGCCGGAGTCGGGGTGAGGGAGAGAAAGGGATTCGGAAGGTCGTAGTCGCGCTCCGGGAGCTGCACTCCGGCGTAGGAACGCGTCGCTGCCGCGGTCGGCGCGGCCGGCACGAAAGAGGGCGAAGGCTCTTCCGTCGAGGGGCGAAGCGCAAGATAGGCTCCTGCACCGAGCACCAGCGCAGCCCCGCCCAGGAGAAGAGTACGACCTATTCTTACCATGAAATCACCCCGTTTAAGTGCGTAATTTACATTAGTTTAAAAGGATTGTGGCCTGACGTCGGCAGTGGGGGCGGATGTGGCCTGAGCGCGAGCCCACGCGGAGAGCGCGTGGTATCGCGGCCGAGAAGGCTGCCAAGCATCTTCGGGCTGGGCAACGCTTAAGAAGCGCGCTTGGGTCTCATCCCACATGGGAGCGACCTTCGCGCACCTCGCGGACTGCCACATCGGCTCGTGGAAGGACCCGAAGATGCGCGACCTCAGCAGCGACGCTTTCGACGCAGCGGTCCGGCACTGCATCGCAAGGGGAGTCGATTTCGTGCTCATCGCCGGCGACCTCTTCCACACCTCACTGCCCGGGATTGACGCCATCAAGCGCACGGTGGAGGCTCTGAAGCTGCTCAAGGACGCGAATATCCCCGTGTACCTCATCCCGGGAAGCCATGACTATTCCCCCTCTGGAAGGACCATGCTTGACGTGCTGGAGAAGGCAGCACTCTGCCAGAACGTCGCGAGGGGGAGCGTTCGCGACGGGAGGCTCCATCTTGACTTCACAGTGGACCCGAAGACAGGGGTGAAGCTCGCGGGCATCCTCGGCAGACGCAATTCCCTGGAGCGAGGTTATTTCGAAAGCCTTGCAAGGGAACCTCTGGAGCAGGAGCCCGGGCCGAAGGTCTTTGTGCTGCACACGGCCATCGAGGAGCTGAAACCGAAGGAGCTCCAGGGCGTCGAAGCGCCGCCGCTCTCTCTCCTTCCTCGGGGGTTCTCGTACTACGCCGCGGGCCATGTCCACTACGTCCTTCATCAGGATATCGATGGCCTCGGGCAGCTCGCCTATCCCGGCCCTCTCTTTCCGGACAGCTTCCGCGAGCTGGAGGAGCTCCGACAGGGAGGATTCTATGTCGTCCGTCTTGGCGACCGGACAGAGGTGGAGCGCATCCCGGTGCTGGTGCGCAACGTCATTCCGCTGCGTTTCGACTGCGATACCCTCACCCCGGAGGAGGCGGAGTTTCGCATCCTGGAGCAGGTGAGGAGCCAGGAATTCGTGGGTGCCATCGTGACGTTGCGTCTTCATGGGACGCTTCGCTCCGGAAGGGCGAGCGACATCGATTACAAGCGCATCTTCTCCGAGATATATTCCCAGGGAGCGTATTTCATGATGCGCAACACCGCTGCGCTGTACAGTCCGGATACCCTGGAAGTGCACACCGCGCAGGTGCCAGTCCATGAGATTGAGCAGCGAGTCATCCGCGAGCAATCCGGTCACGTTTCCCTGGCACTCAATCCCGAAGAGCAGCAGCAACTGGCAGCGTCTCTCCTGCAGGCCCTCAGTGCGGAAATCCAGGAGGGGGAGCGCAAACAGGACTACGAGCGGAGGCTCATCGATGCCGCGCGCGCGGTCCTGGGGCTCAGCCATCCGTAGGCGGCGTCAGCTGCGCAGAGCATCTCCGGGCTGCCGGAGAAACAGCACGGGCCTCCTATGGCATCCTGGCCGATGACCTATTTTCTCCATCACAACGTTTAAATAAGCCCGACGCGCAGGGTGCTTCATGGGCGTCTTCAAACGCAGGCCCCGGAAGGTCTCGCCTCACGAACGAAGGAGGAAGCTCCGGACGGAGTACCTGGAGAAGGCCAGGCAGCTCAAGGAGCGCCTGAGCAGCCGGGAGCACCCGGAAACCCACTTCAAGGAGCTCGTGCAGCTCTCAAGGGATTTCTTCCATGATTTTTTCCAGCTGAGGTACGAACCGACCAACCAGGAACTCATTGCAGAGCTCCAGAAGAGGAAGCTCAAGGAGGAAATCAGGAAACCCATCGTCGAGCACCTTGAGCACCTCACCAGCCTGAGCTACAGCCCGGAGCAGAACATCACCCCCAAGGGAGTGGAGGATGCCCTGGACCAGCTCATTCCGCTCATCGACGCCGTGTACGAGGCGGCGATGGGGGTCGCTCCGAAGAAGGCCGGCATGCGTCTGAATCCCCTGGAGCCGATACGCGACCTGTGGGCAGGTTTCGCGGTCATCTGGGGATGGGGGAAGCTCGCACTGACCTCTGTAGGGAAGGGACTCACTCCCTCGCGCATGCGTTCTCCGGAGGACCGGGTTGCGTTCATCATGGAGGAGCTTACCCGCGGGTACGGGGCGATAGAAGCGCGAGATATGCGGAAAGCGGAGCGGTCTATGGAGAGGATCATGAATGAGCTCGAACACCTCTCCCTGGACGAGTTGAGTGAGGTGGAGACCGAGGTGAAGACCTTCCGGCTGGAGGTCAAGCGGGCCTTCGAGGAGCACAGGCCCCTGGTGCCGGAATCCTCGGTCCCCGAGGCGGGGCAGCGGGCGCCGAGAGCTGAGGCGCATGCGGAGCCAGCTCCCGCTCCTGAAGAGCACATGAAAGAGCCTGCCGAAGAGGACGTTCTGGAGCGGTTTGTCCGACTGGCCCTTGAGCACCGTATCGAACCGCCTCACATCCGAAAACGGCTGCTGGAGAATGGCTGGAGCGAGCACGAGGTCGATGAAGTCTTCCGGAGGCTCTCGCTGAGCTAGATGCTCTGCAGCCTTGGCTGCTTCGGCTTCTTCTTGAACTTGTCCCTTCTCAGGCGCCAGAGTCTCCAGAGCCGGAGGCGTTCCACTGCGACCGAGAGGAGCAGCACCCCGAAAGCTGCGAGAGTGTAGAGGATGTACCGCAGCGCCCTCTTCGAAGGCAAGGTCCCGAAGACCCTGCTGTAGAGCCACTCTGCCCCGGACTGCGGTGCGGCCTCCTCCTCCGTCGTCACGAGGTATCTGCAGCTCTCGAGCACCACGCCGAGCAGCTCTCCGGCCTCGCCGAGTTCTCCGTCCCCGAGCGACTGCTCCGCCCTCACGAGAAGCTCGTTCAGCTCGAGGCACTGGGGGTTTGCTGCGAGCAGGTCCCGCGTGAACGCGATGCGGGTGTTCAGCTCCT
Source organism: Candidatus Woesearchaeota archaeon (assembly GCA_018302335.1). GTDB lineage: Archaea > Nanobdellota > Nanobdellia > Woesearchaeales > JAGVZT01 > JAGVZT01. Next base: position 1,390 of record JAGVZT010000035.1, on the reverse strand, counting down.
CTGGGCTGTAGGTTCCCTTCTCGATGGAGTTGATGAGCACCACGGCCGCGTCGGATATCTGCGGGTCGGTGATGTTCGCGACAATCTGGATCTCATAGGTGCCCTGGGAGGTGTACGACGTAACGACAAGGTTGGTGCTCACCTCCTGGCCAGCGCCAAGCTCCGAGAAGTAATCCTGGGTGTAGCTCATGGAGGCGACGGAGTTGTTGCTGTTGGCGAACATCCGGATGCCGTAGAGCGTCCGGTTCCCGTTGTTCCTGAGCAGCACCGGCACCAGGATGGTCTCGTTCTGGTAAATCGTGACGGGCTGCGGGATGAGCAGGTCGATGTTGAGGAACTCTTCCAGCGGGATATGGATGGGCTTGACGATTTCCGTGACGGTGGCGGAACCGCTGCTGCCGCCGCTGCTGCTCGTCGTTGCTGTGGAGCCGCTCCCGGTGGATGGCTGGTTCTTGATGAAGATGACCGCGTTATTGCTGCTGGCGTTGAATGCGCCCGCAGTCGCAGAGAAGGTCACCGTGGTCGTCTGGTCCGAGGTGACACTGTTGCTCTCCGAAACCAGCCGGTAGACATTGCCTCCCGGGTAGTCCGAGCTCACCTCTATCGTGAGATAGGTGCCGTTGACTGCAGAGTAGTTAGGGCTGAAATCCGGGTCGGGGTTCAGGAAGAAGTCGTCTAGGTCTATCCACCATGGCACGGTGGTCCCCTCTGTGACGTTGTACGGGGCGATGCCGTAGAGCAAGTCGATGGAACGGATTTCCGGAGCAGAGGCGCTGTCGTTCGTGGAGAGGTTCAGGCGGTACTGGATGTATCTCAACGTGGTCCCTGAGAAAGCAGCGCTTCCGCTCGTGTCATTCAGCACGCCGTGGTTCGTCCAGGTTCCCCAGGACGAGGCGTCGCTGCTGCTCCTTACCTCCAGCGTGACCCAGGCTGGCCCGGGGATGTACGTCGAATAGTTGATTCTCGTGAGGTTGTAGAGAGAGAGTGGGGTGCTGAACCCATCGCTGTCGTTCCCCCGGAGGTCGACGGCCATGGAGAGGTACGTCCCGTTGAAGGCGAAGTTGCCGCTGCCGTTCAGGGTGATGGAGCCGCTGGTGTTCACGGAGATGTACAGCGTCGAGTTCCCGGCATTGAAGTCCGCCTGAGAGTCGATACGCTTCATCCCGAAGGTGGGCTCCAGCGGGGTGTTGCTCACGGTGAGGTTCCACATGAAGCTTGAGGAGTTGGTGCCGTCTGTTGCAGTGACGGTGATATTGTACGAGGTGTTTGCCGAGTAGCCCAGGGTGAACGTCCACGACTCGTTCGACGAGACGTTGACTCCGTCAAGCCACCAGGTAAAGTATATCGTGTCGTTTTCCTCATCGAACGTGGTGTGATTGAACAGCAGGTC
>JAGVZT010000075.1 GCA_018302335.1 Candidatus Woesearchaeota archaeon | reverse complement strand
CGCGTCCCGTAGCATGAATCCGCTGCGTATCTGCTTTGTTCTGGAATCCGCCCACCTTGCCTTCGGAAGCGAAGAGCGGAGGATGGGTGGTATGGAAGTGCAGTTTCGCATCGTGCCACTGACGCTCGCTTCCATGGGTCACGAGGTCTTTGTCCTCAGCCTCAGGCCCATACAATGTGATGGAATCTCCTGGCAGCGTTGTGACCGCATGCTGCGGAGGATAAGGGACATTCGTCCGGCTCTTGTTGTTACGACTATCGCGACCAAGACTGCCCTACGCACAGCCGTTGCGTGTAGGATTCTTCGCATTCCATTTATCTACTGGCTTCCACACGATTTCGAATCAGAGCTAAAAATAGGCAGGACATCCCCCGGAAGCCCTATCGGCAGGCTTTTGTTTGTCTTCATGTTGAGGCACCTGACGACCAAGATAATTGTGCAGAATGCTGTCCAACTTGCAAACCTCCAGCGACGAGGGTTCAGTAGGCTAATTCAGTTCCGCAACGCTTTCCCATATGCGAAGCTTGGCCCTAAAAAGAAACACATCGTCCTCTGGGTGGCTCGTTTCCTTGAGTGGAAGCGTCCGGAACTCTTTGCGGACATGGCCCGCAGACTGTCGCACCGCGAGTTCGTGATGATTGCGCCAGGCGTGACTCCGGCGTTCAGAAAATCATGTACTGACATCCCGAACCTCCGCATCCTCGATTATGTACCCTATGGGGACATCGGCTCCTATTACGCCGAGGCTCGCGTGTTTGTGAACACTTCGACGTACGAAGGTTTTCCGAATAGCTATGGTGATGCCGTTGTTCATGGTACCCCCATTGTCTCAATGAATGTCGACCCCGATGGTCTATTCGCTCGGTACGGTCATGGCTTTCTCGTCCCGGACCTTGAGGGCATGTGCAGCAAGGTTGAGGAACTATTCACCGCGCCTACGTTCAGAAAAGCCGTGAAAGGAACGAGGAGATATCTCAGCGAGATACACCGCGCGGAACGCACTGTTCCTGTGCTGCTGCAGGAGCTGCTTTCCCCTTGAATTAGGCTTTTAAACATTCTGGGCGGCCTCGGCTTCCAGCGGCCTTAGCCGCCTCCAGAGCGTCTCCAGCTCTTCCTTGGATATGACGCGCAGCAGGAGGAGGAGACCAGCATACGCCGCGCTCGCCGCCGCCAGTGCGACGCCTGCCTCAAGCCACCAGGCCAGCGCAAGCTTCGTCTTGAGCAGGGTGATGATGCCCACGAAAACCGCCGCTGCGAGCGTGGTGCGCAGCCAGGAGTCCCATGGCGAATGGACGCGAACAAAGCGACCCAAAGATGCAAGGCCAAGAGCCAGCCGCCCCAGGAGAGCCAGGAGCAGGGTGAGCGCAGCGCCGAGCATCCCGTACTTCGGAATGAGCAGCAGCCCCGCGGCGAGGTTGATGATGCCCCCTGCCCATATCTGCTTCGTGGCGAGGGCGGACTGCCCGATGCCCATGAACACGGCCTCAAGGATAGTCACGTAGGTGACCAGCACCATGGCGACTCCCAGGATGCGCAGGACGGAGATGCCCGCGGTGTACTGCTCCCCGAAGAGGATGCGGAGCAGCTCCTCCGGGAAGGCGATGAGGATGCCTGCGAGCGGCAGGGTGACGATGAGGGCGTAGCGGTAGAGCAGGGAAATCCCCTCCCCGAGACGGTCCTTCCTCCCTTTTTCCCAGAGTTCTGCACTCATGGGGAACAGCACGGTGCGAATCGGGTCGAACACGTGCCTGAGGAGCTTCGACACGGTGAGTGCCGCGGAGAAAAGGGCGACCTGGCTGAGCGTCCCGAAGAGGGTCAGGAGCGCCACGGTGAGCTTGCCGTAGAGGAAGTCTATCGCGGCTGTCGCTGGCACCAGGGGGATGGAGAAGCCGAGGTATTCCTTCACGTCTTTCCGGCTGAGCTGGATGCCGGTCTTCGCGAGGAAGGGGTAGGTGACCCTGTGCAGGAGCGGGAAATACACCACGACTGCAAGAAGGCCCCCGAGCAGGTAGCCCAAGGCGGGAGCGCGGACTCCCAAGCGGTCCAGCGACAGCACCGAAACAACCAGCACCGCGAGGAGCTGGAGGAACTGCATGCTGGACTGGAGGAAGATGCTGTGCGCTGCGTTGAACGCCATGGAGATGGCCTCCACGATGCCCTCGAACAGGAACGACAGGCCGAGGAGGACGATGATTCCTGCTGCTGCCTCGTTGCGGAAATACACTGTGGATAGCCACGTCGCCAGGAGGGAGAACGCAAGAAAGAACAGCGCTCCGGAAACCACCTGGATAGAAAGCACCAGGCACAGCAGGCCCTTGAGCCGGCCGAGCTGCCCGCGATGGAGGAAACCCGGGATGAAGCGCACCTGCGCCTCAGACAGGCCCAGGTCGCGGAGGAAGGTGAACATCCCCACGAAGGCCAATACCGCGTAGAACAGGCCGAACTGGTTGACGGAGAGCCCCCGGGCCAGCACCGCCTTGATGGCGAGCGCCGCAACGGTGCTCAGGGAGAGGAAAATGTAAGAAACAAAGGCCCCGCGGAGGGCCTTCCGGGTATACGACATGCGGTCCCGTCAGTGGGGACCGCTATAAAAACCCTCCTCCAGCCGGGACTCCGTAGATAGTCTCGTCGGCCGCACTACCTGGCGTGCATCGAATCATCTCGTCGGGATGCCAATATTGCCTGCGGCCGACGTCTCTACAGGGTTGAGGCGCTACCTTGCCGTCGCCCGCACTTCGCCAGTCACGGGGTATTCGATGCCGTTCTGGGTGTGGAGGTAGTGCAGGGTGACGTCCGCCTTGAACCTGCCCTCGTCGAAGGAGGTGCAGTTGATGACCAAAAGCATCTGCTCTCCGTTCAGCATCGAGACATTCGGGGGGTTGCCACCGATGGTCTGCACCATGGGGCTCAGGCAGCTGCTTCCCGTCTCTGTGGAAATCTCCTGCGTGAGGGTAATTGGATAGCCGACGTTGTTCACCAGGGAGAGGGTGATGGTGTCCGCGTTGAAGTCAGCCAGGGGCTTGCCGATGCAGCTCAGCTCTGCCGGGAAGCTGCAACGCTCGGGCAGGAACCGCTCCGGGGATCGATGAGGACGACGAGAATCGCCCATCCGTACGTCATGATGAATTCCATCGCGGCCTGACCTTTTCGTGAGCTCATGATTTCACCTCAAGCTGGGGCTCATCCGACTTCCAGGTTTAAATATCTTACGGAGCGGCCGGCTTTGCCTGAAAAGCGTAACCTATAAAAAACAATCCCCATCCAAGGCGAGGCAGAGGATGCCTTTTTGTCGTCACGACAAGCATTTGAGATTGTCACCGGGATGGTCCCCGCAGTTACGGAAGGGACAGCTCTGGACTTTGCCAGTGGCAAGGGCGAGATGTCCATTGTCCTAAGGCAGAAAGGGTATGAGACTTCTGCTTGTGATGTGGCCCCTAAAAAATGGGAAGGTGCCGGGCGAGGATGTGTGCGCGTAGATGCAAACTGCAGGTTTCCGTTCAAGAAAGGTGCGTTTGATATCATCATCTGCCTCGCATCAGTTGAACATTTCGAGAATCCTTGGAATTTCGTTCGGGAGTGTCACAGGATTTTGAAACCGAATGGAAAACTCATCTTCAGCACACCAAATGTCTCTCATATTGCTAGCAGGTTGTATTATCTGCTGTTTGGATTCTTTCCGCGATTCACGGATGCTTATAATGCCAAAGGGAAAGCTACTGGAGAAGGGGAACACATCACCCCGATATTTCCATGGACTGTTAGGCGCATGGCCACTGGGCTTTTCACTATTGCCTCTGTTCGATACGATAGAGGCTTCCTGCCGCTACTTCGATTGCCTCTTCCCCCAGGCCTGCTCACTGGCGATGCTGCCATCTATGAACTCGTGAAAGAATGACAGCAGATTTCAGATGATTCGGATGCATCGACTGTGACCGACAAGTAACTGAAAAATCAGACTTCCCTGGTAGGATACTGAATTTTCGACCAAAAGCAGAGCGGTCGGCCTTCCAGAAATAGGTAAGAACCAGCCCGGCCGGGAAGGGTTTCCGGGATGCCGGTGCGGCCTCCCTTGCAGCCGCCTGGCGGGAGGGCGCGGATGATGTCATCCAGGCTGCCGCCCCCCAGAGCCCTTGCAATGAGCTTTGCCGTGTCGCTGGCCTTGGTGGTGCCAGGCTGGATTTCGATGATGCGCTCCGCCTTCGCGGCGATGGCAGATCTGGGGCCGCAGATGACCTTGCCATCTGCCAGGGCTATGGCGAGCCTCGGGATGACGGTGAAGCGCTCTCTACGGCCGCGCACCATGAAGGCACCCTTGCCCATGAACTCGCCGGAAGGCGCTTCCTTGGAGAGCTGCTCCCGCTTCACCGCATAGACCTCCACGTTGCCGATGCCGAGCTTCCAGGCCTTGGAGTAGCTCCCTGTTGCGATGGCCGCCTCCTGAATGGTCGAAGCGCTCGGCTGCAGGGACTTGACCACGAAGAACGGGCTGCCCGCGAGTTCGCAGTGCAGGACCGTCTCGCCCGCAAGGGCATGCTTCCTGACGACCTGCTCGTTGGTGGAAGCGTCGCGGCCTCCGATGCAGAGGATATTCTCGCTGGAGAAGAACCAGCGGAAGCGCTCGTACCATTCCTGCCTTCGTTTCGCCGGTTCCTTCGGTCGCTCTGTCACGAGAGTATCGCGCTGCAGCAGCTTGAGGGTGCGCTCCCTTGCCTCTTTTGCTCCCTGGAGCTTCTTTTTTGCCGTTTTGGCCTTCTCGAAGTAGAGCGCCGCGTTCTCTTCGAGCGACTTCTCGAGGAAGAGGGTGACTCTCATGTCGCTGAGGTGTTGATGTCCTGACCTGCTTCCGGAAGAACCTTTACTGGCTCAGCGGCGTAGCGCGGCCCGTCCGGGTGCTCTGCTGTCTCTCTGGCGGCGTCCGTCACGAGCATCGCAGCAGCAAGTCCTATGAGCACGAGGACCACCACCGCGAGGACTCCAGCGTGCTCGGGTGTAAGTTCCATCAGCATTTCCTCAGGTTCCTGGCGATGATGGTCCGTCCGGAGCAGGGCCTGTCAAGCATGGGAGTGATGCGCAGCTCCTGGAAGATGCCCTGGGGCAGCGGGACAACATGCTCGGTGACCGCTCCCTGCAGTTGGGTGCCTGGGAGCAGGGTGGTGAGATTCTCGGTGTCAGAAACAGCCGTGACCTCAATCCCGGTGAGGTCCTGTCCCTCGTTGAGGAGCGCGAAGCGCAGCTCGGTGTCGGTCGCGCACGCTGCGAACGTCGGCTCCTCTGGAATGCGGACGGAGACCTCGGTGCATCTTCCGAAGGTGTGGGTGAGGGTCCAGCTCACCGCCATGGCGAGGATGGCCGCGATGAACGCGATGAGCAGCACCATCGCGAGGAGCGGGGAGAGGGCTCTCTTGGACATGGGGCTCACAAGTTACTACCGCTCATCATCCTTGCGTCAGTGGGTGTTCACTCGGTCATCGCGCGCGGGGGGAGGGTGTGCATCGCCTATTAAAAGCCTGCGCCGTGGCTTTGCAGGAAATCTTCCTCGGCCGGAATCTCGCGGGAGTTCCGGGCCTGTCCCGCCGGACGGATATGCTCCGCAATACGGACGATTTCATGCCGGTTCAGTCTGCAAATCCCAATTTGTCACAACCTTTTTTAAGAAAGCCATCCGATGAGGGTAGTAGCATGTTGCAAAGAGCGGGGATATTGCTTTTTCTCCTGCTCGCGCTCCCCTCGGCGCTCGCGGACACCTGCGAGATTGTCAACGCGAGCAAGACGCTGACATCGGACATCAACGCGACAGGGACGTGCTTTACCATCAATGCGGATAATGTGGT
>JAGVZT010000011.1 GCA_018302335.1 Candidatus Woesearchaeota archaeon | reverse complement strand
GGAGACTGCCCCCAGCCGTCGCAGAAGAAGTCGCCATAGGGAACCTCAACCGAAGGCCTGTCTTCGCCGTCCCAGTACATGCGCAGCACCGCGTTTCGGTTGAACTCCGGGGGAGCGGTCATCCAGAGATGGGTGATGACCCCGGAGCCGGAGATGTCCGCGAGGACCTTCTCCTCTCCGCCAGAGATGTTCACGAACGGCGAGACCTTCCACCCGCGGCCGAGTTTCCGCGCGGGCTTCCACATGGTTCCCTCGTGAAGCCAGGGGTCCGCCTTGCCCCCCTCTCCTTTCCCCCCAGTAGGATTCTCGGGCGAGACCGAGCGCGACACGGCGTTGAAGAGCAGGCGCTCCTCGAGCCCGAGGTACTCACGGAGAAGCAAAGTCGTCCTCCGTGGGGATATAGGTCCCGATGTCATCCATATCGCGCTCCTCGATGGAGACAGAGATGCCGAGATCCCTGAACAGCGCTTCGTAGGCAAGCTCCCGATGATGACCCTCGTACAGCACGATTGGCGGTGTCCCTTTCCGTGCGAGGACATACCAGTCCCCGCCCTCGGATGCGAAAATCTTGTGCTCAAGCCCCATGCCGGGCGGGGAAGCCGCTCGCCTTAAGAACATTGCGAGCCTTTATCAATCGCAGTTCGTTCCATCTCTCGTGGAGCGCATCGCTTTCCTCGACTTTGATGGCACCCTGAGTCCGGGGTATGTCTCCATGGCGTTTCACCAGCACCTCGCCGAACAGGGGCTCTACTCTCCCCACGAGCTGCGGAGGCAGCAGCACTACCGGCTCCGGATGGAACTCGGTAAGCTCTCCTTTGAGGACTGGGTGCGGACCATCGAGCGCTGGGGCCCTGCGTTCAGAGGCAGGAGCGCTGCTGATGTTGAGGCCGCCGGCAGGGAATTCGCGGCTGTCTGGCCGCTCTACGATAGCACGCCCGAGGTGGTGCGCAGGGTGCGCGAGAAAGGGTACACCCCTCTGCTTCTTTCGGCCGCGCAGGAAGAAGTCATCCGTCCTCTTGCAGCATCGCTCGGGATGGACACGCTCTGTACCGCGCTGGAGAAGGACAGCGGAATCTTCACGGGAAAGCTGCTCACCTCGCTTCACCTCCCGCAAGGAAAGCAGGACGCGGTGCGGGCGTATCTTTCGCAGGTGGGGGCGACGCCGGAGGACTGCCTCGCGATGGGGGACTCGCCGCACGACGTGCCGCTGCTGGAGCTCGTCGGCACGCCAATCGCGCTCAACCCGAGACCGGAGCTGGAGGCCATCGCGAGGCAGCGCGGCTGGCCCTGCCGCACCCACGAGACGATTCTCGACTACCTCTCAGGGTTCTGAGCGCGGAAGCCTTATAATTGCGATTGCATTTCGTTGAGTTTGCATGGGGAAACTCACTTCTCTCGAGGACGCGGCGGCCAGCGTGCAGTCGGGCATGACGCTGGCGTTCGGCGGGATGACGAACTACCGCCGGCCCGCGGGGTTCGCCGCGGAGCTCGTGCGGCAGGGCACCTCCGCAGACCTCACCCTTCTCGGGCTCACGCTGGGCATCGAGTCCGATATCCTGGTCGCGGCTGGCATGGTCGCGAAGACCAGGACGTGCTATTTCGGCCTTGAATACCTTCCCGCTCCGGCGTTCACGGATGCCGCGCAGAGGGGCACGCTGGACATCATCGAGGAGACCGAGGCAAGCCTCGCGCTCGGCCTGCGCGCGGCGCTCATGGGCGTCCCGTATCTCCCCTCGAACGCCTGGTCGCACACCGACCTGCCGTCCCTGCGGCCGGATGTCGCGCGCCAGGCGGATGGACTGTACGCCTTTCCCTCCCTGCGTCCCGATGTCGCGGTCATCCACGTGGAAAAGGCGGATGCCCAGGGCAACGCGGTGGTGAGCGGCAACCGCGGCATCGACCGCGAGATTGCCTCGCTCGCGGAATACACCATCATCACTGCAGAGCGTATCGTTCCCACTGAGGAAATTGCGCGGGAAGGTGCCTACCTCTCGGCCGAAGTCGTCGACGCAGTGGTGGAGCTTCCTCTCGGGGCGTACCCGACGAGCTGCTATCCGGAGTACACCTTCGATTTCTCCTTCCTGCGGAAGTACCTGGAGCACAGCTTCACCGGCAATCTCGGCATCTTTGTGGATGACTACGTGCGCACCGCGGACCACGAGGAGTACCTCTCGCTCTCAAAGGCGAAGCAGCTCCTCCAGCTGGACCCGCGGAAGCTGGCGTCCCTGGCTCCCGGGGGAAAACGCAAGGCCTCGACCGCTGACGTGATGGCGAAGGCCATCGCGGACTGCATCTCTGACGAGATGGTGGCGCAGGGCATCGCGACTCCCCTCGTGGCGGCGGGATACGCCCTGGCGAAGGCCTCGGGCAAGAACGTGCGATTCGCGTCTGCCGTGGGAAACTGCCTCACGGAGCGCATCTCCCCACTTTCCCTGCAGGGCTATGAGTTCCTCCTGCTGGACAGCGCGGTCTCGAAGATGAGCTTCGCAGAGGCTGCATGCGAGGTCCTCCCGCTCCTCGCGCCGAAGGAATTCCTCCGGCCCGCCCAGGTGGACCGCAGCGGGAGAACGAACAATCTCTGGACCGTGAACGCGAAGTCCGGGGAGCGGATGCGCTGGCCGGGCGCAGGGGGCATCCCGGATGTCACGGCCTACAACGAGAAACTGCACCTCTACCTGCCGCGGCAACGTGATTACAACCTGGTGGAACGCGTGGAGATGGTGAGCGGCGCGGGCTGCGATGTCCATGGCCCAGTCAAGCTGGTCACCGACCTCGCGGTCTTCTCCTTCGAGAGCGGCGAGGCTCAGGTGCAGAGCATCCATCCAGGCGTCAGTGAAAAGCAACTCCAGAAGGAGACCGGCTTCGCGCTGGACATCCCCGCGAACGTCCCGAGGACACCGGAGCCGGACAGCGATGAACTTGCGCTGCTGCAGGTGGTCGACCCCCTGGGCATCCGGGACGTGGAACTGCTCAGCGGACTGAAGCGCCTGATGAAGACGCTCGACATCGCCTCCAAGGAGCGCGACGCGATGCGCTGAGCTACTCGTCCTTCTTGTACATCCCGTTGATGAGCTCGCGGAAGTGCGTCTGCACCACGGGCCGCTTGAGCTTCAGCGTCGGCGTGAGGGGGGCGTACGGCTTCCCGTTGATGGTCCACAGGTCGTTCTCGGTCACTTCCGGGATGAGCCGTATGTCCTTCGGCCGCATGTACACCCCAAGGTCCCTGACCTGCTCCTCGACGAGGCCCCGGTAGTAGGCGAGCACCGACTCTTCGCGCAGGAGCTGCTCCTGCGTCCCGTGGGCGCCGCTGAGCTTCGCGGCCTTCTGGAGGCTCGCGGGAGAGACGCCGATGAGGGCGGTGACATAGGGCCTGTCTTTCCCGTTCTGCGTCCCCATGTACTCGTTCTCGCTGCCGTGGAGCATGGCCTGGCTGATGTCCGGGTGTCTCGTGATGAGCTCCTCCACGATGCCTGGCGAGACGTTCTTGCCAGTCGAGAGCACAATCTCGTCCTTGGAGCGTCCGACGATGAAGACGTGCCTGCCGTCCGGGAACTGGCGGATGTAGCCCAGGTCTCCCGTGCGCATGTAGGTCTTGCCGTCGCGCGTGACCAGCGCCCGCGCGGTTTCCTCGGGCTTGTTCCAGTAGCCCTTCATCAGCAGCGGCCCTGCGAAGAACAGCTCTCCGATGGTGTCGCCCTTCTCGGTCTTCCTGGCCTTGCCGTCCAGGTCGTGCGCGGGCTCCACGATGACATCGAGGCCATCGAGGATGCGGCCTGCGCTGCCTATGGCGGTGCGGTTGCCCTCTCCCTTGGCGTTGACCGAGAACGGCACTCCCTCGGTCATGCCGTAGCCCTGCAGGATCTCGAGTCCCAGGGTGCGTATCCACTTGAAGAGCTCGGGGTCGAGGGCGGCGCCGCCGCTCACGAAGTACTCGAGCCTTCCCCCGGTGACCTTGCCGCCGAGGGCCTCAAGCACCCCAGCGAGCCTGCTCTCGGGGTTCTGGAGCACGCCCTGGATGGCCTTGTCAATCGCCCCGCCGAGGATGCCGCCGCCCTTGGCGCGGATGCCGGTCTGCATGCGCTCGAAGAGCTTCGGGGCGCCGCTGATGCACGTCGGCTTCCAGCGCTTGATATTCTCCACGAATTCCGCCTTGGTGGAGTAGATGACCTCCCCCCCGTGCGTGAAGGGCATGAGGTAATCGGCGAGATAGCCGAAGCTATGCGGCAGTGGCAGGACGTTGAGGGCGATGTACGGGTCAGGCAGCTTCAGGATTTCGGTGATGCGCTCCAGTGCGAACAGCAGCGTCGCGTTGGTGTGCATCACTCCCTTCGGGGAACTGGTGGTGCCGGAGGTGTAGATGAGGGTGGTGACATCATCCGGAGAGAGCGTCCCGCGTCTTTTCTCCAGCTCTGACTGCTTGTCGCTTCTCGCGAGGAGGAGCTCCTTGAGGCTCAGCACGCGCGGGTCCCGCGATGCCTTGAGCGCGACCATACCGTGCAGCTCCTCCAGGTCGGTGACGATGATGCGCTCGAGCTTCGGCAGCTCCTCCGCGGGGATGGAGAGCGCCTTCTCCAGGTGCGCCGCAGTCGAGACGATGAGCGCCTTCGCGCCTGAATCCTGGAGGTGATACTTCACCTCGGGGGCGGTATACTCCTTGTGCGCAGGAGCGATGATGCCCTGGACTTGCCGGATGGCGAGGTCAGCAACAACGAACTCCGGTCGGTTCTCGGTGAGAACAACGATGCGGTCCCCGAACTCATCGGTGCGGCCGATGCCCAGGTCGATGAGCGCCTTCCCGAGCTGCTCCGAGAGCGCCTTGACCTCCCCGTAGGAGTAGCTGCGCCACTCCTCTCCCGAGCCGATGCGCAGTGCGATTCTGTCGTCGTAGGTGTCTGCTGCTTCCAGAAGCAGCTCAGTCAGCGTCTCTGCCATGGTGTTACCTCCTCTCCAGGATTGTCGTTCCGCCCAGCCCACCCTGGACGCAGATGGATGCCATGCCGTACTGGGCATCGCGCCGCTGCATCTCGTAAGCGACGGTGGTGAGAATCCTGAGCCCCGATGCGCCGAGGGGGTGGCCGATGGCGCACGCCCCTCCGTTGACGTTCACGTTCTCCAGGTCCAGCTCGAAGCCATGCTCCCGGAGGACGCGGCCCGAGGCGATGGGAACGACGGCGAATGCCTCGTTGATGTCCCACAGCGAGACGTCCTTCAGGTCAAGACCCGCCGCTTTCGCGGCGTTGAGCATGCTGTACGCCGGAGCGACAGGGAAATGGTCGGGCCTGACTGCCGTGAAATCAATCCCCTTCACGTAGGCGAGCGGTGCGTAGCCGAGAGCCTTCGCCCTCTCCTCGGTCATGACCAGCGCGGCGATGCCTCCGTCGCTGATCTGGGAGGCGTTGGCCGGCGTCACCGTGGGAATTCCGGTGGCATCAGGGTCCTGCTCCCGGATGTAGGCGAGGAACTGCTCCGCGAACGGGGTGAACGGCTGGAGCGCGGTGAGGTTCTCCAGCGTCAAGCCTGCGCGGACGCCCTCGTCCTTCTGGATGGGAAGGGTGCCGAGCAGCTCGGCGGAGACCATCTCCTCGCGCAGGCGCGCTTCTCCCTCGTGAGCGCGCTGGTGGGACCAGAGCGCCACCTGGTCCTGCTCCTGCTTCGAGATGCCGTACTTGTGGGCCATGTAGTTCGCGACGCCCCCCATGAGCATGCGGGCGTGCGGGTCGGTGAGCCCTTCGAACAGCGGGTCGTAGAACGTCCGGGAGCCAAGGAGGTCGCGCTGCCTGTCAATTCCTCTAGGGAGAGAGTTCGGCACGTTGCTCAGGCTCTCGACGCCCGCGATGATGTACACCTCGCCCTTGCCGGCGCGGATTCGCGTCTGCGCGTAGCTCAGCGCCTCCATGCCGGTCGCGCAGTTGCGCTGGACTGTCCAGCCGACGATGCTCTCGGGCAGACCTGCGCGGAGGGCCGCTTCCCTCGCGACATCCTTGGCAGCGTAGTCCTGGGCCGCCCAGCCGCAGATGACACCATCCACCAGGCTCGGGTCGAGCTTGGTCTGCTCCATGAGGTCCCTGATGACCATGGCGCCGAGGTCGAGGGCGTTGAACTGGCTGAGGCCGCCGAGGAATCTCCCCACCGGCGTCCGCACGGACTTGACGAGGACGATGTCGCTCATCTTCCTACCTCCGGAGCAGCGCCGCTCTTCCGACGCCTGCCTGTGTCATCGTTGCTGCGATGCCCTTTCCTCCTCTCCTGTTGAGTTCGTGGGCGAGGCTCGCGACCATCCGCAGGGAGGTCGCCGCGTAGGCTTCCCCGAGCGCCAGCGCCCCTCCGTTGACATTGATGCCCTCCGCGGGGATGACGATTCCCTTCTCCCTGAGGACCAGCTGGTTCGCGAGGAGCTGGCAGGCGAAGAGCTCAGGAAGCTCGACTGCCGTGAGGTCAGCGGCAGCGATGCCATGCACCTCAAGCGTTTTCTCCAAGGCGAGCGCGGGAGCCAGGAGAGGGTCCCTGCTTCCGACGGCGATGATGTCGTCGAGGAACGCGGTGGCGGTCAGTCCGAGAGAGGCTGCCCTCTCCGGGGTGGTGACGAGCAGTGCCACTGCGCCATCCGCGTACGGTGCGCTGTTCTCCAGGGTGATGGTCGGCGCGCAGGGAAAGTACCCCGCGAATCGCTCGTCGGTCCTCGCGCCGGAGAACGAGGCGGCCGATGCGTTCATCCGCACCCCCTCGTCCGAGGCGATTCTGGTGGAGGTGCCGGGCGCGGGCATCCCGTCGTAGACCGGCCGGTCAGGAATCGCGATGGCGTCCGTGAATTCGCCCTTGTACTTCTTCGTTGCCTTGAAGGCCCGCTTGTGGGATAAAGCAGCGTACTCATCCTGCTGCTGCCGGGTGATGCCGAGCTGCTCCGCGAGATTGTCCGCGTATGCGCCCAGCGGGATGCGGTCCTGCTTGTACAGCTCCCACAGGGGGTCGATGAGGAGCCTCGGGCCGAGGAGCGTCCGCTTGTTCGTCGTCTTCGGCAGGGCGTTCTTCACCGCGGAGCTGGATTCGACTGCGACGACCGCATAGAGGTCTCCCTCCCCTGCGCGGATGCGGTCCGCGGCGTATTCGAGCGCCTGGATGCCGGTGGTGAGCTGGACGCCTATCTCGCTCTCCGGGAATCCTGCGTCAAGAGCGGCGACGCGGGCGATGTTCGGCGCGTAGAAATCCGGCATGGCCCAGCCTGCGATGACTTCGTCGACTTCAGCCGGGTTGACGGAGGTCTTCGCGATGAGGTCCCTGAGGCAGAATGCCGCGAGGTCCCTGGCGTTGAGCGAGGAAAGTGAGCCCATGTAGAGCCCGAACGGTGTGCGTACAGGATTCACCAATGCGACATCCATAGCATTCCCCCCCTTGTAAGGAATGGTCCCTACCCCGTATGATGTCGTAGGCAAAGGGTGCGATATTTAAATGTTTCTGGGGTGTGAGTTCCGCGGAGAGAGTCCGGTGCTAAAGGGCCACATTGTGGGGAATATCCGCTATTCCGGCGAGACAGCCCGGAACATGCACGGACTCCTGACCGGGAGATTTGCCGAGGCCGCGCCTATCACATCTTCCCGAGGTCGTCCTGGCTCAGGGTCAGCTCAGCGGAGGTGAGGTTGCCAATCGGCCTTTCCGCACGGAGGCCGTGGTCCTGCTGGAAGGAGACACTGTCCTTGTTGTAATAGACGAGCCCGACGGGCTTCTTCCCTGCTTCTGTCAGCCTGCGGTAGACGAATTCTGCTGTGGCGCGGTCCGTAGGGTCGAACTTGCCATCGAGGTGCTTCTCGAGGTCCACCACGACGTCCTGATAATTGCCGGTCGCCATCTCGAACAGGAGCGGCTTCCAGTACCCTGCGTTCTGGGACATGTTCCAGGTGACGCAGGGGGAGATGATGTCCAGAACAGCGCATCCGGGATGGAGGATGGCGGCCATGAAGTAGTCGCGCGTCTTCTTGCGGTCGGAAGAGAGCGTGCGAGCGACGAACGTCGCTCCGGAGATGGCGAGCGCCTCAAGCACGAGGTCCAGGGGCTCCATCTCCAGCGCGGCGGTCATGCGGCGGTCCTTTCGTCCTTTTTCCGAGGTGCGGGACGGTTGGCCCTTGGTGAGGCCGTAGACATTGTTTGTCATGGAGAACACCAGGCCGTTGACGTTGCTCGCGATGACGTTGTGCAGGTACGCGAGGCCGATGGACGCGATGTCGCCGTCACCTCCGCCCATGATGTTCAGCAGCCCGGGCTGGATGACCCCGCGCGCGAAGCCGCTGGAGGTGGACTGGCCGTGGGTGACGTGCGCGCCGTAGACGCGGTGGAGCGGGTCGTCGAGCATCTGCCCGATGTCGCTGCTCCACTTGCCCCCGCAGCCGATGCCGCTGGTGGCCATGACCAGCCAGGGGGGGATCTGCAGCTCGTACAGCGCGTCCGCGAGCCCCTGGGAGATGCCGATGTGGCCGCAGCCGAGGCACATGTTGGCCGCGTTCCCCATCTCGAGGTTGGGATACGGCCTTTTTTCTTCCGGAATCCGCTGGTAGGTGAAGGTCTGCTGCCCGAGCTGGAAAGACGTCTCCACGGCATCCTCCAGAGGGAGATGGCCGAAAGGCGACTGCTCTCCGTAGAACTCGGGATGATAGGGGAACTCTACGCCGTTGAACCGCACGAACTCCATCAGAGCGCCTCCAGGATGTCTTCCGCGGTCATCTGGCGGCCGTCGTAGCGGTTGATGAGGCCGAGGTCCGGCACGACGGTTCCTGGCGTTGAGTAGCACTCCTTCAGGATGGTCTCGCGCAGCTGCCCTTCGAAATTCTGCTCGACCACCGCGACTCTGGCGTGCTGCCGCACGAAGCTCCTGATTTGCTCTGCGTGCTGCCGCAGCGGGTAGACCGTGCGGAGCTGCAGCACGTCCGCGTGCTCCGCGAGCTTCGCCTGTGCCTCGGTCGCGGGATGGACCGCGCTGCCCCAGACGATGAGGCCGATGTCTCCGCCGGAGACTCCCTGGTAATCGCTTTTTCCTGCAGGGGTGATGAGCTGCGGCTTCGGGAGCATGTCCGCGATGAGCGCGAGCTTCGCGTGCTTGTGTTCCGTAAGACGCTTGACGTCTCCCGGGAGCTCGGAATAGCTTCCTCTCCCCCTCGGGTCGTCAGCGCTGTCCGCGACCACGAAGTTGCCGCCTCTTACGATGTGGCCCGCGCCGGGCGTTCCGGGAACGGCGAATGGCGCTGAGCGTCCCATGAGATAGCGCGCATAGTCCAGCGGGCCGGCGAGCGCGTCCTCAGGAGTGACGCGCGGGCCGCGGTCAATCGGTGCGAGCTCTGAGGCGTCGTACTCCGGCGCGGTGAAGAGGTTCTCTCCGGTCCAGAGGTTGGTCAGGAGGATGACCGGCAGCTGGCCCGCGTCGGCGATGTTGAACAGCCTGCTCGGAAGGGAGAACTGCGCTTCGACGTCGCCAGGCGAGACGATGACGCGCGGGAACGGCCCTCCTGCCGATATCATGGTGAGCAGGTCCGCGTCCGCAGTTCGAGTCGGAGAGCCGGTGGAGATGCCCATGCGCTGGACGTCCACCCAGAGGATGCCGGGAACTTCGAACTGCGCGGCGAGGGGTCGAGGTGACGACCCTGGCGCCGGAGAGCGCTGCGCCGATGGCCATCTGCGACGACGCGATTTCGCTCTCCGCGAGCCAGACGAGGTAGTCGCTCTCGCTGAGCCTTCCTACGCTGACGAGCTTCTTCAGCGTCTTCTCGAAGCCTTCCATGTAGGAGCTCGCGGGGGTGATGGGATAGTAGAAGCCTGCCCTGGCGCCTGCGGCGACCGCTCCCGCTGCGGCGCGCTGGTTCCCGCTCTGGAGCATGAAGCCGTCCAGCGGTGCGCGCACGGGAATGGAGAGGTCGCTGCGCTGCGGGCTCTGCGCGT
The DNA here is from genome assembly GCA_018302335.1 of Candidatus Woesearchaeota archaeon. Classification (GTDB taxonomy): domain Archaea; phylum Nanobdellota; class Nanobdellia; order Woesearchaeales; family JAGVZT01; genus JAGVZT01. Next base: position 6,075 of record JAGVZT010000011.1, on the reverse strand, counting down.
ACGCGGCCTCGATGCGCTCGTCCGAGACGCCGAGCAGCCCGAGGAGGAAGCCCAGAGTGGTTGAATTCCTGCGGTGGTCGTCGCGCTTCTGGATGCTCGACAGGTCGAGCTCATAGAGGGTGAGGTTGCGCGAGAGGGTCTCCTGGCGCAGGCCGTCGGGAAGAGGTATCGAGCTGTCCAGGATGAGGGCGCCGCCCTCCCGGGTTTCTGCGATGAGGATGTCCAGCGGGGTGCCGTACAGCGCGAGGGTGATTTCAGACTCCCGCTTTCTCCCGAGGAAGCCCGCGCTGTTGCCGCGGATGGAGGAGAAGTTGAGGTAGGATTCATGCACGTCCTTGATGTTCGAGGGAAACGTGCGGTCGATGCTCGCGTAGAGTCCCGAGCGGAAGAGGATGCTGGTGAGGATGCTCTCGGTGGTCTGGATGCCGCGGCCGTTCGCCTGGCTCACGCTCACCTGCAGGTCGTAGCCGAGCGCGCTCTCAAGGTCCACGATGTTCGGGTCGTGGGACGCTTCAAAAGGGAAAGTAGTCATGCCGCATGACAACCTTTTTATGCGCGGCTTGCGTACCGGCCGCAATGGAGCCCTCTCTCCGCGATTTCGGGCTGACCCCGACCGAGGAGAAGCTCTACCTTGCTCTCCTGCGTTTGGGGAGCAGCGCGCCGACCGCGCTGGTGAGGGAGACCGGTTCGCACAAGGCCACGGTGTACGCGGTGCTGGAGCGGCTGCTGCAGAAGGGCTTCGTGTCGTTCATCGTCAAGGGGCGGACGCGGCACTTCCAGGCTGCGGACCCGGGGTTTCTTCTCGAGCTCGTGGAGCGCGAGCGGAAGGAGAATACTGCGCGGGAAGGAAGCGCCCAGGCCCTCGTGGCACAGCTCCGGGCCCTCGCGTCGGCTCCTGCGACGATGGAGCAGGCCTACGTCCTGCGCGGGAAGCGGGCTGTCCGTAATCTTCTGGAGGAGATACTGAAGCAGGGCAGCTATGACTGCTTCTCCTCCCAGGGGAAATTCCATGACGTCTTCGGGCCCTACTTCTACCAGTTCGAGCAGCGGAAGCGGGAGATGGGGCTGAAAAGCAGGATACTCTTCGACGAGTCGCTGCGCGGGAAGCCGTTCCTCGGGCACGTGCACGGGAGCATCCGCTTCATCCCGAAGGAGTACGCCTCGCCCATCACCACCATGATATTCGGGAGGAAGCTCGCGATGATAGTGTGGAGCGAGAATCCGACGGCTTTTGTGCTGGAGTCGCCGGAGGTTGTTTCCTCTTACCGTCGGTATTTTGAGTATGTGTGGCGAAGGGCGCGGTAAGAAATGGAAAAAAAATCACCAACAAAAATCATTGTAAGCGCAATTATTGGAATCATCATTGACCAAGTACTCTCCATAACCGAAAGGCTCAGGGAAGTACTGCAACCGTTTATGATAGGGCCTGTCTTTACGCCGATTGCACAAACACTCATAGTGCTGTGTTTTTTTCTAATTGAGATTATGGGAGTATACCAACTGATAAACTATTTGAGTAGGTACTCTTTCAGAAGCAAGGGCAGTTAAATCCACTGTTTGGTATCATAAGTATGGCTGGCACATGTATCGAAATCAGATCAATTGGTAGGGCAACGGTTTATGGGATTCGCCCGGCGCAGGGCTGGTTCAAGTCGCTTGACCGTATGTTTAGGCTAAGCGAGCGACTGGACATAGGAGATTCCATGTGCTACTGGAATGACAAGGAAGATGACTTTTCTGCCTGGGGAGACAACTTCTTTGATGTGCATTCGTATGGCTGCGATTGCGTCTTGTTCTTCGGTCGCGAGGTGTTCTTCATTCTGGTGAACCGGGACGGGAAGGGATACGAAAAGCTCAGAGACAGAATTCTTGCGACTTTTCCAATCGCAACGACTCTGCAACCCACTAGCGAGAGGCACTGAGTAATCCGTGCTGCTGCCGCGGGAGTGGCGGCAGCAGAACGCCCTTTAGCGTAGGACGAGCCTCTTCAACTTCTCCAGTAGAGGTCCGAGCTTCAAGTCTGCTTCTTCAATAAGTTGACTTTCCACTTCGGCCATTTCCACAATAACTCGATACGCTTCAGGATTAATGGTTTTAAAGTGATTCATAGCCACACTAAAGTCCTCATGTAATGCTTTCCAGTCCCATATGGCCTTCTCTACGAGTTTAAGAGCCTTTTTGTCATTCATCGTCATCTCTCCCCCACATCCATCTTAATGGCACATGAAGGTTGTCCAAGATTGGTTTTCTCTTTTCTCTCGTATATATCGTTTCAAGGTTTAAATGTTCATACGGTGTCTGAAGGTCTGGTCCATCAGCCCGCATCTAAAATGCCAAATCCATGATAGTTTTTCAGCAGATTCTCGTCTATTAAATGACTGCCTTCAGCACCAAAAGATGTCAACTTAATTTGCGTTGGACACTAAGCAGAGGCTTCTCGGCTGTCTATCAGGGGCACTACCAATTCCGTTCAGCGCGTTTTCACATATTCTAGCTCGCTAAGGAGTGTCTCCTTCATCTTCTCAAACTGCTTACACTTTCGTAGAATCAAATCAGTTACCTCGCTGCCGACTATTAGGTAAGCAAGGCATTCGTCTCGTTCAACGAGCCAACGAACTGGTCCTTTTCCCGTTAGCCTTGAGATGTAGTCTCCATCACCTGAAATATCCTCAAGCTCAAGATTGAAGAGCTCATCGAGCCAGTCGAGGAGCCTCTCCGTGGTCCTCATTTGCAACCATAAGCTGTCCTCCGAATTCATGGAACTAACTATCGTCCCTTGTTTCATTTAGAGTCATCTCCATCTTGGAGTCTCCCAAGATAACGAAATCCTTTCTTTCCCTCGGCCTTAAATATTTCGAAATTAAAAGTGCGCTGCTGATGCAAGTCAATTCTTTCTGTTTCCCCGCCGAGCGGCCGTGGCTCAACATAATGGGGAAGGGGCCTATTGTTGATTACCAAATCGTATTGTATGTGTGGGCCGCTTCTTCCATTTTTGTTCCCTCCAAAATCAAAGCGTTCCTGTATCCCATAATTTATTGACCTTTGAGTCTCTATCTCACCAAGTCCCATGTTGTTCACATAGTTCCCAAAGCTCGGGAAGCTCGGTGATTCTGTCTCATCCCGGCCGAGGCCGTACGTCCACAGGGTCGGCAGCACGGGTATGATGGGCTCCGGCTCAAGCGCGCTCATGGCGGCCGGGCTAGGGTTGTATGGCTGCAACCATGCCGGCGCGAGGGAGGAGTTCAGGGACGCGCTCTGACGGCCGATAACGGGGACCTCCGGCATGGTGAATTCCGGAAGCTTGTATTCCGGCATCGTGAACTCTGGTACCTGGAAGCCGCCCAGGAAGCTCGGCGCTGCCGGGCTCGGTGAGGATGGCATGAACGTCTCAGTCTTGGCATAGCTTGGAAACATAGGATTCTTCCCGGCCAGGATGTCCAGCAGGTTCTCCTGCAGTCCGCTTGCCACGGTGGGCGAGGGCGTCCTCGGCAGCAGGTCCACGAGGGACTGCACGGTCTCGAGGACCGAGGGGTCCGGCTGGATTCCGGAGAGCATGGCCGGAGAGTTCCAGCCGGTGATTGCGCCGAGCGCAGATTCGAGGTTCTGGTAATCCAGGTCACGGATGGGCGTCCAGTAGCCGATGTGCGAGCTCACGCCCGCAGAGGGGGTCTCCGGTGTCCGGAACGGCTGCCCGAACGCAGCTGGCCCCTCTCCAAGTTGCGGCACTCCAGGAATCATTTTTCCCACCCCAGCGCTTCTCTTGCGGAGCGGAAGTACCGCTCCACGTCCTCCATGTGATAGTCATTCTTCCGGGCGTACGCACGCTCCTCAGCGAGAAGCGCTTCCAGCGCATTCTGCGGCGAAACGAGCATCTCCCCGAAGGCCACGGGACCCTTGAAATCGCGGTATCGCTCGCGGAAGGCGAGGTAGCTCAGGGAGTGGCCGAGCTGGTGCAGCGGATGATACAGTCCTGGCAGCTTTCCGGAGAGGAAAGCGCTCACATCCCCCGCCCCCTTCCCCTGGCCGTACAGCGGGGGAATCAGCTGCTCCAGCACCTGGCAGAGCATCCCCTCTGCCTGGAAGTAGGACTCCCAGGCGCGCATCCCGAGATAGCGCAGGGTCTCGCCATCCGGCTTTCCGTCGCGCAGCCGACGGACGCTCTGCTCCATGAGGGCCGTATCGCCCATGAGGAACTCGCCAGTCAGTATAGGCTCGGTGTAGTCATGGTCCCAGTGGGAAAGCCTGAATTCGTAATCCGGCAGCGATACAAGGCTCAGGTCGAGCCCGTCGCGCAGGACGCTCTTCCGCGGGGGCACCGCATCCAGGACCACGAGCACGTCCGTGTCCTTGGCGCTCTGCCTGTTGCCGTAGATGACACTGAGAAGCAGCTTGTCTCCCCATGAGCCGAGCGCGGCCTTGACCTGCGCCTCCCCCATGGCTGGAGGGAGTGGACTGCTATTTATAAGAATTTGCAACTTCCAAGAGGGTATTTTACGGGAATATGGATGGGCTTTCCGGATAGGAGTGCGACGCGGCCGCAGGCTCTCCGTCTCCGCTCCCGCAAGGCTTATGAGCGCCGCCGGAGGCGAAAATGCCATGCCCAACGCCTTCCGCCGGCGCGCTGCGGTCAAGCCGCGAAGAGTGATTGACGCGTGCGTCATCATCGCTGCGCCGGTGGAGCAGAATGCCGCCTGCAGCGACTATCTGACAGGCCTGGGGGTTCAGCATCACGGTTTCCTCACACATGCGCTCGTCGGTGAAGTCGTTCAGGGAATGTACAAGCACACGGAGACGGCCCTGAGACTGAGTCTCTACAGATATTTTGACAATCTGCTACTCGCCGGACTGCTCTCCATCCTGCCAGTGAGAGAAATCTCTCATGAGGAGGTGGCACGTCTGCGTGCGAACTTGCCCTTCCTATCGTTGGCCGACGCCGTCCATCTGGCAGAGACTCTGGAGCAAGGCTTCTTGGAATTTGTGACCATTGACAGGGAACTCACGAATCGAAGAAACAGAGAACGGCTTTCAGAGCTTGGCCTGAAGATAGTGGTGCCTAGGGGAAGTTCTCCAGAACCCATTCGATGGTGAGCCTGGCTTTTCGGCATTCCCGCTTCGCTGCCTCGAAGGCCTCTTCGAGCTCCTTGCTCTGCCACCTGATTCGCTGCATGCCAGAAGAGCGGTTCTTGGGTTTAAGAAGGTTTCGCGGCACCGGCCGGAAGGCTTGCGGACCTAGATCCGGGAAAGGCGGTGAATCTCGTACACTCCGAGCAGCAGCAGCAGTCCCGCGATGACCTCCATGGCCTCTGCGTTTGCCAGGCCCAGCTGCGTCGTGGAGTTGACTCTTATGAGGTGGTGCAGGCCGATGGCAACCGCGCTCAGGCCGATGAACAGCGCCGCTCTGCCGAGGAGACTCCCCTTCAGCTCCCGGTGCAGCCTCATGGCGTAGAGGAATACTAGCGCGTCGAAGGCAGCAGCGCCGTAGAAGGACACCTCCGCGACGCTCATCGCATCACCGAGGAGCGCACCGCGATGCGCATCAGCACAAGCGACGACCCGAGCAGGACGGGGAAAGTCAGCGCGGAGAGGGCATAGACATCCTCCCCGAGCCCGAGGAGCTCGCTGCCGGAATGGAGCACCCGCACCACCGCGGCCGCGCAGAGAAGGAGCAGCACCCCACGCATCGCGGACTGCCGCTCAAACCTCACAAAGATAGCAGCAGCAAGCAACAGCACCCCTGCCGCGGCCAGGAAGTCCGCTGCGGCGATGTACAGGCCCGCCATCCGGGATGCGTTCCCGTAGTGGTATATAAGCATTGCCCGACGGCCTTGCAGGGCAGTCGGCCGCGCTGCTGGGAATCATCGGTCCACGGGGATATCTTACGGCATTGCGGCCGAGGAATCCAGTTTCTGGAGCGCGGCGCCCCCGAAACATTTTTAACGACTCCGGCGTTCCCCCGTACGGGGGAGTCAGCATGGACTATGTTGTTCTGGTGAAGGAGATTGCGGACCCGGAGGGCGTCGTGTTCGACGAGCAGGGCCTTCCGGACCCGAAGAGCAGGCTCATCGCCAACCCGCG
>JAGVZT010000010.1 GCA_018302335.1 Candidatus Woesearchaeota archaeon | reverse complement strand
CGTCGGCATCCCAGACGAGCACGCCGCAGAAGATGGGTGATGCGAGGGCAAGGTCGCCAGCAAGGCGCGCGAGACGTGGGGCGTCCGGATGGCCCTGTCTGCCCGAAGCCAGCGGCCCCTTGCCGTGCAGCAGGAGCCATCTTGCCAGAGAGACCTCGGTCATGGCGGCAATCGCCCCCTCCTCATCGCTGAGAGAGCACACCCGCACCTGGCCATGCCGCTCCTCGCGGAGCACCCCTTCAGCGATGAAGTGCCCAGCGCTCTCATATGCCGAGCGGTAGTTCAGTCCGCCGCGCCTTGAGAGTTCCCGGATGGAGGCGCGCAGAGCCGGCTCACGCTCGAACAGCAGGAGCAGCTTCAGTTCATGGGATTTCATTGGAAATTACAATAATGTTATTGTATTATCCAATAATACGGCTTAAAATAGTTTTCGGCCGTCAGGTCTTGCATTCATTGGAAATTACAATAATGTTATTGTATTATCCAATAATACGGCTTAAAATAGTTTTCGGCCGTCAGGTCTTGCAGACAGTCTCCATCGGCCGCATAGCAGAGAATGTCCGTCATCCAGGCGAGACAAACTGGGACTTGTACGACATTGCGGCCGGGATACAAGAATCCTATTTCCTCAGGCGCTTCTCGAGCAGTTTCCTGGTATACTCCTCGATAGCCTCGAATTTCTTCCGCTGGGCGTCGCTCTGCCCCTTCTTGTGCGCAAGGAGCTTCTCCACCGCGAGGGAGTCACGGTAGGCGCGCCTGCGGGCCCAGTCAGGAAGCTCCTGATAGAGCCTGGAGAGCTCGCTGTAGCATATCTCGGCCTCCTGGAGCTTGTCATGCGCGAGGAACTTCTCCATCTCCTTCACGAGAGAGAGCACCCTGCGGAATTTTCTCTGGTGCTCACGGAAGTCCCGGAAGCCGTGGAAGACCAGCTCGAAGCCGACGAGAGAGAGGAGCAGCACCGCCAGGCCGACTGTCATGTACTTTCCGAGTTCGGGCTCGATGCGCTGGATGATGGTCGTGGGCTGCGTCTCGACCTCTTCCTCCACCTGGATGACATCGCTGCTCGTTCCGACGGTGCTTCCGTACCGGACCTCGGCAACGACGACATAGCTTCCGGGTCCCAGGTCGTCCGGAAGCTGCAGCCTTCTCCTTGTGGTGGCGCGCGTCTCCACGGCAAGGGTCTCCGCCTCTTCAAGGAGCAGGTTCCCCCCGAGGTCCCTGAGGGTGTAGGTAACCGTGACGTCCTGCCTGCCCGGTCCTCCCAGGTTGAGGAGCGTCGCGACCACCTCTATCTCGTCGCCAGCCTTTGCGTACTTGTACACTGCGGGGACCTCGATATCGATGTCGAAGAGCAGCGGCCTTGACTGGACCTCCACGATGACGTCCACGCTCTCTTTGAGTCCTGTTCCCCACACGACGATGCGCCCGGTATAGACTCCCGGCTGCGCGGAGCCGGCGTCGAACTGCAGCGTCAGAGCATCCCGCTGCCCGGGATCCAGGGTGATGGTGATGTTGCGGCCGAGCGTGGGGAGCACCGCGCCGAGGCCCTGCTGCTGCACCGTCAGGTCCAGGTCAGTCTCTCCGGTGTTCCTCAGCACCAGTTCGGTGAAGACCTGCTCTCCGACGAAGAGGACCTGCTTGATGAGCATGGGTTCGAGAGTGAACGATTCCTTCTTGATTCTGATGGGACCTCCGCCCCCCCCTCCCCCGCTTGGCGCCTGGCATGCGAGGGCCTCCGCAGGCTTGTCGTTCGTGGTGCCGCAGTGCGTCACCTCGGTGCAGGTCCTGTTCCCGCAGGTGACCAGGTTCCACGCGGTGCAGGTCCACTGCTCCGCGCAGCTCATCGCGCCCATCAGGGAGAGGTTCTGCGTTGAGGTCTGCAGATTCCTGAAGCTGGCGTAACCGCCGCTCACCGAGAGGTTGAAGTCCCAGTACCTGTCCTGCCAGGCGCTCCCGTTCTGCCAGTACAGCCACCAGAACGCGAAGCTCGAATTCACCGAGACGTTCACGCTGACATTGGTGAAGGAGTTGTTCGCGCTCACCGTGAGATTCGTGACGTAGTGCGTCGCGTTGACGTCCTCGGTGAGGCGCATCAGGAGCGGCGCGGGAACGAGGAAGGTCATGAGCGCGCTGCCCTGAGAGAGATTCGCAGACCAGTTCAGCAGGCCGTTCGCGCTGACATTCTTGAGCGTTCCGGACTCATTCACGCTCCAGTTGAAGCCGTTGGTCCACGCCGTCGGCGTCGCGAGGGAGATGTTCGTCTCGCCGCTTCCTCCGTAGATGAGCGGCAGGCGGATGAGGACATCGGAGCCGTTCGCGTTGACCGCTCCGTCCAGCGTCAGGCTGCTGTAGTTGAACACCACCGTGCTTGCGGTGAGCGAGACGCCGAAGCCCCCACCAGCTGCCAGGAGGAGTAGGGAGAGACAGGCGAGGATGCCCAGCAAGCCCCGGTCCGGTTCTGCGCCAGTCATACGCTGTTCCCACGTGTCTACAGTATATATATTTTAGCGGCAGTGCGGTATCCCGGCCGACATGCCGCATGGGTTCCGGGTGGTCTCGCCCCGGGGCTTCTCCGCAATGCGCTACGACCTCCGGGCGAGGCGCCACATGACCGCGCCGAGCGCGGCGAGCGTCACCCCGAGCGTGGCGAAGAGGAAGGGGAAACCATGCTCCCGGGCCGGAGCAGGCTCTTGAAGAGATTCCCCGATTTGCACGGTGAAGCTCCGCTCGATGCGCACCGCGATGGGCACATTGCCCCCTTCTGATTCAGGCTGCATCCAGTAACCTACGCTGAATCGCGTCCCTGCTGCGTCTTCCGGCGCCCGCACCTCGATGCTGAGGGCGTTCGCGTAGCTCCCGGCCTTGAGGAGATAGCGCTCCTGGGGATTGACGAGCTGTGCAATCTCGCTCTCGACGCCAGCCCGCACCCAGACGTCCTTCGGCTCCGGGTTCTGGAGTCGGATGCCGTACAGTCTGGTCTCGCCGGGGGCGAGGCGCATGGTGTCCTGCTCAAGGAAGTCGGAGGCGATGCCCATCGCCATGACCTGCATGCTCAGGCAGAGGGCGGCGAGCAGCCAGGGCAGTGGCCTCAGCTTACCGTGAGGACCCATTCTGCGGTGGCGTTATACTGCTGGGAGATGATGCCAGCCGAGGGCATCACGACATAGAGCCAGAGACTCTGGTTCGCGACTCCTCCCGGCGCGCCGTGGTAGAGCGTCGCGTTGTTCGCCGGGCCCGCATTGAGCCTGACGGAGGTCTGGTTCGTAAGCGGCAGCCCTATTGCATTGGCGCTCACGTTCACGGTGAAGTTCTGCGCCGGGATGCTGTAGCTCCTGTCCGAGACACCATGGAGGTCATAACCGGTGAGGTTCACCCAGGTGAAGTCGAAGTTGCCCGTGTTGTTGATGATGAAGGGGTTGTCCGCGGCGCCGGCGGTCGCGCCGAGGGCGACGCTGCCGAAGTCGAAGCTGGTGTCCAGGATGCGCATCGCGCTCAGGGAGTTGAGGGTGAACGAGGAGCCGGTGTCATTCGTCCTGTTGCCGTTGATATCGGCGACCGTGACGTTCACCTGCCAGGATGCGCTTGCGTTGTTGTAGTAGAGGAAGGTGACCGAGCAGTTGTACTGGGTGCTGTCGTCCGTGCTGGCGTTGGTGTAGTTGGCCACCGGGTTACAGCGGCTGCTGTTGAGCCGGTACACCCCGTTGAGGAAAATCTGCGCGCCCGCAGTGGTGTCATCAAGGTTGTTCCCGTCGGGGTCGGTGGCGTTGAAGAGGACGTATACCGTCACGGTGCCGTTCTCCACGGGATCCGTCGCGGCAGGAGCAATCACCTGGAAGATTTTCGGTTGGTTATTCCCGACGGTGAGCAGGACGTTGAAGGACCGGGAGACATCGGCCGCGATGGCGACCGGGATGATGAGCATGAGCGCTGCAATCAGATAGAGGGTTCGTCGTCTTATGCGCACAATCATCGTGTCGTCACAGTATCTTTTTTGATATACTAGATGGGTTTTCATAGAATTCTGGTATTTTAATGTTTCTGTTTAGGAAGGGCCTATTATCCCACACTTGATGAAAAATCCTACAATACATGAAATCAGCGGACGGTGAGGCTCCACAGCTCAGTGGCATTGTAGCCCTGCGCGATGATGCCGCCTGATGGCATCACGACATAGAGCCAGAGGGAGCGGTTCGCGGCGCCTCCCGGCGCGCCATGGGGCAGGGTCCCTGAGGGGATGAGTGCGGAGGTGCCGTTGGTGAGCGGCAGGCCGATTGAGTCCGCAGAGGCGTTCACCGTGAAGTTCTGCGCGGGGATGCTGTACCCCCGGTCAGAGGTACCGTGGAGGTCGTAGCCGGTCACGTTGATGGCCGCGAAATCGAAGTTGCCGGTGTTGTTCGCGAGCAGCGGATTCGCCGCTGAGCCTGCGGTCTGTCCAAGGGAGAGCGTGCCGAAGTCGAACGTGAAGAGCGAGAGCCGCATCGCGCTCAGCGAGTTGTAGGTGAAGTTCAGGGTGTCGTTGAACGCCAGCGAAGAGGAGTTGTCGCGCACGCTGGCGTTCACCCGCCAGTCCGCGGAGCTGTTGTCGTAGTAGTTGAACAGCACCGTGCAATTGTACCGTGTCTCGGTGGCGCTGTAGTTGCTCTGGCTGCAGGATGAGGAATTCCGCCAGATGCCGTTGGAGAGGATGCGGACGCTGGCTGTGGAATGGTTCAGGTCGCCTGCGCCATCCGTGTCTGAGACGTTGAAGGAGAAGAACACGCTGCGGGTGCCGTTCTCCAGGGGGTCTGCAGCGGTGAAGTTGACGTCGACGATGAGGGGGGCGGCGTTGCCAGCACCGACCACGACACTCGCATTTTTCATCGTGCCGTCTGCATAGCCGTCGTTGGGCGTGGTGGCGCAGGTCCACTGCTCGCCTGTGGTGGTCGTGTCCGCGTGTATGGTGCGGAGTCCTCCAGCGAACAGGCTGGAAATCTGCGCGTCGCTCAGGCTCCTGTTGAAGTAGAGCACCTCGTCTATGGTCCCGTTGAAGAACTCATCGCTCCAGCCGCCGACGTGCATCTCGTTCGAGTTCGAGTCAATCTTGCCGGCGCACCCCGTCTGCCCGTCGACGGAGCCGTTCAGGAATACCGAGACGTGCGTGCCATTGTATCGGAATGCGGCATGGTACCACTGGCCGAACGTGAGGGTCCTCGCGCCGAGCGCCCAGCTTCCGCACCACCCGCTGGAGTATCTCCAGGCGCCGAGCGTCGGGGGGGCGCTGTTGCTCACTCCCATGGCGGCCGTCGCCTCCTTCCGCAGCACGTCCCCCCCCCCGGGTCCGGCGGCCGCGCCGATGGGCTTGATCCATGCTGCGACGGTGTAGTAGTCGGCGCCGCTGAAGTCGCTGGCGCCGTTGGTCGTGGTGAGGTTGGTGTTGGCGGGGAACTGCATGCCGCCTCCGGTGTAGCCTCCGGTCCTGTTCCAGAAAGGTGGCCCGCCCGCGTTGTTTTTGACGTTGTTCCCGTGGTCGGAGTAGTCCTTCGCGTAGGTGTTGTTCGAGCTGCCCTCGAAGGGAAGGTGCAGCAGGGTGATGGACGCATTGTTGATATACCAATTCGTGATGTTCACAATCGGGTCGCCGTCGCCATCGCTCACGTTCTGCGGATTGCAGGTGAGGTTGTCGTCCGTGGTGGGCGATGCGGGGGTGACGCTCGGCGCGTCCTGCGTCGGCAGGGCGTTCGAGATGTTCACCTCGACGCTCCGGTTCTCCGAGGCGAGGGAGCTGTCGTTCGCGAAGACCGTGACATTGACGAGCTGGTACCGCGAGAAGTTGCCACCGCCCAGGGTCGCGTTCAAGACGCTGCCGTTCACGACCGAGGAGAAAGTGTGGTTGTACACCCGGACGCCGTCCACGAGCCAGCGGAAGTACACCGTCATGTTGCTCTGCGCGTCGGTCGCCGTCGTGTTTGCAGTGATGTTGTCTATGGTCGTCGGCGCCGGTGGGGCGAACACCGGGGTGGTCACATTTGGGAAGCTCCCTGAGCAGCTTGCGGCGCACAGCCCCCCGGGCGTCGAGTCGTCGCATGTCACGTTCGTGAAGGTGTTGCTGTCGGAGTCGTTGATGTCCTGCTCCGCATCGCCGTTCGAGCAGAAGCGGGAGTCGTTGATGTAGTTCCCCGTGGATCCAGAACGAAGGTAGAGGCCCTCGTCTCCGCTCGATGTGACGTTCAGCCCGATGAAGGAGTTGTTCACCGAGTAGTTCAGGAAGATAGCGCGCCCGCTCATGTTGGTGATGCGGACCCGCGCGAAGGTGTTGCCGGAGAGTGGCGAAGCCCCGGACTGCTCCATGCTGATGCCAATCCCCTTCCCGTGCTCGATGACCACATCCTCGAAGGTCTCCTGGACGAGGGCCCCGTTGATGGAGGTGGAGTTCCCCTCACATCCCCGTACGGTGAGATTCGAGACGGAAATCTTGTTCGAGACCAGCGAGAGACCGGTGCCGCTGCAGTTCAGGATGGTGAGATTGCGTACGGTCACCCCCAGGCCCACGCTACTAAGGGTCACGGCAGTCGTTCCTGTGCCCTCGACTCGGACATTGACCAGCAGGGAGTTCGCCGATAGTAGGAATCGGATGCCGTTGGCGGTCGTGTTCAGCACGAGGACATTCGTGAGGTTGATGCTGTCCGCATCGAGGGTGATGCCTTCCACCTGGTTTATTCTCCTTGCCGGGCCTATGACAATCGTGTCGTTGATGACTGTGAACTTGTCTCCATTGCTCTCCTGGTAGACTCCGCGCGAGTAGTTGGCGAGGGTGCAGCCCGTGAGGGTGAGGTTGCCGAAGGTGGAGAGATTGATGCCGATATCGTTTCCCGTGTCCGTCCCCGTGATGACCGTCCCGTTGCAGGTGACGTTGACGCCAGAGGCGTTGATGATAATCACGCCGTTCCCGGTGCTGTCGGCCAGCGGGTAGGTCCCGGAGCAGAACAGGGTGTCGCGGTTGACGTAGTAGTCGTCCGTCGGAGTGGAGCAGCCGGCAACCGCGACAGGGGAGCTGTTGAGCGTCGAGCCGTCGGCATAGCCGTCATTCGGGCTGACGGAGCAGCCCCAGGAATCGTCCACTGCTGTCTCGTTCTCGTCGAGGAGGTCATATCGGGACGCGTTGTGCTGGAGAATCTGCTCGGCGCTGAGAGAGCGATTCCAAAGCCGCACCTCGTCAATGCTGCCATTCAGATATCTTTCAGGATTGCCCGGCCACTGGCCGATGTCGATGCCAGAGTCGTCGTTGAAGGATTTCCATACCCTGCGCACGCTGCTGTTCTCCAGCACTCCGTCGACGTAGATGCTGAAGTTGGTCCCGTCGTGCACGCCCGCCAGGTGATGCCAGCGGCCGTCCGCGATGTTGCTGGAGCCGGTGATCGTCTCGCTGCTGCTCCCGGATGTCGCGTTCTTGATGAAGAAGCGTAGCACCCCCCCGTTCGAGGCGTTCTCGACGTTCAGGGACCAGCCTGTTGCGGAGGCACCCTTGTTGCTCAGTCTGTCCACAATGGCCGCGCGGGGCTCGCTTGTGTTCCAGCCGAAGACCTGCACCCAGGCCTCCACGGTGAAAGGCTGCGTGTCCGTCATGTTGAATGCGATATCGTAGGAGAGGTTGATAATCTTCGGTGCGCTGGAGTTGAAGATGTACGCCCCGCCAGTCCTGCCGTCGGAGGAGTTCCACACCGCTCCGCTCACGGTCCCGTTGCCTCCGAAGGGCATATAATTCCGTGTGAACGTGGTGTTCGAGCCGCCCTCGAATGGCATGAGGACGAGGAGCTGCGATGCCCCGTTCAGCGCCCAGGAGGTGATATTCAGCACGGAGTCGCCGTCCACATCCGTAACGCTCTGCGGCACGCAGGTGAGGTCGTCATCGGCTGCAGGCGATGCGGGGGTAATCTGGGGCGTGCCCTGCGTCGGCGGGCTGTTCACCACCGTGATGACGAAGCTGGTCTCGTCCCAGTAGAAGCCGTCGGTGACGTTGACGAAAATCGTGGTGCTTCCCCTTGCGGAGGGAGCGCTGCAGTTGAGATGGCCAGGTGATCCGCTCCTGATGAAGCAGTCGATGACGCTGGTGTTGGTCTCGTTGCGGATGTACCACGTGAGCTGGCTGCTCAGGTTGTCCACATCCGTGGTGTTCACCGTAAGATTGTACCATGCGTCCGGCGGGGAGAAGCTCATGTTGATGGTCCTGTTCGGCACCCCGGAGATGAGGGGGCCGTTGATGAAGAGGAACACCAGGTTCTGACTGCTGGTCATGTTGACGGTCTGGTTCTTGGTCAGCCCGTTCCAGGTGGCGTTCACCGTGTACAGGGAATAGTCCGTGTAGTTGAACGTGCTGCCGTTGACCCTAAACTGGATGAGCTCCTGGTCGGACACGAGGCCGCTCGAGTCGGTTAGCGCAGAGAACGCCGTGCTCCGATTCGCGCCGAATGCGGTGACATTGGCGTTCGCCGCCGGACCAGTGTCATTGCTCACGTTCACGCCGAGGTAGTATCCGACGTAGAGGCTCGAATCGCCGCTCACCGAGACGTTCCACACGTCGAAGGAGACGTTGATGAAGCGCGCGTTATCGGAGTCATTCATCAGCTCGGTGTCGTTGACCGTCAGCGGGACATTCAAGGGGCCATTGAACACCTTGAGATTGTCCGACTGGCTCACGAGGAAGGCCGGAACGGCCGTTGTCGTGATGTCGTTGCCGCGGAACGTCACGTTGTCCGAGCGCGTGATGAGGACTGCGTGCGTGGCGCTGTCCGGGGCCGTGATGGAGTTGTTCAGCACCGTAACGTTGTAGCTCGCCATCTCGATGGAGATGGACACCGGATTGCCGGAGATGGTGTTTCCGATGATGCGGGTGAAGCTGTCGTTCTGGAGCTTGATGCCCTCCGCTGTGGTGTTGAGGATGGTGTTGTTCGCGATGGTATTGTTGGTGGTGTTCGTGTTGTAAAGGACAATACCGTCGCCGCCCTTGAAGATGGTGTTGTTCAGGTAGAGGTTGTGCCGGCCCATCTCGTTGTCCACCGCCCCCCAGGAGTCGTTGGACATGTCGTTCTCTCGGACGATGGTGTATTCCGAATAGCCCAACCAGAAGCCGTTGCGGCGCGCGTTCGACACATTGTTCCGTTCGAAGACGTTGTTCTTCGCGAAGGTGTGCTCGACACCGTGGTGCCAGGCGTAGGAGAAGTCGTTGTCCGCGACGTAGTTCCCGTTGGTCCCCAGCATGTCCGCGGCGGCTGAGGCGCCTGCGCCGAAGTAGCTGTCCCCGCCCTGCCGGATGGTGTTGTTCACGATGGTGTTGTTGTCCGAGCTGCGCAAGATGAGCAGCCCGGCGGTGTCGCAGCCGTTGTCCTGGACTCCCACGCAGTATGTCGAGTTCTTGTTCCAGACATCGTCCGCGTTGTTGTTTGAGACGAAGTTGTAGCTGGCATTGTCCAGCTGGATGCCCCACCCCTGGTTGTCCGACATGTTGTTGTCGGTGATGTTGTTGCGGTCGCTATTGTACAGCTGGAGACCATTCTGCTGGTCGGTCATGTTGTTCCAGCTGACGACGCTGCGGTTCACGTACCAGAGGAAGATGCCGCCTCCGCCGTCATCGGTATTCGGCGGGATCTCCCAGACATCAATGAAATCACCGGAGTCATTGCTGTTCGGCCGTTTCCTGTTGCGGGAAAGGGTGTTCCCGGAGATGTTGTGCTGCGAGCTGTTCACGAAGAACAGGGCGTTGAAATAACCCTCGATCACGCAGTTCTTCACCGTGATGTTGTCGAAGCGGTCGTTGTAGATGCCGTAGCCAGTGTAGCTCTTGGACCCGTTGATGATGCTCGCGTTGCAGTCCAGCAGGATGTTCGAGCGGTTGACGATGAGCACGCCAGATGCGCCGGAATCGGTCACCGAGAACTGCGCGCCGCCGCACAGCACCGTGTTCGCGTTCAGGTAGAAGTCGTCGTACGCGGTGGTGCAGCCGCTTACGACCACCGCGCTGGAGTTCAGCATGGTCCCGTCCGAACTGCCGTCATTGGGCGTTACCGCGCACTGCCAGGCATCGCCGACCTGGGTCTCCGTGCTCTGAAGTTCAAAGTAACGCGAGGCGTTGTGCGCGATAATCTCGTCTAGGGTGAGGGAGCGGTTCCAGATGCGCACCTCGTCGATGCTGCCGTTCACCGGGCGGAGACCGTCATCACGGTTTCCGATGAGCACGTGGCCTGGAGCGCTGAAATTAGTGTCGTAGGCCCTC
>JAGVZT010000009.1 GCA_018302335.1 Candidatus Woesearchaeota archaeon | reverse complement strand
CAACTCGAAATCGCCTGCCTCCCAGCGGCTCATCTCCGAGTCAGTGGAGAAGGCATTCCGACACTATGGTCTTGACATCGGGACGCTCAGTCCAGCGCACCAGGGGGGTATCGGGTGGATGATTGGGAACGCATCCCCCCGGTATGGGCTCGAGCTGGAGGACAAGGTCCGCGCCGAGCTGGAGAACTTCCGGGAGCGCATGAAGGACCCAAAGGTCGATGACTGGAAGGCGATGCTGTCCCCGTCCGGGGGATTCTTCGGCCAGGGGGAGAACCTGGGAGCCTTCGAGGTGTCCGACGACAAGCTCGTGCTCTCGTTCCACGCGCCGCGCGTCACCCCCGAGATGGCAGACGCGCTGCGGAAGCTTTTCGTCGAGTACCACTTCTCCAGTGAGCTGCAGCTGGTCGACGGGGTGAGCGGGCAGGACCCGCATCCCTATGTCAGCAGCCTCCTGGAGCGCGATGACGGCAGGGTCTCTGGGCGATTGTGTTCTGCGCCCTACCACAAGCTCAAGAAGGAGGCCCTGTGGTTCTCGGTGGCGAAGGAATCCGCGGGAAATCCCCACTGGCTCCACGACGGCAGGGATGTGCTCGTCGAGCTGCGCGCCAATCCCACCCAGTCCTATCTGGAGCTGGGAGAGATTGCGGTGCGCATGGGGCATATTCTCGCAGGGAAGCCCCAGCCCGAGCCTCGGGAGCTCTTCCTGCTGCTCTGGCACAATCTCACCGACAAGCTCATCGACGCGGACCTGGTCACGAAGCGCCGGCTGCCCGGGCAGGAACAGATCCTGGAGCGCCTGCTGACCTACTGCGTCCTTCCGCATCTCGACTCCGACTATGCGGCCACGAACAGGTTCAGGCCCTACAACGCCATGGTCTTCGGCCCGAAGGGCGTGGGCAAGACCATGCTCGCCGCGATGCTCGCCGTGCAGAGATATGACCGCGGCGTGGTTGTGCCGGTCTCCCAGGAAACCCTCGTGAAGGACGAGAACAGCCTCTTTCCCAGGATGGAGTTCGAGAAGCAGCGGCTGGGGGTCGAGTTCATCCCCATCATCGAGGACCTGGACAAGATCACGAGCGCGTCCAGCGAGTCGCTGGGCGAGGGCATCATGAACTCGAATATCGGAAACCTGCTAGCCGGGATGGGTGCCGACCGGATGGTCCTCATCGGCACCGGGAACGACCCGTACATCATGGACCCCAATCTCCTCGAAGCCGAGCGCCTCGGAGGGTTGATGGAGCATCTTGGCCTCCCGGATGACGAGGACAGGGAGTGCCTGGTGCGCAACCTCCTGGTGGGCCGCCCCCTTGAGGACGGACTGCCCGAGGATTTCGTGCGCGTCCTCGCGGCTTCGACCGAAGGATTCTCGCATCGCATGATTGTCGACGTGGTGAACAGGATGGTTCCGCTCGCCGCGGAGTCGCGCATCGCAGGGACTCCCGAGGCAGGGGATTTCCACGCGATGACGGAGATGCTCTCGCCCGAGGAGCTGTCGAAAGCGCTCGACTACGCCAGGGACTTCTACCAGTTCAGCCATCTCCAGGAGAACGAGTCGCAGATTCGCAGCTTTTTCAAGGCGCTTGGCCGCAAGCCAGGGAACTCGATAGGCTTCCATCCCCCAGTTGAAGCGAGAGGAGGGATTCGAACCCTCGAATAGTCGGGCTCTGCTCGTCATCGCTTTCGCTCGACAGCCCGGACATTGCCGGCTTTGCAGCCGACCGCCTTAGCCGCTTGGCCACTCTCGCAACGGGAGGCGAGAGCGGAAAACGGTTTAAAACACTTTCGGCCTGGCCCTGCAGAACCTCCCTATCCCGGCCGTGACGACCCGCGGTTTCCGGGCTGTCTTCCCGGAATACCGGAAATTCTCTTCAACACGGCCGACAGGGCCCCACCGCAGCTTCACCGCACAATCCTGCCCGGCAGCAGGAAGGGATACGCGCGCTTTCTGACCCTGAGCTGCCAGAACCGGTCCACCCGGCGCGTTGTCTGCAGGGCGCTCCACATCACCGCGTCCTGACGGTAGAAGCGCTCCACCTCCTCAGCGCGGAGCGGTGTGACATGCGCATTGGCCTCCTCGAGGAAGGTGGGCAGCAGATACCCCAAGCGCTCCTTGTGGAGATTCGCCGCGGCGTCCAGGAGCGCGCCCCTGGGCCGGTAGTAGGTGTCCAGTATCTCCTTCAGCAGGAAGCGCTGCACGGGCTTCCGCAGCAGCCAGGGCAGCGACGCGATGAACATCGAGGTGTCCAGGAGCTCCTTGCCGTCCTCGCGCATGAGCGGGGTGGTGATGTCGAGATAGACGAGCCTCCCGTCCACGCATGCCCAGTTGGAGACCTGGGAGTCAAGGCCAAGTTCGGGGGTGACGGCGTGCGCGATGCTCTGCACCAGGGGGGAGATGACTGCGGCAGCCTCGTCCTCGTCGCAGTTCCCGAGATAGACGGGAAGGAGCTCCTCTTCGCGGAGGCGCGGCTGGACGCACCACGGTGCGAAACCGCCGTCCGCGGGGAAGGTATGCAGCGTACTCTCCAGGGGGTGAATGCCAGCCGAGGAGAGCGCGTGGAGGTAACGCTCCAGGCAGTCCTCGTACGCCGCGGCCTGTTGTTCGCTCATGGTGGGCAGCCGCTTGCACGCGTATCTCTTCCCGCCGGTATCCAGGCCGAGCACGCTGGATATCTCCCCATAGCCGAGGACGTCAAGATGGCCCGCGTCTCCGGAGCGGAATGCCCGCTGGACATCTTCTTCGAGACTCTGGAGCGCGTCCATCATCGGAGCGCACCGTCCACGATGATGTCGTCCGCCTCGCGGTCCGAGAGCGTGAGCGGCGGAAGGAGCTGGAGCACGCCGTGGTTGGCGTAGAGCGCGAAGACGCCGGCGTCGAACAAGGTCACACGCTGTGGGAAGGCTACTGCTTTTTATGCTTTAGGACGAGGTACCAGTTCTCCGGCTTGTCGTACCCCCACGTTCTGAGGAATCGCTCCGGGCCGATGCGGCAGCGACGCAGCACCTTGGGGTCGCGCACGTAGAGCCAGCCGTCGCCGTAGCCGCGCAGCACGCTGTAGTGGCCGACCTCCGATGGCTTCCAGTCCACGATGACCGGATTCCCCGCGTCGAGTTCCCTGATGATGTCCTCCAGGGTGCCATGGCTCCTCGCGCGTGCGGAGAAGCCATAGCGCTCCGCAATCTTCTCCATCTGTCTCCTGGTGGTGCCCCCGTCGGGCCCGCCCTCGATGCAGGAGAGCAGGTCCTCGTACGGCACTTCAACTCCTTGGTAGGAGAAGACCATGGCGAGCGAGGCAGGCCCGCAGTCGTAGCCGAAGCGCTGGCCCACATAGGGAACGTCCAGCATGATGCCCTCGCCGTAGATGGCGCGCTCCCCCATATGGGGTGAGGATTGGTGTCGGGAAGATAAATATTGCGCTGCTCGAATCGTCCATCCGGTCGGCCGCATTACGGAGAGTATCCGTCATTCCGGAGAGGCAACTCGCGCGGCAGCGCGGCCGGAATCGGGGCTCTCTCTGCGGCGCCGCCAAGCTTAAAAAGGGGCAATCACCGGAACACCGCATGGCATCATTCTTTTTCGGCGGAGGCGCAATCCTCCTTGGGGTGCTGATAACGCTCACGACCGCGTTGAAATGGCCCCGATGGCTCAACTACGCCTGGGCGGCCCTCGCCTTCATCTGGGGCATCATCGCATTCGTGGTGTAGGGATGAGGCGCGTGTTGCTCTGCGTGCTCGTCCTGGCGCTCCTGGGATGCTCCCAGTTCGGGCAGGAGGTACGCATCCAGGCGCGCGAACTCATCAGCGGCCCGGCGCCGGAGCCTCAGGTCACGGACGCGGTCTTCGCGTGCGACGTGAACGACAGCGTCCGGCGCCGCGGCTATGTCTGGCTGATGGGCCTCGGAGGCACGGTCCCCACCGACTATTTCGAGCAGGAACTGCTCATGAAGCAGGACCCCAAAGCAGCATTTGTGGAGTTCTATCCCCAGGACCAGACGCTGCACCTTCCTGAGATCAGTGAGCGCTTCATCCTATACATGGACGGTCTGCTCTCCCGACACGATATCGACGAGCTTGTGCTCTTCGGCTCCAGCGCCGGGGGGGTCACCGCCGCGTACTCCATCGCCAGGCTCCCCTTCAACGGCAGCGTGGCGCTGCACACCCTGGCATCGCCCCTGGCAGGCTACGACCTCAAGGGAATCCGCGCCCAGTGGCTGGGCGACCGCACGGGATTCCTCCGGGACATCGCAATCGGCTTTGGCCCGTTCGACCCTCCCGGAGAGAACGTCAAGGTCTACCACCACAAGACCGTGACGGACGAGGTGCTTCTGGCGTACTGCGGCGACATGCAGGCTTTCTGCGATGCGCTGAAGATTCAGGATAACAATCTCCCGGGCAGCCAGGAGTTTTACTACCCGCGGTACGACCACTTCACCATCATGCGAGGAGTCGCGCGGACGGTCCTCGCGTGCTACAACATCTCCGAGGCGGAGCGCCTTGCCGCGCTCCCGGTGGAGCGGGGACTCTCGGAAGAGGGCCTGGGAATGCTGTGCAACGGCAAGGAGCGCTGCGAGGCCTTCTGCCAGGTCAATTATGGCAGGTGCAAGGCCTACTGCGCTGAGCATCCCGAGGACGGGCTCTGCCAGCGGCCGTTCGACTTCGAGGTCGTGCCGTAGAGAAACCCCGGGCGGCCGGAATCATTGGCATATCCGAACTGACGGCGAGACCACGCGGAGCGCGTCCGGTCTTCCGGCCGGGAAAGGGCTTTCCGCCAGAGGTCGGATAGCCTTAAGAAGCCCCGCGCCTTCCCCTTG
The DNA here is from genome assembly GCA_018302335.1 of Candidatus Woesearchaeota archaeon. Classification (GTDB taxonomy): domain Archaea; phylum Nanobdellota; class Nanobdellia; order Woesearchaeales; family JAGVZT01; genus JAGVZT01. Next base: position 5,036 of record JAGVZT010000009.1, on the reverse strand, counting down.
CCATGCCCAGCTTCTGGACGCTCGTCAACAAGGTGATTGAGGAGGCGGATGTCCTGCTCCTCGTGCTTGACGCCCGCCTGGTGCAGGAGAGCCGCAACATCGAGCTCGAGCGGAAGGTCCAGGACGCGGGGAAGCCGTTCATCTACGTCATCAGCAAGAGCGACCTCGCGGAGGCGGGCGATGTCTTGCAGCCCTCTATAGCGGTGTCTTCGAAGGACTACCGCGGCATCGGGGCGCTGAAACGGCGGATTCTCACCCTGGCGAAGAAGCAGGCTGTCATCGTCGGAGTGCTCGGCTATCCCAATGTGGGGAAATCCTCGCTCATCAACTCCCTGAAGGGCAAGGGCTCTGCCAGCGTGAGCCCGCTGAGCGGCCACACCCGCGGGCTGCAGAAGGTCCGCGTGGGAAAGAGAATCATGCTCATCGACACCCCCGGCGTCATCCCGTACAACGAGAAGGACTTCATGAAGCAGTCGGTCATCGGGACGATAGATTACCTGCATGTCCGCGAACCTGATGTTGTTGTCAGCGGGCTGATGCAGCGCTTCCCCGAGAAGTTCGAGAAGTTCTACGGCGTGAAGGTCACCGACGACCCCGACGGGGTCATCGAGGAGCTCGCGCTGAAGAATCACGTCCTGCGGAAGGGCGGGAAGCCGGACCCCATCCGCATGGCGCGCAGGATGCTCGTGGACTGGCAGCAGGGCAGGATAACTTAGAGGATTCTGTCGTCGCAGAGGCTCTTGTCCTTCCCTCTGGACGTGAGTATCCTTTCAGCGCACTTGAAGCCGCTGCGCACCGCGGCCTCCATGGACTGGGGATGCTCCCGTATGGTCCAGTCTCCCGCGAGGAAGAGGTTCGGGATGGGGGTTTCCTGGGAAAGCTTGTGCTGCCGCATCCCCGGGTAGGGCGCGTAGATGACGTACGGCAGGCGATGCACCACCGAGTGCACCACCTTCGCCTGCATGTCCGGGAACGCCTCCCGGATCTCCTCGACGGTGCGCGCCACTATTTTGTCATCCGTCATCGCATGATACGCGTGGCTGTAGATGATGTTGCTGGTGATGAAGGACGTGGGCTTTCCGGTGTAAAGATTGCTCTGGTCGTAGAAGTCGGTGTTCATGTACCGCTGGTTCCCATCGGTGACCAGCGCCCAGAACTTCTTGTCCGTTATCTTGCGGTCGAACCAGATGTTGACCGTGATGTACGGCACTCCCTGGAGGTTCCGGAGCCCGCCGAAGTGACTCTCCAGCTCGGGAGGGACCACCTTGACGAGCTCTGGAGGGGGCAGGGTGGAGACATAGAGGTCCGCCCGGATTTTCCGCTCTTTTCCGCCCTGCTGCACCACGAGGTGCTCCACCTTCCCGTCCCGGCACGCGACGCTCATCACCGCGGCATTGCGGAGGATCTTCCCCCCCCTTGAGGTGATGTATGCCTCTGCCTTGCCGGTGTAGATGTCCCCGAGTCCCTTGGTGCCGAGTCCGACGCACCTGTCGCTTTGCTTGGTCCAGAACTTCAGCAGGAGGCAGAATTCCGCGGCGGAGCATCTCTCGATGGGAATGTTCAGAAAGGACATCACGAACATCCGCCAGTACATGTCGATGCATCGCGTCGTGACGCCCTGGCTCCGCAGGTAGTCCAGCGCCGTGATGTCGTCGAGCTTCTCGAAGCGCTCATCCGGCGAAAAGAGGATGGCGGCAGCGAGCCTGAGGTTGCTCAGCTGGTCGTACCACTTCGTGAAGGGGTACCGCATCATCCGGTACATGGTCAGCATGCCGCCAGGGATGTCGGCGATGAGATACTCGTAGCGCTTCCTGTCGTAGACGAACTCGGTGAAGACCCTGCGGTCGTAGAAGATGGACTCTTCCGCGCCTATCTTCTGGAGGAAGCGCCGGAAGTTGTTGTAGGAGGCCAGGAAGATGTGGGGGCCGATGGGGACCGCGTCGCCGGTCTTCTCGTCAATGGTGTTGCTCGCCCTTCCCCCGAGATGGCTCTCCTTCTCCAGGATGAGGACTTCATAGCCCTCGTCCACCAGCTCGCAGGCGAGGGACAGGCCGGCGAGGCCGGCCCCGATGATGATGACCCCGGGCACGGTTCATGCGTAATACTTTGACTCTTAAGCGTTACGGTGTTTTGGGCGAAACGCATCTAAGTCTCGTCCGCAGTGCCGTGTGAGTTCCGGACGGCCTCGCCCGGGGCCATATTTCTCAGCCGTCATGCGCACAGATCCTGCCGACAACACGGATGAAGCCATCGCAGAAAGCAATAAGCTCAGCGAGGTCTGCTTCAACCTCCACGGGGTCTGTTGAATACTGCACCGTGTGGCGAAGCTCCATGGCGGCCTCAAATGCGCCGAGATAACGCGTGTCCAATCTGCCGGTGCGGACATACCTATCTTGCAGATAGCGCGCGAGGCAGTGATGACTCCGTTCAGAGACGCCATCGCGGAAAAGAAGGGCTCTCGCGCAGTGAAAATAGGCGTTGTACAGCGCGAGTATGGCAATGGCGTCCTTGCCGAGATCAAGGAGCTCCGTCGCCTCGGTGAGGAAGAACCCTGCCTGGCGGAGGTCTTTGGTTCCGAGGCCCGGCTGGGGCCGAGTCTTCTCCAGAAGCCTCTTCCGGAAGCATTCGTCCAGCTGCACACGGATCACCATTCAGTCCAATGACGGTGATGTTCAGTCGGGTGAAGAATTCATAATCCTTCGCCTCCAGTTTCCGCAGGCCTTCCGGCGTCAGCACGACAGGATGCACTTCCCGTCGCAACTCTTCCGAGAGAAGGTGCGTGTGTTCCATGAGATGGAGCCTGCTCTTTGTGGTGATGACGAGGAGGTCGACGTCACTGAAATCATCGTCCGTGCCCGCGGCGAAGCTGCCATAGACGCCGACCACCGCATGTTTCGCGAGTTCTCGGTAGCCTCTGCTCTGGAGAAGGCTGCCTATGTTGATGAGTGCCTTCAGCTTCTGGTAGAGGGGATGTTGCCTGTTCGGTCTCACCACGAGGAGATTCTTCCTTCTCTTCGTGGAAACAAGGCCATAGCTGCGGAAGAGTGTCACCGCCTGATGGGCCTTTGCCGGGGAGCAATCGACGCGCTCGGCGATTCCCCTGATGGAAAGCTCTTCCCGAGCAATGGCGTCGATAATGCGCAGGTTTGTTGCGCTCAGCAGCCGAGCAAGGTCCATGACATGAAGATTTTGTTCATAATTAATAAACATTTCGTTAGAAAAGAATGAACATACTACTCAGGATGTCAGAGGGCGATGCCCTCGATGAGCCGCACCTGTTCCTGCGTGAGGCGGAAGTCCAGCGCGAGGTCCTCTGCCATGTGCTGCTCGCTGCTCGTTCCCGTGAGCGGGAGCATCCCGACGTCCCTCGCGAAGCGGAAGATGACCTGGGCGGGAGTCTTGCCGAGTGCTGCGGCGATGTTTCTCACGCCGAGCAGCGCGAAGGGATTCGCAGTGAGGAGCGAGAAACCCTGGTAGACGATACGGTGCTCAGTGCAGAACGCTCTGACGTCTCTGTCCCATCCGAGCTGGGCGAAGCAGCGGTTCTGCACGAATGACGGCTTCACTCCCGCGCCCTTCCATAGGGTGTGCAGCTGCTCCGAGGTGACATTGCTCACGCCGAGTGAAAGCGCACTGCCTTCCGCATGGATGGCTTCCATCGCGCGCCATACCTCCCAGTCCGCGTCCGCGAGGCCCTGTCCGGTGGAGGGCCCGTGCAGGACGTAGGAATCCACGGTCTTGACGCCCAGGTGCTCCAGGGAACTCGCGAAAGACTGTCGGACCTGCGTCGTGTAATCAGCGTCCGCATCGTAGGGGATGCGGTGGTCCTGGCCGTCGGCGAAGGTGAACTTGGTCTGGATGAAGAGCTCCTTCCGAGGGATGCCGCACGTCGCCAGCGCCTTCCCCACGCCCTCCTCGTAGTAGTGCCGGCGCTGGTTGGCCGTGTCGATGCCCCGGAAGCCCGCCTTGAGCGCCTTGGACACGAGGTCCTCGGTGCGTTCCTCTTTCCACGCGGTGCCGTAGACGATGTCAGGAATCATGCTCCCCCTAGGCCCCGTCGAGCATAATAATGTTGCTGAAAACAGGTTTTATAAGGTGGCTCCGACTCCCTCGCTGCATGAGAACCGCTCTGGTCCTCAACCCACACGCAAGACCAAAGGAAGGGTTGCTGGACCCTCTGCTTGGCAGGGAAGAACTGGAGAAGCATCTAGTTCGGAAAATCCGGGAGACCTTGGACACTGATGTCACGGTCTGCCATGGCGCTGAGCATCTGAAAGAGTTGCCTGATCAGGTCGTCGTCTATGGCGGTGACGGGAGCATCATGACAACCTACAATCAGCTGCTCTCGATGGCCCAGCAGACTCCTCCCATCCTGATTGTGGGCGGGGGGAGCGGCACGTACTGGCTGCACAATCTCGGCATGCAGGGCATGGCCATGGATGACCGCATCAGGCTCCTTGAGGACGGACCCACGAAGGACTACCCTCTCATCCGGGTGACGTATGACGGAACTCTGTCTCCCCATGACGTATCCTATGCAGACTCGTTCGGTCTGGGGGATGTCGCGAGCTGGGTGCACGTCGGAGAGGCCCTGAAGGGCAGGTGGAAGAGCTCCCAGATGAGGACGCCCATGGAGAGGTCCGCGATGATCTTCTTCTCCTATGCCCTGGCGGGAGCTGATTATGTCGCGAGGCTCGAGCATGACTACAAGATCAGGACCGATGAGGAGTGCGCGAGCATCCATGGCTCTGTCCTGCCTCTCATCGGGCTGGGCGTGAAGCTCTACTCGCCCGAAGGGGGTTTTGCCGTCCAAGCCACGCCGCGCGTGCCGAACGCCCACATCATCGCCCTGCTGCAGTCAGCCGGGCAGATGGTGGGCAGGGGGAATGAGGAAGTGAAGCGGGAATTGACCCTCACCACGCGGGGCAAGGTGCCTGTCCACTTCAACGGCACCCCGTTCCTCTATGAAGGGAAGCGCATGCAACTCACCTATGAGCCCGGGAAGGTGCGGTTCATCTGCCCGGGGTAGTACGCGC
>JAGVZT010000037.1 GCA_018302335.1 Candidatus Woesearchaeota archaeon | reverse complement strand
CCTGTTCACCGCGGATCGCTCTCTTATCCTCTATAGGGCGGGCACGCTCAGAAAGCGCAAGATGCAGGAAGTGCAGGAGTCTCTCGTGAGCATCTTTACCGCTTAGTCTTTTCTCCCACGCAGCGCCTCCTCTTCGAGCCGGTGATAGAGCGTCCGTGCGCCACGCAGCGTGTTTCTCCCCTGCATGGCCAGTGTCAGGGGCAATGCGAGGAGCGTCCCGGGAAGAGAGGCTTTCCCTTTCTCTAGCCGGTGTACTCGTATCATGTCTTCGACAAATGCGTATCCGAGCGCGACTGCGACAGCGAGGACACCTCCTCCATCGGAAGTTCCGGTTGCGTGGGCAACTGAAGCTGCCATTGCGGGATAGAATGCGAGATTTGTAAATATGCTGGTAACGGCCGCGCTCTCCGCGTCATACCACCCCTGGGTGCGCTCCTCCAGGGAGCGCTGGATGCCCGCAGGGAGATTGCCCGCGAGCGGATAGAGCAGGCATTTCAGCGCAGGGCTTCCGAACTTCGTAAGCGAGCGTCCGACTGCCCGCATAGTGCGCGGCACGTAGGACTTCCATGCGTAGCCCAGGACCTCTTGCCAGGAAGGGTGTTCTGAGGGCAGTTCCACCTGCTCGTCGAGCGCCTCCTGCACCGTGTCTTCCAGACGCTGTTTCATTCCTTCCTCGCACGGAGCGCCTCGTCCTGCCACTCACTCCACTTTGCAGAGACTCCGGAAGAGAGAGAGCGCAGTCCATGGTACCCCGCTCGGGCGAGGCTTCCCGGAAGCATGAGCGCGGAGCCCAGGAGCCATCCGCGAGGCTTTTCCGAACTGCCGCCGTCCATAGCCAAGTGCACCACATATTCGTAAGCTGCGAAAAGACCACCCACTATGGCGCCTGCGAAGACCGGACCAACTCTCGGATTGATGAACGCACCGTAATCCGGAGAGAGAGATGCAGCCATGGAGGATGCCGCCATCCCTGCGATGGCGTACATGATTACCGTCCGGCGGACTTCGGCCTCCCTATCGACCGGCCGGTAGTATCCCCGCTCCTGCAGCCAACGCTTGGCATATGCAGGGAGGATGCTTCCTACGATATCGGTGAGCAGCCTGGTCCCGCCCTGTAGCGTGGCGCCAGCGCTGGAGAGCGTCTTCCCGGTGAGGTACGCGGTGACTTCCCCCACGCCCGGGCGCTCCGAGGGCAGCTCCAGCGGCGCATCGTCGAACGCCTCATCCACAGTCTCTTCCAGCAGTTGTTTCATTCCTTCCTCGCGCGGAGCGCCTCGTCCCTGAGGCTCTCCCATTTCTTCTCCGCAGCGTGATACACTGCCTCTCCTGCTATGAGGAGGCCCCGCGCGAGATGCACCGGGAGGAGCGCAAGCGACACCGGGAGCGTTGCGAGGGGATTGCCTTTCTGTGCTTCGCCCTTCCGGATGTCGTGCTCAAGCCCCCCGTACAGCAGTCCGCAGAGACCACCGATTACCAGCGCCAAGCGACGGTCGGACGGAGAAGCCCCCGGTCCCATGAGCGTCCAGCCGCCGAAGGCCCCTGCGATGGAGTAGAGTGCGATGTTGGCTTTCGCGTTCGTGAGCACCGCTCTCTGAGCGTTGTACCACCCTCCTGTCCTGTCCTCCAGCCAGCGCTGCGCGCCGCCGGGAAGGGTTCCTGCGGTCAGGTAGGCGAGCGCCCGCGGGGCGCTGCTCAGGTATTTCCGCGCCGCGAAGCCCAGTATCTCCCCGAAGCCGACGTCATCATGCGGGAGCTTGCCTGCAGGTTCGTCCAGAGCGCTCGTAATGGTCTCCTCAAGCTGCGACTGCATCAAGAGAGGGAATCCAGAGCAATTTATAAATGTTGTAGTGGTAAAAACTACGGTTTCCTTCCGACCACCACGACGTAGTCCCAGGTGAGCTGCCGCTCCGAGACTTCAACGACGAATCCCGCGCGTTTCATCGCCGGGGCCCAGAAACCGTCGTCCCTGACCGGCACGTTCTCGTCCAGGCCGCGCATCCGCATGAAGGCGTTGTACACCGGAGCGAGGATGCGGCTCAGGCGATACGCGCCGCGCAGGGCGAAATCGTCCACGGCGATGGGGATGGGCTCCGCGAGGCACCATCCTCCGGGGCGCAGCACGCGATACGCCTCGCGGAAATACTCCCCCTCCCTATCAGGCAGGTGGCGCAGCACTCCCAGGGAGCATACCAAGTCAGCACTCCCGTCAGCCAGAGGCATCGCGGTGATGTCTCCTCGCACGAGGTCCTCAAGCCCCTTCTCACGAGCGCGGGAAAGCTGGCCAGCGCTGAAGTCGATGCCGATGAATGTCTGGCAGAGGGGTTGCAGCTCCGCGGAGAACACGCCGGTGCCGCAGCCTGCTTCCACAATCCGGCCGAAGTGTCCGAGCTCCGCGACGAGCTGCGCGGTGTCCCGCGCATAGGTCTTCTGCTCCGTGAAGACCCCATCGTAGTGCCTGCTGAACTCGTCATAGAACTCTCGCGTGCTTCCCGCGCGGAGACCGTGCCACAGGAGTCTCGCCAGGGCACGGAAGGAATCCATGAGCGCGGGGATGCTGCCCCGCTTAAAGGCTTTGCTCATTCCACTTGTGAGTAGCAACATTTATATACCCCTTTTCCCCTGAACCCTCCAGGATGCCAGGGAACGACGACCAGGTCGGAAGAGCCACTTCATACATCCAGCCTGCCTCGCAAAGTCTGCCATTGGAAGGCGTGGGCGACCTAGAGACACTGCTCACCGAGTTGAGCGACGAGGAGCTGGTTGAGATAGTTTCCGCGCGTTCCCCTGCGGACGTGGAGCGCGGCGTGAGGCAGTCTTCCCTCACAGGGCATGTTTCCAACCTCTCCCGTCGGGAGGTCAAGCTCTGGCTGCGCTCCCTTCCCATCCCCAAGCTCACCCAGCGTAAAGAGGAGTTGGGTAACCTCACCTTCGGCTTCACGGCGAACAGGGACCCCATCGTGCGCTACGCCGCGAAGTTCGCGAGCGATGAGCTTGAGCTTCGCACCAGCCAGCTTTTCTCCTACGGTCCGGGCGTCGCAGGCCAGCTTGACAAGGCCCGGGAGCAGGTCGGATCCTGGTCGTCCCTCTCCCGCGATGTCGGGGCGGATGGCTTCACCGTTGACATCCCGTTGGAATATCAGGAACTGCTCGGGAAGCCGCAGATGCCATTCGCCTACGCGCGTTGCCTGGACATCAACGCAAGCGGGACATATGACCTCGCCATCATCCCCGCGCGGCTCGTCCCGGAGCAGACCAGGCTCAGGCTCATCGAGGAGACCAAGCAGGACCTCGTGACGAGCGCTGGGCTGCTTGGCATGCAGAAGTCCGGCATGATTGTCCTGGGACAGAAGCCGGACGCGTGAGCCTCGGCCACGCCGGGAAGAAGCATCGCCACGCGGATATCCGGCCGCATTGCGGCCGAAGAATCTGGAGCCGTCCGGCCGCAGCCTTTAAATCCTTCCTCCGCATCTTCGGGGCATGCGCGTCGAGTACGTCGTGCCCTCCCGCCTGAAGCCGCATGAGCGCGTGGACCAGCAGAAGCTTGCGGCCATGGCGAAGGGCATCACCACCGAGGGACTCCAGCTACCCGTGCTCGCAGACCGCTCAACGGGCGTCATCCTGGACGGCCATCATCGCTTCGCAGCGCTGCTCATCCTGAAGGCGCGGCGCATCCCGGTCTGCTTCGTCGAGTACCATAGCGAGGATATCCTGCTGGACAGCTGGTCCGGGCAGACGTTCACCAAGGACGAAGTGCTCCGCCGCGGGCTTGCGGGCGAATTGCTTCCTCCGAAGACGACGAAGCACCTCTTCCGCTCCGGTCACCACATCGCCGAGGAACTCCCGCAGGTGAACCTCACCGTGGCGAAGCTTCTGGAGCTGCGATGAGATACGGCCGCGACGTCCTGGAGCTGGTGGGCAACACCCCGCTTGTGCAGCTGAACAGCATCTCCAAGGGCAGCAAGGGTATGGTGCTCGCGAAGCTCGAGTTCCTCAACCCCGGCGGGAGCGTCAAGGATAGGATTGGGGTCTCCATGGTGCTGGACGCCGAAAAGCGCGGGCTGCTGAAGCCCGGCGGCACCATCGTGGAGCCGACCAGCGGGAACACGGGGATGGGCCTCGCCCTGGTCGCCACCCTGAAGGGCTACAAGTGCATCTTCGTCATGCCGGAGAAGATGTCCATAGAGAAGGAGCGCTTGCTGCGGGCCTTCGGCGCCGAGGTCGTGCGGACGCCGACCGACGTCGCTCCGGACGATCCGCGGAGCAACTACAAGGTTGCCGAGCGCCTGGCAAAGGAGATCCCCAACGCCTTCTCGCCCAATCAGTACCGCAATCCCACGAATCCTCTCGCGCACTACCAGACCACCGGGCCGGAGCTCTGGCGGGACACCGAGGGCAAGCTCACCCACTTCGTCGCTGGCATCGGAACAGGCGGCACTATCTCCGGAACTGCGCGCTATCTCAAGGAGAAGAACCCCAAGGTGAAGGTCATCGGCGCGGACCCCGAGGGAAGCATCTTCCACGACCGCTTCCACGGCAGGAACGGAAGACCGTACACCTACAAGGTCGAGGGCATCGGCGAGGACTTCATCCCGGACACCACTGACCTGAAGCTGCTCGACGGCATCGAGGTGGTCTCCGACCGACAAGCCTTCCTGATGGCGCGCAGGCTCGTCCGCGAGGAGGGCCTCCTCGTGGGCGGCTCCTCGGGGGCGGCGATGGAGGCGGCGTCAAGGGTCGCGAAGACCCTGAAGAAGGGCGATGTCCTTGTGGTGCTGCTCCCCGACGGCGGGAGGAGCTATCTTTCGACCTTTCTCGACGACGGCTGGATGAAGGAGAACAGGTTCCTGTAGCTTCAGCGTGAGGTACGGTTAAACTGCGCCAGCACTATCCTTATTAATCCAACGATTCATCTGCCAGACATGTCTGAAAGAACAGGATGGAACTTCCTGTTGCTGCTCGCATCGGTAAGCATCTGTGTCGTTGCCATCCTGGTGGTGGACGCCCTGTGGTTCCCAACGGCGAAGGGCATCACCCATCTGAGGGGAAGCATCACTGCGCTCGATTATGAACTCCCGACTTCATCGCTGAATTATTCCTTGTTTGGGGAAGATGTGCCCTATCAACCAAAAAGGTGCCAGATATTCGACGGCCAATGGGTCCGGTTATTACCAACGGAAATCTGCACGAACTCGCGAGGATTCCGTGACTACGAGCATTCTGTCGAGAAGCCTGAGAATAGCTACCGTATCATCATCCTCGGAGATTCCTACACCTTTGGCTGGGGAGTAGAACTGGGAGAGACCGTGCCGAAGCAACTGGAGCACATGCTCAACGAGAACAGCAGTGGCACGCGATACGAGGTTCTCAATTTTGGATTTCCCGGAATAGGACTCACGGAAGAACTTTATCTGCTGAGGCGCTATGGCTTGGGGACTCAGCAGGGAAGGCCCAACCTGCCAGGGATCAATTTTTCCTTCCCCTTCTTCCGCCCGGAAAGCACCAATTACAGTCCAGACCTAGTCGTCTTCTTGTTCGTAAGAGGCGATACCCTGGAAGACGAGCCTTTTCAAACCCTTCGTGAGACTCGTATCTCCTGGCTCATGAAGGAGCGGAATCTCAGCTACAGTAAAGCGAAGATGGTGGTCTTCGGAGAGGACGACACAGCATATGCGCTGGACGGAGAGAGTCCAGACACTCTGCGTTCCCGTTTTTCCCCCGTACTTTGGGAGCTTTCCCGCCTTGCTGCCGATAGGAACTTCACTGTAGTCTTTGCGGTTGATAGTGCGTCTCCCGCCGAGGAAGACTTACTGGAGTGGGCGGCAACGGAATTCAACTTCACACTTTTCAAGCTGGAGCCACAGACGCACCCTGACTATAATCCCCTTCGCATGCAGCTGCATCCCCTCGACAGGCATCCAACGCCCCTCGCGAACCGCATCAAGGCGGAGTTGCTCGAGGGGTGGTTTAAAAAAGTTAGTTATATATAGTCCAAGGGTTAGGTTTCCGAATGCCCATGGCATTCGACACAAAGGAGAAATTCGTGCCGAAGTATTCCATTTGGGTCTTTATTGTCTTCCATGTCATCGTCGCTGCTCAATCTATCAGAGCAATTGAATGCGGCCCCACTCCGATTGATAGCTGCGAAATCACTCAGGATACAACCTTTTCGCTTAACATCTATAATCTCCCGCATGGAATCCAGATTACATCTAGCAGCGTCCGGTTGGACTGTAATGGCTCTCTTATCAATGGAAGTAACCTTGCGGATGCCGATGGGATACATATCAATCCAGGCTTCAATGTAAGTGTGACCAACTGCCGCATCAGAGACTATAACGGTCCTAACACCACTTGTTGTGCAAGTGGAATCGAAAGTGGGGACCATGTTGGGCTGTTTCTGGGCAATAACGATATTGCAGATGTACAATTCGGGATGCTTCTTAACGGCTCTGGATCAAGAGGCGTACGCGTAATCAATAATACGGTGAATGGAACCACTCACGCTCTGCTCACTACTATTAATGACTCGGTCGTACTGGGGAATACTCTGCTCGCCTTCAATCACTTTCGTGCCTTCAATACCACCATCGTAGATAATCTCTTTGCAAAGGGTCACGTACTGTTTGGATTCGACTATCTCACGCGTTACGTGATTATGAGGAACAATATTCTAAAAAATGGCTTGTCAATAGAACCAAACAAGGTTGAAGGAATCCTCCTCGTCAACAACACCTTCAACTTCACAGAATTGGGCGGCCATTTCTTCAGCAGGGGTAATGGCACGGTTTTCTTGGACAACACTTTTATCGACGTTGATATTCAGAATAACGGCGTGAACACGACGTTCTGCCGGGACGGCGTGTTCAACCACTTTCTTGGTGACTCTCCCATCAGAACCACCACACCCATAGACCTCGACCCCTCCTGCGTGTGGAATCTTCCGAGCGGTCTGATTCTCGAAGGCTTCGAGAATAGTGAGCTTGACTGCCGTGGCGCCCTCATCAACGGGACAGATCAGATGTCCCACTCCGGCATCGAGGGCTTGGGGAGCAGGAACCTGACGATTCGGAACTGTAAGGTATCACATTACGACCCGGTAGGGGGGCTTGGTCTAGGAATGATATTCTACGGGGGAACTGAGGACCTTACCATCCAGAATAATCTCATCCAGAACACGACATGGGGTATTGCTGTGAATTTTGCCCAGAACAATCCCCGCATACTCGTGGAGAACAACACGTTTCGCACGCGCGAGCACAACCTTGTCCTCGACGTCAGCGATTCCATCGTAAGGGGCAACCGGTTCATGGAGTCTCCTGAGGGGGATGGACTGGGTCTTGTTGGCACCAATAACGTGATTGAGGGCAACTTCTTCAACGACACGCCGCTCCATCTCTGCTGCTCCCAGAATATCACCATAGAGAAGAATACGTTCCGGGGCATGGAAAACACCACATCTGTGCTCTTCAGCACGTTTGGTCCCCTCGAGGACATTGCCCTCGTGAACAACGAGTTCAACGGAGGCCATCTGGCCCTCGGAGATATCTCTAACCCCTCCATCACCAATCTCCGTTTGCGCATGGAGCATAACGTCCTCAACAGCGTGAGCCAGGTCGAGATTGACTACTGGAACGACACCTCCGTCGCGTTCAACAACGCGACAGGATTGGACCGGGGCTACCGCTTCATTGGAGGCGGGAATCTCCTCGCGAAGCAGAATGTCCTGGAGGGCTGCGTTTCCTGCGAGTCTGCGTTCTTCAGCCGAGGCGTGCGGAACCTGACTATAGAAGACCAAGAAATTGATGGATACGCCAAGCCGCTGGATTTAGGGGGCCTCTCGGTGGGGGTCCGGAGACTTCTTGTTCGCGGAGGCACCTCGCTCTTCTTTTTGGTAGGAAGCGCTGTCGTCGATTCCGTGTTCCATGCGACGGGAATCAGCGGGAATCAGACTCTCTATCGCAACAACACTTTTGACGGCGTTGTGGAAATGATGGTGGCCATCGACAACACTCTTACCGAAAACCTCTTCAGGGGTGCTTCCCTCAACCTCACCAACACTACGCGCGGGAACCTCCTCTTCGCGAACATTCTGGACAACACTGCGGTGAACGACGCTGGTGACAACAACACCTGGTGCGTGAACGGGACTGGCAACGACTATGTCGCTGGCGCGTCCTACACAGGCAACGACCACTTCAACGGTACCTGCCCACCGCCAGATGGGGATGACGACGGTGTGCCGGATGTCGAGGACCTATGCCTTGGCACGGTGCTACCTGAGAGCGTGAGCGTGAATCCCAACCACTATGCGGACATAGACGCCGATGGCATCTTTGAGATGGGGAGGGCTGCGCAGGATTCGCAGTACACCCTAGCGGACACACGCGGCTGCTCGTGCGCCCAGATACTCCGTCTCAAGCCGGGCCGGGACAACGGCGAGATGGAACACGGCTGCACCCGTGGCACGATGGAAAACTTCATCGCGTGGCGAGGCGACTTATGACCAGTAGACCTGAGAGTGCGGCCCTGCTCAGGACCATGATGCGCGAGACCCCAAAGGGTGACGTTGCGGAGATTGTGGAGATGATATGTGACACGATACCAGTCTTGAACCGTAGGGGCCATCGCTCGGAGATGGTCGAAAGAGATGTTGACCACTTGGCCTGGGGGCGTATGCTGGACCAGATGGAGAGCGGCATAATTCTGGGGATGCTCCCCGATGGCGGGAGGAGCTATCTCTCCACGTTCCTCGACGACAAGTGGATGGAGGAGCACCGGTTCCTATGAGCATCCGGCCAGCGGGCGAACAGGATGCGCCGGCGATATCCAAGCTCATCCAGCGCACGGTCCGGGAGGTCAATGTCCGTGATTATGGCGAAGAGGGCATCGCGCCCCTGCTGGAGTGGAACGGGGAGACGCGCATCCGGGAGGCGCTGCGCTCGATGGAGTTCCTGGCCTGCGAGAAGCAGGGGCAGATTGTCGGCGTGGGCGGGCTGGACACGATGAGCGGCTACCTCTCGCGCGGCTATGTCCTGCCGGAGTGGCAGGGGAAGGGCATCGGCACCGCCCTCCTGGAACGGCTGGAGTCCATCGCGCGCTCCCATCGCATGCAGGAGGTCCATCTCGACGCGACGCTCACCTCTACGCGTTTCCTGGAGCGCCGTGGCTATCATCCCCTGGGGGAGCGCGTCGCATCGAACGGGTTCCACTACATCCCCATGACGAAGAGGCTGGCATGAGATTCGACACCCGCGCGGTACACGAGGGCGAGGAGCCGGATTTCGCGAAGAGCGGCGACGTGGTCATGCCCATCCACCTCTCATCGACCTTCGCGCGCAAAGACGTAGCAAAGCCGACCGCTGGCTACGAGTACTCGCGCACCGGGAATCCGACGCGCGACGCCTTGGAACGGAAGCTCGCGTCGCTCGAGGGGGCAAAGCACGCCCTCGCCTTCTCGTCCGGGCTCGCGGCCGAGACGACCCTCGCGCTCGCGCTTCTCAACAAGGGGGACCACATCGTCGCCTTCGATGACCTCTACGGCGGTACGCGGAGACTGTTCGACAAGGTCCTCTCGCGCTTCGGCATCTCCGTGAGCTACGTGGATGCGCGAGACATCGCGCGGGTCGCCGGGGCAATGCGGCCGGAAACAAGGATGGTCTGGCTGGAGACCCCCACCAATCCGCTCCTGCGGCTGTGCGACATCCGCGCCATCGCCGACATCGCGCGGAAGAGAGGGGCGCTCACGGTGGTGGATAACACCTTCGCCTCGCCGTTCTTCCAGCAGCCCCTCGCGCTCGGAGCGGATATCGCGCTGCATTCAACGACGAAGTACATCAACGGCCACTCGGACAGCGTCGGGGGTTGCGTCATGCTGAACGACGCGCGCGTGCACGAGAAGCTCCGCTTCCACCAGAACGCTGTCGGCGCCATCCTCTCCCCGTTCGACAGCTTTCTTGTCGCGCGAGGAGCGAAGACCCTCGCGCTGCGCATGCGAAAGCACGAGGAGAACGCGCTGGCCATCGCACGCTTCCTCGAGGGGCATCGTAAGGTCCGCGCGGTCCACTATCCTGGGCTGAGCAGCCACCCGCAGCACGCCCTCGCGAAGAGGCAGATGTCTGGCTTCTCGGGCATGTTGAGCTTCGAGCTCTCCGGCCTGAAAGAGGCGAAGGCCTTCCTCTCAAAAGTGAGGGTGTTCGCCCTCGCGGAATCCCT
>JAGVZT010000068.1 GCA_018302335.1 Candidatus Woesearchaeota archaeon | reverse complement strand
CGTCTGGGAGTGGTGCGATTCAGCCGAGCGAGGCGCGGAACGCGCTACCGCAAGGTCCCGCACGTGGACTTCGACCGGGTGGTGCTGGAGATGGCGGTCTAGACCGCCTTGCGGTACCTGCCGCCGACCTCGGCGAGCGTCTCCGTGATCTGGCCGAGGGTCGCGTGCCTCGTGGTCTCCATCAGCTCCTCGAAGACATTGCCTCCGGAGAGCGCGACTTTCTTGAGCTTCGCGAGATACTCTCCCGATTCCGGATGCCGACTCCGGAACTCCTCCACCGTGTGCATGCGCCGTTGCCAGTCATCCTCGGTCGGGCGGACCAGCTCCGGCACGCTCGGCTGCTTTCCCGGATGGCCCTCCGGCAGCTCGTGATGGTTGAAGCCGATGATCTTCCGCTCGGGAGAGCCGCGCATGCGCTGGTGCTCGTATCGCCGCGAGCTTCCGGCAATCTCCCTGCGCTGGTAGCCGACGTCCACGGCAGACTGCACCCCGCCGAACTGGTCCAGACGCTCGAACTCCTGCAGGACCCTCTCCTGGGTCTCGCGGAGCAGCGCGCGATAGGCATAGCTCCCCGACAGGAGATTCTGCACCACGAAGGCCTCGGCCTCCTCCCGGAGATAGTTGGGAATCATCGTCGCCTGCCGGACGTACTTCTCTCCGGGAGTGGTCATGGGCTCGTCCGCGGAGTCGACATGCAGCGAGTTGGTGTTGTTCAGCAGCGCCATGAGAGAGTGGTAGACCAGCCGCAGCGGGTTCAGGGTGTCCCACTCCTCCGCCTGCAGCGCGCGTCCGGACGTCTGGGAGTGGAACTTGAAGAGCTGGCTCCGCTCGCTCCCGCGATAGCGGTCGCGCATCGCGATGGCCCATATCTTGCGGCACACCGCGCCGTAGACCAGCCACTCGGCCTCGTGCGAAACGCGGAAGAAGAACGAGAGCGACGGCGAGACGTCGTCAACCTGCATCCCACGGGAGAGGAAATTCTCCACATAGGTGAAGCCGTTGCTCAGGGTATACGCGAGCTCCTGCACCGGAGTCGCGCCTGCCTCTCCCATGTGGTACCCCGAGACGCTCATGGAGTAGAACTTGCCGATGTCGTGGTCGATGAAGTACTGCTGCACATCGCCGAGGAGCTTCACCGCGAACTCCGGCTGGAAGATGCACTCGTTCTGGGCGATGACCTCCTTGAGGATGTCCGCCTGGACGGTGCCCCGGAGAGCGCTCAGGGTCTCCGTCCTGAGCCGCGAGGATTCAGCGGCCGTAAGGGCCTTCCCTGCGCGCTCCGTCTCCTTGTCGATGCAGGCGTTGAAATACATAGCCAGGATGACCGGGGCAGGGCCGTTGATGGTCATCGACGTGGATATCTGCCGGACATCGAAGTCCCTGAGCACGGCCTTCATGTCCTCGTACGAGGAGACCGAGACTCCGCCCTCGCCAATTTTCCCCCTGCAGCTCGGGTCCGCGTCGCAGTCGTCCCCGTAGAGGGTGATACCGTCGAAGGCGATGCTCAGCCGGGGCCGCTTCACCCCCTGGGCGAGCAATCTGAGTCTCGCGTTCGTCTCCTCCGGGCCGCGCAGCCCGGCGAACTGCCGCGTGGTCTCTCCCGCGGTCTCGGGACGCAGCGGGTGGATGCCGGTGACATAGGGAAACATCCCGGGCAATCCCTCCTCCAGAAGGAAGCGGAGACTCTCCGCGATGTCCTTGGGGTCCGGAAGCGCGACCTTGGGGACGCGCAGCCCGTTCAGCGTCGTCGCGTGGGTCTCGGTGCCGAGGCGTGCCGCAGCCTGGGATGACAGGGCTTCCCAGCGTGCGGGCCACTCTTCGAGCAGGCGCTGGCAGAGCTCGTCCAGCCTGTCCACCTTGCCCTCGCGCGCCAGGGCAATCTGGCCATCGGCCCAGCGGTCGTATTCCCTCACACTCTGGCTGATGTCCGCGAGATACGTCCTGCGGGGATGCGGCACGAGCAGTGTCGACTGGCTGAAGCTGAACACCTCGCCGCTCACCGGCTGCAGGGTGCTGCGCCATCCCAGGCGGGAGGCGAGGTCCATGTAGAGCAGGTCCATCCCCGGGTCACGTGCAGACTTCGCCAATGTCGCATGCAGCGAGGCGTCCTTGCGCTTCGAGATGATGTTCTCGAGCTCGTCGTACGCGGACTTCGCCCCGGGAAGGTCCGCCTTGTTCAGCACGATGACATTCGCGTCCTTGAGGAGCTGGTCCTTCCGGAGCTGGATGGCGGTGCCGAACTCCTTGGTCTTGACGTAGAGCATGACATCGGGAGAGAACTGCTTCAGGTTCACCCCTGCCTGCCCGGTGCCAGGAGTCTCCACGATGATGAGGCCGTATCCGGCGGCGCGCAGGACGGAGATAGAGTCCCGCAGCGCGGGGCTCAGGGTCTCGTAGGCCTTGCCGGTCGCGACGCTCCGCATGAACACTCTCGGATTGTAGATGTAGTTCATCCGCACCCGGTCGCCGAGGAACGCGCTTTCCGTCTGCTCGTGGATGGTCGTCGGGTCGTTGGACAGGACCGCGATGCGCAGCTCCGGCTGGTCCGCGACCGCCCGCCGGACGAGCTCGTCGATGATGGTGCTCTTCCCGGAGCCTCCGTCGCCCGTCACCATGACGACCTTCGCCGCGGAGGATGCCGCCGCGTTGAGGACCTTGAGGAACTCCTTCTGGACGCGCTCCGCGAGCGGAACGCCTCGGATGCGATCCTCGGCGAGGGAAAGCATCCTCGCGACCGCGAAAGAGTCCCCCTTGAGGGCCTTGCCCGACCATCGCGCGATGTCCGGGTAGAGGCCCCGCTTGGTGCGCTGCTCCAGGAGGAAGCGGCCGATGTCCGCGGCAATCTCCGGCAGGGCGAACGAGGTGCCATAGACCTTGGTGATGCCGGCCTGCTGGATGGCCTTCCCGTCCTCTTTGCTGATGGTCGCGCCTCCGCCACCGAAGACCGCGATGTGCCCTGCTCCGGCCTCTCGGAGCATCCCGACGATGGCAGGGTAGAACTGCAGATGGCCGGGAGCTGACTGCGATGGCGTCGACATCCTCCTGCACCGCCGCGGCGACGAGATTCTTCGCCTTGACGTCATAGCCCTGGTAGATGACCTCGATGGGCACATCGCTTTCGAGCAGCGCCTCGTTCAGGGCGAGGATGCTGACGTCGTGGCCGTCGTACGGGCCGACTGCCGTGAGAATGCGCAGAGGCTTCTGTCCCATGCCTGTGCCCGGAGCGGGACTTCGGTATTTAAACCTACGGCAGCATCACGGGAAATATCGGCCGCGTTGCCGTGTGGGTTCCGAGCTGTCAGGCATGCCGGAAACCATAAGCACTGCGGCCGAACGATTCTCGGCCGTCCTGCGCCCTCCATCTACAGAGTTCAAAATATGTACATGGGATATAGAAAAGATATATAGTGCGAGCCGCCCGCCAGAGAAGCGGGATGGCACCCGCACCGCGTTCACAGCTCGTCGCCCTGCGGGAGCGCGCCCTGGGTGAGATTGCTCCCGACCGGAACCTGGAGTTCAAGGGCATCGTCCCGAATCTCTTCGAGCAGGCGCGCCGCGACCCCCGGCTGGAGCGCGATATCATCCGCCTCCAGAAGGAGCGCAACGCCATCATCCTCTGCCACAACTACCAGATGCCGGAGATCTACGAGATAGCAGATTTCATCGGCGATTCCTTCGGCCTGAGCAGGATGGCCCAGCAGGCCGACGCAGAGGTCATCGTGTTCTGCGGGGTGCACTTCATGGCCGAGAGCGCAGCCATCCTGAATCCGGACAAGCGCGTGCTCCTCCCGGTGCTGTACGCAGGCTGCGGGATGGCGGACATGATATCCGCGGAAGGACTGTGCGAGCTGAAGAGCGAGCATCCCGACGCCGCGGTGGTGTGCTATGTGAACAGCAGCGCGGACGTCAAAGCAGAGAGCGACATCTGCTGCACGTCGTCCAATGTCGTGCAGGTGGTGCGCTCCCTCCGAGAGAAGAAGGTCATCATGGTCCCGGACAAGAACCTCGCGGCCTATGCGCAGCGCATGGTCCCGGAGAAGACGCTCATCGCCTGGGAGGGATGGTGCCCCATCCACCACGGCCTCGCGACCGGGGAGCTGGACAGCATCAAGCAGCAGTATCCTGGGGCAGAGATCATCGCCCATCCGGAGTGCCAGGCAGACATGCTCGGCAAGGCGGACATGGTGACATCCACGAGCGGGATGCTCACGCACGCAAGGAGCAGTCCCGCAAAGGAGTTCATCATCGTCACCGAGTGCGGGATGTCCAACATGCTCCGCCGCGAGATGCCGGGAAAGAAGTTCATCCCGGTCTGCCAGATCTGCCCGGACATGAAGAAAATCGACCTCTTCTCCGTGAAGCGCAGCCTGGAGCAGATGCAGTTCGAGATCACCGTCCCGAGGCGCGTCGCGGAACGCGCCAGACTGGCGCTGGAGCGCATGATGGCCATCGCGCCGTGAGCACCATGCAAGCGCTGAGAGCGACCCATCCACTGGACCGGTCGGCGGAGCTCACCGCAAAGAATCCGCTCTACTCGAGCTGCCTGCAGGATTATCTTGTCAGCGCGGTGCTGCGGGACCTCGGGCTGCCTCCGGACCACGCGCCTGATTTCAGCCGCGATGTCACCACGTCCTCGCTCTTCCCAGGCGGCCTCGCGACCGGCAGCATCCTCGCGAAGGAAGCGGGGGTGCTCGCAGGAATGGAAGAAGCCGCGTTCCTCTGTGCGCACTTCGGCATCCGCTGGAGACCGCAGCGGGACGATGGAGCGCAGCTGGCCGAAGGCGACGCTGCGGCAGAGCTTTCCGGCTCCCTTCCCGCGGTCCTCGCCGTGGAACGCAGGCTTCTCGAACTCCTTCGCAGGATGAGCGGCATCGCGACCGAGACTGCCCTCGTCCGAAGAGAGCTCGAGGGGACGAAGACGCTGGTCGCGGCGACACGAAAATGCCCCTGGGAGCTGCTGGACAAGAAAGCCGTGGCAGTCGGAGGAGGCCTCACGCATCGGCTCTCGCTGCACGACGCGGTGCTCGTCAAGGACAACCATCTTGCCGCGCTGCGCGGCTCTTCCCTGCGGGATTCGCTCGCGCGGGCGCGCGGCGCGTTCATCGAGCTTGAGGTCACCTCGCGGGATGACGCGCTCCAGGCCTCGCGCCTCTTCCAGGAACTCGCGCTCCGGACACCATGCATCCTCCTGCTCGACAACTTCTCGCCGGCGCAGGTGCGCGAGACTGTCGGGCTGCTCCGGTCAGAAGGAACGCTGCCGCTCATCGAGGCATCGGGAGGCATCACCCGCGAGCATGCCCGGGCATATGCGCAGGCGGGCGCGGATGTCATCTCCCTCGGCTACCTGACGCACTCCGCGAGAAGCCTCGACCTCTCCCTGGAGGTGCAGCATGGCTGAGCGCGTGCGCTGCCTGGTCATCGGCGGGGGCGTCGCAGGCCTCAGCGCCGCCCTCGCCGTCGCGGATGCCATCCCCGAAGGCCAGCGCGTCCTCGTCGCGAGCAAGTCCCCGGAGACGAACACCAGCAAGGCACAGGGAGGAATCGCCGCGGTGGTCGGAAGGGACGATACCTTCGAAAGCCACGTCCATGATACCCTCGAGGCAGGGCGAGCCCTGTGCGACCGGCTTGCTGTGGATAATCTGGTGCGCCAAGGACCGGAGGCCATCCGGGAGCTGCTCGCCAGGGGGGTGCGGTTCGAAGCATCCCTCGGCCGGGAAGGAGGGCATGCCCAGCGCCGGATTTCTCATGTCGCGGACAAGACAGGCGCTGCCATCCAGGAGGCGCTCTCCCACGCTGTGCGCGCTCATCCGCGCATCGAGGTGCTGGAGCAGCATCTCGCCACACAGCTCACGGTGGAAGGCCGCTGCACGGGAGCCACTCTTCTCGATATGCGGAAGAAGCGAGAGACCAAAATGCATGCGGACGCCGTCGTCCTCGCCACCGGCGGAGCGGGCAGGCTGTGGCAGCGCACCTCGAATCCCGAATCCGCCACGGGCGAGGGACTGTGGCTGGCGTACCAGGCCGGCGCGGAGCTCGCCGACCTCGAGTTCATGCAGTTCCATCCCACCACCCTCGCTCTTCCCCAGGCAAGGAACGAGTTGCTCACCGAGGCCCTGCGCGGCGAGGGCGGCCATCTCATCGATGCCGACGGCGCGCGAATCCTCGCGGACCACCCCCTCCGGGAACTCGCCCCGCGCGATGTGGTGAGCCAGCGCATCTGGCGCAGCGTCCAGCTGGGCGTTGACGTGTTTCTCGACGTGCGGCATCTCTCCCGCGAGCTGCTCGTCACGCGCTTTCCCACCCTGATGGAAACCTGCGCCGCCTACGGCCTTGACCCGGCTGAGCAGCCGATTCCGGTCATCCCTGCTGCGCATTTCCTCTGCGGAGGGATACGCACCGACCTCTCCGGCACGAGCAGCGTCCCTGGGCTCTACGCGGTGGGGGAGTGCGCCTGCACGGGCGTCCATGGCGCCAACCGCCTCGCGAGCAACTCTCTCCTGGAGGGAGCGGTGTTCGGCAGGACAGCGGCGCTTCGCATTCTGACCGAGAAGCCCAGGGGTACGCAGGCACCCCCGCAGGATGTTGGCCGGTCGGCTCATCACGCTACGCCATCCGACTCCCTTGCCTCGCTCATGTGGCGCCTTGTCGGGATGCAGCGCGACGAGCAGGGACTCCTGGAGGCGATTGCCGGACTCGCCTCGCTGCAGCCGACGGTTGAGCAGGGCATGCTCGGCGTGGCGATGCTCATCACCACCTCCGCGCTGCTCCGGCAGGAGAGCCGCGGCTGCCACCAGAGGAGCGATTTCCCGGCAACGCGGGAAGAGTGGCAGAGGCGCATCGTGCTCAGCAAGAATGCTCCTCCCAGGATGGAGCCGGTCGCCGAAGAGAAGCAGGAGTCGGCCGCAGTGTTGAGGATACCCGGCATTCCTGCGGGACGACGCGTGACTCGCACGGCGATGCGACCGGGCTTCTGACGAGCGCCCGAACGCTTATATATGCCGCCCGCTTTACCCGCAGCATGCGCATCCTGTTCATCTGCACGGCCAATCTCCAGAGAAGCGTCGCTGCGGAGGAATTCCTCAAGAGGAAGCTCAAGGAGCATCGCATCTCGGGGGTCGAGGTGGAGAGCGCGGGCACCTCCTTCGGAGCGCGGACCAGGGTCACCAGAGAGCACATCGAGCGCGCTGACCGCATCTTCGTGATGGAGGAGCACCACCTCGAGCACATCAGGCAGCTGCACGATGGGGCGTTCCGCAAGACCGAGGTGCTCGAGATTCCGGATATCTTCATGCACAAGGATGACCCGGAGCTTCAGGAACTGCTCGACAGCAAGCTCGCTCCGCTCATCAGAGAGCTGCGCCGCTAGAGCAGCCCCCGAGCGACCAAGAACACTGCGAGCGCTGCGACAAGGAAAAGCGGAGACCTGCTCACCCCGCGCGCAATGCTTTCGCCACGCGCGACGCTGCCGAACAGGGTCGCGAGCAGCACCGTGCAGAGGAGCAGGATGACGGACAGCGCGGCCATGGTCTGCTCCGCGGGCAGCGAGGACGCGACCAGTTGGGGAAGACCGAGGCCTCCAGAAGCGCCGGGCGTGATGCCGGAGATGACTCGCAGGAACCGGAGGGAGAGGGCGAGCAGCACCGGCATGATGAGCACCGCACTCATGGCGATGAGCATGGAGTAGCTCTTGGTGCTCACCTGGAACTCCTGCCTCAGGGAGCGTCCCTCCTCGGCATGGCGGGCCAGCTCCTCAAGCAGGGCCGCGGTGACCGACCCCGCTCTGGAGGCAGGTCCCAGGAGCGCGAAGACACCGCCTGCAGGACCAGATGATAGCTCCATGAGGGCTGCGCCGGGGTTCCGGGAGAGGGCTGTCCGCAGGCGACGGAAAAGGACGCCATCGTGCGAGGCGGCGCGGGCGAGGGACTCATCGAAAGAGAGTCCCGCCCGTAGATAGGAGGCCGTCTCCCGCAGGAGGACGGGAAGCTGAGCCTCGGCCTGCCCTGCCTTCTCCTCGCTCCTGAGGCGCTCGCGAAGCATCCACAGGAGAGGGGCCACAGCGACCAGGGCCGCAAGCACGAGCGCGCCCCTGCTCGCCACACCCGTAAGCAGCGAGAGCAGCAAGGCAGCCAGCCACCATGCGGTCAGCTTGCCGAGACGCTCTTCAGAGCGCCTGTCAGCGTATCCGAGGAGCCTGCGTAGTCTCAAGGGCCAGAATGCCGCGAGCGCGCGCATCATGTCACCACCGGCCTCCTGGTCCGCAGCGTCATGAGCATCAGCACCTGCATCCCTATGCTCCCGATGACAAAAAGGTGGAAACCGGGAATCTCGGCCCCTGCGGCGAAGGCGCCGAGGACAAGGAGCATCACCGCCCCGATGGTGGGTATGGCCACCGCAAGGAGGAGATACGCCATGCTCCACACATTGAGCTCCCGGGTGTAGGACTCGATGCGGGAGCGCTGGTCATTCGCGAGGTCCGAGACGAGAGCATTGAGGCTCACCTCAAGAGAGCTTCCGGAGCGGAAGCCGCCCTCAAGCAGGGAGAGCAGCCGGAGGAGCGCCTGAGGGGACGTACGCATCCTCGCAGCGCCGAAGCATTCTCCGAGAGGGCGCGCTGATTCGATGTCCCTCGCAAGGAGCCCTAGCTGCCGCGAGACCTCCCCGTGCCCGCGGGACAGGTGGATGAGGGCGTCCTGCAGCGGGTATCCGGCCTTGAGGAGCAGTCCCAGCTCCCGGACCGCGAGGAGAAGGTGGCTGTCCGCAGCAGCCACCCGCGCGGCCATGCGAGCCCTGGGGAGCGCGCGTGCGGCGAGGAGGGTGAGCAGGAGGAAGGCGAGCCCTCCGGCCACAGCCGCCTCTTCTGAGGCGCGCAGGGAGAGCAGCGCGGTGAATGCCGCTCCTCCGAGGAGTCCGACCGAGACCGCGCGGAACAGGTAGCGCTCTGGTGAAATGCCGTAGGCGCTGCGAACTTCACCTGCGATGAGCTGGAGCAGAACTCTCGGCGCGCGAATCACTTCAGCACCTCGTCCAGAGGCGACTTCCTGCGGATGCTCGCCAGCAGGGCCGCGCTGTCCTGGTAGAAGAGATGCATCAGCCTGCCGAAGTCCGCGAGGCCTGGCTTCTGCTTCGCGAGCCATTCCAGCAGCTCCGCCTTCTCCTTCCTGTCCTTCGCGAGGTCCTGCAGCGAGAGTCCCGTGTGAAGGTTCAGCTCCTCCGCGAGCCGGACGCTCTGCGACACCTCATCGAATGCATCCTTGCGGGGCTGCCAGCGGAAGAGGTAGTTGAGCTTCACCTCATCGCCAGGAAGGTGCAGCACCTCGGCGATTTCCCGTGTGCGCCGCAGGCCGGTGCGCCTGTCCCTGTGCTGCACCACCACAAGCTGGAGGGCCTGCACGTCCCGTGCGGGGACGGAGAGCGGCGCCTCGACAAGCCTCCGGACCACTTGGTCGGCTGTATCCGCATGGAGCGTGGAATACACCGCATGACCCGTGTTCATCGCCTCGAACATGGTGAGCACCTGCTCCCTCCTACGGACCTCTCCGATGACCAGCCGGTCTGGACGCATGCGGAGGGCGCTGACCATGAGGTCGAGCATCTCTATGGTGCCCTCCCCCTGCTGGTTCTGCTGGCGCACCGCGAGCGGGACCCAGTTCCATGCCAGGGTCTCGGGGAGGGAGAGCTCCCTGGTGTCCTCGATGGAGACGATGCGCTGGGCATTGGGAAGGAGCGCGCAGAGGGCGTTGAGCAGGGACGTCTTGCCGGAAGCGGTGGAGCCCGCGATGAGGATGTTGATCTCGAATTGCATCGCCTGCCAGAGCAGCGCAGCCATCTCGACGGAGAGGTTGCCCGAGGAGAGCAGGTCCGCCAGGGTCCAGGGATTGCGCGCGAACCGCCTGATGGTCACGGTGTTGCCCAGCGACGAGACCGGGTACAGGGTGGAGATGCTCCTGTCCCCCTGGTAGAGGGGAGCATCCACGATGGGGGTGCGCATGGTGATTTCCTTGCCCATCTGCCTCCCGATGATTGCCGCGAAGCTGTAAATCTCCTCGTCGTCCTGGAATCTCCGCTCTGTCTCCAGCCAGCCGTGCTTCCGATGGTAGACCGCCATGGGGAACCTGCTGCCGGTGATGGCAAGCTCCTCCAGCCAGTCATCCGCGAGGTAGAGCTCCAGGTCCTTCAGCCCGCGTGCGCGATGCACTGCCATGGCGGCGAGCGCAGAGGCTGTCTCCTCGGGCAGCTCTCCCGCGCGCTCGCGGAGTATCGCGCGCATGAGGACCAGCTGGCTGTCAAGATAGAGGCGGCGCTCGGGCCAGCTCCGGGGATAGCTCGGGAGTTCGGCACGTCCTGCGTGTATCTCGATGATGTCCTTGAGGAGCGCCTCGGTTCCCGGACCGAGAGTTGGCGCCTGAAGGAGGTATGTTCCCGCGGCGCCCGGCTTCAGCACGATGCTCACCTGGGCGCTGATGCCGTCTGCCTGAACGGCATAGCTTTCTGAGCCGACTGGCATTTCCCCAGGTAAGCACGGCGCGGCACGCTGGATAGGGATGGCCCTCCCCTTTCCGAAAAGAGGAAAGATGAGGCGGAGCGCTCCCTGCCTCTCCAGCAGTTCGGCCCAGGCGAGGACGCGCGCAGGTTCCGCGCGGATGCGGGCAGCGAGGGTCGCCAGGTCCAGTCCTTCTGGAGGTAAGGCGTCCAGCAGGGCATCGAGCGGGGTGGTGATGCTGTTCATGTGGTGTCACCTCTGGTCATGAGTGGTCTTCTCACGGAAAAAGTCGAGCTGTTCAGAGTGACCATTACATCGCTGCGCAGGAGAGAGTCCGCTTCCAGGAACTCGAGCGCCAGGGTGGTCACGTTCACTGCGGTCCCTGCGCTGGTGATGAGCAGGTTGGACGAGGACACCTCGACGCTCACCGAGGCATTCGAAAAGGAGACCTCGAACGGCGCGTTCTCCGCTGCGAGGTCGAGCAGCACTGTGGTGCTGAGCGCCGTATTGCCCGCTGCATCCCGGATGTGCACCTCTACGGGAGTGTCTCCGCTGGCAGCCGGGCTCGAATTCAAAGTCGCGTTCACCGCGGATGCCATGGCGGTGATGCGGAGGGACTGCACCGCCTCCCCCAGCTGGCCGCTGAGCTGGCTTCCGTTGAAAGTCAAGGTGATGTTCTGCGGCTCGATGGCAAAGGAAGGGCCTCCTGCGAGCGAGAGACTGAGGTGCTGCTGCGCGGAAAGAAGGGCAGCGGCCTCGCGATAGGAGTCGAGACGTTGCTCGTGGTCTATCGCCGGACTGAGGAATCCGGCCGGCTCCAGGAGCAGGCTTCCATTGGACAGCTCCACGACGCTCATGCCGAACAGGCCCTCGGAGAAGCCGGACGAGAGGTCGTCCAGCGCCGCGGCGAACGCAAGAGTCTCGGGCAGGAAGCCCTTCGCGCGGGAGTAGCTCCTGCGCTGCTGGGCGAGGGCGAGGGCCAGCACCGTCAGCGACGAGAGGAGCAGCACCGCAGTGATGCTGGCGACCATGGCGCGTCTCATCGGTACCACGCCATGAGCACCACCAGATAGCTCGTGTCTCCCGCAGGAAGAACCCGACGAGCGGCGCTGACCTGACGAGTTGTGTTCCGCGGATCGGCACAGCCATCTCTCCGCACCAGCTGCACGAGGCTTCCGCTGGCATCGTGCAGTGCCACCTCCGCGCACAACTCCTCCGGAAGGCCGTCGAGATAGCTCTCCACTCCGCTTGCGTCTCCGGAGGCGAGCAGCCGGAGAGAGCCCTCCGCTTCGAGGACCGCACCGCTGTCGACAGCAGCCAGATGAAGCTGCTCCTGCCCGGATTCATCGGGAGTCGCCCGCAACAGGAGGAGGACCGCGAGCGCGACCGTCGCGGTGACGATGAGCGCGATGAGCGCGTCGGCGCTGAAGAAGCCGCGTCTCATGTCTGCCACCCGGTGAATTCCACTCTCGCGCGGCTCCCGTTGTAGAGCGCGAATCGCGTCACCCGCACCACGGTGTCTCCCTGAGGCGCGCCGCCGGCAACCATGAGCGGGACGCCAGCATCGGGCATGGGATAGACCGAGAGACGATAGCGATAGCCCGGTCCCAGGAAGCCGCTCGGCGCGTAGGACTCTTCGCTCAGAAGCAAGGAAAGCTGGGCAAGTTTTTCATGGCTGACTTCAGCAGGCCCGCCCTTCAGGCCGGCAGCGGAGACATTCCCTGCGTTCCATTCCTCAGGCTCGCCCGGAGTCCCCAGAAGGACGCTGGAGGCGTACCACGCACGGAGCGCAAGGTCGGAGCGGGAATGCTCCTCAGCAGCCTCCCTCTGGAGATAGGCCTGCAGTCCGTACAGCGAGAGCAGGAGCGAGGTCAGGACAAAGGCCGCGAGGATTCCATCCGCAAGGAAGAGTTGGCCGCGGTCAGGCAAAGCGGAGCACCCCCTCGCCATAGCTCGCAGAGAACATCGCGCCGGGGACCAGCTCTCCCGTGACCGCGCCCGCAAGGAGGGGAGCCTGCACAACGACGTCTTCCCAGCGCAGCTCCAGCAGGTGGCTTCGCGCCGCAACAGAGTAGGGCGTGTCATCAGGCAGGGCATCCGGCAGCCTGAGCGTGGCGCTGGTCCCGTTTCCCGCCAGCACGAGAGCATTCAGGACAGAGGCTGTCTCTTCGGCGATTGCCATCGCTGACGCACCCCTCGAACCCTGGTCGGCAAGCGATTGCTGGACTGAAGCCTGGCTCACGATGGCAGTCCCAAGAAGCAGCAGCAGGGACATCACCGCCAGCATCTCCACTGCGAATTGGGCGCGCCTCATCCGAAGACCACTCCCGATGCCGTCGCGTTGAGCTGGACCCTCCTCAGTCCAGCCTCCGCGGTCAGCGTGCCCGTCACGTTGAACGGCAGGCTCTCGTGGAACGCCTCGTCGTCGGTTACCAGGAGCAGGGTCCGCTGGCTGGCCTCCAGGGAACTCATGCCCTCGGGGAGGAGCACCCACAGGGTCTGCCGGGCGCCGTCTCCCTGATAATGCACCGCCCGCGCCGCATCGGCCAGGGAGGACACCGCGAGTCTTGCCTCGTGCGAAGCGAGCTGCCTCTCCAGGTCTGAAGCGGCGCCGAGGGCCAGAGACGACAGGACGAGTACCACCGCAAGGCTCGCACCGACGAGCACCAGAGCCTCGACTGCCAACTGGCCCCTCATCAGAAGACCGACTCCTTTGGATAGACCAGGATGCCTGAGGAAGTGATCTTCATCGGCAGTATCCTGTTGGTGTGCGCCGAGCCGCGCATCTTAAGGACCTCCAGACTGCGCTCCCGGAGGTGCTCCCTCTTCTGGTTGTACAGCAGGATGACGCTGTCCGCCTCGAACTCAGTGGAGAGGGCGCGGCGCTCCTCACGCTCCGGGTCGCTCTCCAGGGTCATCAGGGAGGTGCACCCCCAGCGGCGCACCGCCTCGAACAGGGAGAAGAGCGCCCTCCGCCGCTCGAGCTCTCTGGGGTAGAGGAGAGAGAACGCGGTGAGGGAGTCAATGACCAGGCGCCGCGCGTTCATCCCCTCCAGCTGGTCGTGGATGAGGCCGCCGCCGGTCTCGAGGAGCTGGTTGACCTGCTCGGGGGTGTAGTACGTCACCTGCAGTTTCCCGGAGTCCACGCTCTTCTGAAGGTCCCACGGGAAGTCCCGCAGGTCCTGAAGGACGTGCTCCGTGGTCTCCTCAAAGGAGATGAAGAGACAGGATTCGCCCTGCAGGAGACCCGCGACGAGAAACTGCATGCAGAAAATGCTCTTCCCGGAGCCCGGACCGCCTTCCACGATGGTGGTGCTCTTCTGCACGAGACCGCCGCCGATGAGCTCGTCGAGACCCGGGATGCCTGTAGGGACGCGAGAGACCATCAGCCCACCGTGAAATCCATCACCCGGTCCGAGAACATCGCGACATCCTTCACCAACGGAGAATCCCGCTGTTCGGGCACCATGATGAGCAGCCCTTTCGTGCCGTGGCCCCGGAGCTTGGTGATGGTTGCATGCACGAACATGAGCACCACATTCGCAGGATGGTAGACCTGCAGGGTGGAAACAGCATCGAAGAGAGCAATGGAGCAGCCGCGCTCCTCGATGGCGGAGGTGACCGCGAGGCCAAGTTCCGTGAGGGCGTGGGCGTCTCCCACCAGGATGCAGTCCTCCGGCGCACGGCTCCCGAAAGGAGTCGCCGTATCCAGGAAGAAGAATTGCCCGACAGCGCCCCCTGCGGCGGAAATCTCTTCCCTGACCTTCGCATACGAACGATTGAGGGTGACGTAACAGACCTTCTCGCCGCGAGCTGCAACCGCGCTCACCACGTCGCGCAGCCTCTCATGGTACTGCTCCCGCGGCAGCACGAGGAGGACGATAGCTACCTGCCCCTGCCAGAAGTCCTCCATGGCACCTCCCTCCTTTTTTTTGTGTATAAATGGTTTGCGGCAAACCCTCTGTCGGGCGTCATCTCAGCCGCCTTGTCGTCCGCGTTCCGGACAGCCTCTCCGTCATGCCGAGGATTGTCCGCAATGCGGCCGAGCGGTTCCTCGACGTTTTTTGCGCTGAGCCTACGCAGGGCCTCGATTCCAGCAGCGAGGTCTATTCCCGAGAACGAGATCCGGAAATGCGTGTTCCGCGCGGAGAACGCGGAGCCAGGAACCACGACGACTCCCTCATCGAGCGCATGAAGCGCGAACTCATCGCCATTCCCGCCAGGGGCCTCCGGGAAGGCGTAGAATGCCCCTCTCGGCCTCATCAGCTTGTACATCCCGCTCAGCGCGCGCCACAGGTGGTTCCGGCGCATGCGATAGCGCTCCGCGTGCTGGGCGCAGCTCTCCGCGAGGGAGGTCACCATCGCCTTCTGCGCGAACGCGGGGATTCGCATGCAGGTAAGCTCCTGAAGCCTGCGCATCCCAGAAATCACCGCCGGAGGCCCTGCTGCATACCCTATGCGCCATCCGGGCACGCCGGCGCTCTTGGAGAAGCCATTCAGGGTGAGCGTGTCCTCATGGTATGCCCCGATGCTCGCATGCTTCCCCTCGAACACGAAGGGCTCGTAAATCTCGTCCGAGACGACGAGGAGGCCGTTCGCGCCTGCGAAGCGGGCGATGCGCTTCAGCTCTCTCTCCGGGTACACCGCGCCGGTCGGATTGTTCGGCGAGTTCAGGATGAGAGCCTTGGTGCGCTCGGTCAGATGCCTCCGCAGCGCGCTGGCACGAGGGCAGAAGTCCGGGTAGGTGTCCACGGGCACCGATGTCGCGCCGGCAAGACGCAAGGCGTGGGGATACACCGCGAAATACGGGTCGGGCACCAGCACCTCATCCCCTGGCTGGAAGAGGGCGAGACAGAGGAGCTGGATGCCGGCAGTGACTCCCGGGGTGATGAGCACGGTGTCCGGCTTCGCGGGGATGCCGTTCCGCTCCCGGAGCTTCACGGATACCGCTCTCCGGAGAGAGAGAAGGCCCGCGCCGTGGGATGCCGGCTCAGCAGACCTCAGGTGCCGCAGGGCAGCAGAGCGCGTCGCGGGCAGGGCATCAAAGTCCGGCTGGCCGAGGGTGAGATTCGCGGCGTCCGGCCTCCTGGCTGCTTCGTCGAACATTCTCCGGATGGAGGAGTTCTCCAGCAGGCGGACTCTCTCTGCGAGCAGGGCCATAGGAGAGCCTCAGGGGGCGGATTATAAATGCTTTCGCATCTCACGGATAACTTGCTTTCCTTCCGGATAACCTCCCCCCAAAACATAAATAGAGGGAGCGCTCTGGGAAGGGCGTGTCCGAGGCGGCGGTCAGGCGGGAGTTCCTCGCGGGCTCAGGCTTGCGAGGCGAGGCCCTGCGGCGGCTGCAGGAGCGGAAATTACGCAGCCTGGTGCGCGCCGCCGCGCGCGGATGCCCGGCGTACGAAGCGCTGCTCCGCTCCCACGGCGTGCACCCCGCGGAAATCCGGACTCTCGACGACCTTCCGCGGCTTCCTGTGGTGGAGAAGAGCCACATCGTCGAGAACGCGCCGTGGGGATGGGTCTCTGCTCCCCAGAGCACCATCGCCAGGTTCATCGAGTCTTCCGGGTCCACAGGGAAGCCCAAGCTCATCGCCGTCTCCGAGCAGGAGAAGAAGCGCATCTTCGAGCTCTCCGCGCGGAGCTTCTACCTCAGCGGGGTGCGCGGCGACGGTGTCATCTATCCCGCGCTTCCGCACGGGCCCTGGGCCTCCGCGTTCTTCGTCCAGAACGGGTGCGAGCGCATCGGCCCGACCGTCCCCGCGGAGATGAGCCTCCCGATGGCCTGGCATGCCGAGCGGCTCAAGGCGTACCGTCCGAAGTACCTCATCACCTCGCCGTCCTTCGCAGCGAAACTGGTGGAGGAATCGGGCGTGGATTTTCCCGCGCTCGGCCTCAAGCGGGCTGTCGTGGGAGCAGAAGGCTGCGGGAAGCGGCAGCGCTCCCGTCTGGAGGAGGCCTTCAGCACGACAGTGCTGCAAGGCTACGGCTGCACCGAGATAGGGGTCGCGGCAGCGGAGTGCGAGGAGAAGAGCGGGCTCCACTACTTCGCCGATGAATACATCATCGAGGTCGTCGACCCGAAGACCCGCGAGCCGGTCGCACCCGGGGAGAAGGGGGAGATGCTCGTCACCTGCCTCTTCAAGGATTCCATGCCGATGATACGTTACGCCATGCGAGATATGATTTCCCTTCTGGGAGAGTGCTCCTGCGGCCTCGGCTATCCGCTGATGAGCCACATCCTCGGAAGGAGCGACGACATGATGACCCTCGGCGCGGCGAACGTCTATCCCCACCAGGTGATGGACGCCGTGACGAGCGTCCCCGAGTTGAGCGAACGCTTCCAGTTCATCGTGAGCAAGCGCGGCCTGCGCGACCACGCGGTGCTCCGCGCGGAGCTGCGGCCCGGGGCGCGTCCCGAGGGTGTCGCGGCGAGGGTACTGGCCGCGCTGAAGGCGCAGAGCAGCGAACTCGTCTACGTGACGGACAAGGCCAGGATGATTGCGGACCCGGAGGTTGAATTCGTCCCACCAGGCTCGCTCGCGCCGTCCGGCGGGGGCCTGAAACTCAGGCGGTTCGTGGACGAACGGGGGATGTAGCGCTTAAAAGCCGCAGGTTTATATAGTATAATCATCATCATTCGGGAGGTGCATTTGGTGGCGGGACCGTGAAGTCGGGTTTTCTACAACGGATTTTGATTGCCAAGCTGTTCACGTATAGGGATGGCCGCTTGTTGCTCATGGATGTTCCCTGCTATCTCTGGAGTCTTAATGTGCTCGTCCTCATGCATCGCTTTCTGGAAGATGAGTTCGGACAGCAGGGTCGCTCCATCCTCTTCAAGGTCATGGAGACCCAGTGCATTCTTGCTGCAAAAATGACGCAGAAGCGTTTCGGCTTTTCAGGCCTGAAGGCAATCAAAATGCAACTGGAACAGGGAGAGATGATAGGCGGGGGAGAGACAGAGCTTATTCGCGCAGATGTAAAAAAACCCGAATTCATCGTCAAGGTAAAGTCCACGTTCGCCGAAGAATACAAAAATACCTTTGGGCTGCGGCAGCATCCCGTGGATGACATGATTCTCGGAGCGTATACCGGGCTATTTCAGGAGCAGACAGGTAACAAGAAGCTTGTCTGCATTGAGACCCAGTGTATCGCGACGGGGAAGCCCTACTGCGAGTTTGTCATTCGGGAGAAGGGCACCTTTGATATCCGGAAACCGGATATCGCTCGACAGCTGCCTTTGAGATTTAAGCATGATGTCAGCAAATACCTTGACCCTCTTGGCCCTCCTGTGCGACGCAAAATCTAACTGATGAGTGCACCCCTGTTCACAGCGCGGACCAGTGATTCTATCTTATCGAAATCAGCGGCTGAAAAGGCACTGATATTCTTCTCATGAAACTCTGCAGGGGTCATGTCCGTGCAGCTCGCGATGAGAGCCAATTCATCGGATATCCCCACTGGAATCCCATTTCGCGTCATAAGCCGGGCAAAATCCCCAGACTCCTGCACCATGGCCCGGAAGTCTTTTCCGTTCACCTTGTAGGGAAGAGGGTTCCATAGCTCGGGAGGATATGTATTCTTGACGCGGTAGCGCATCATGGTTTGGTAGAAGGTCGAAGGGTTCTCAAGTTCAAAGCCATAGTTGACATAGTTGTTTCCCCACGCGGTCCCATGCACAAGGCCGGGCAGATTAATAAGAACGGTGTCCGGGCGGGATTCAAGGATGAGATTCACGGTATCCTGACGGCTCCGTTCGTCCTCCATAGGAGAAGGGACGATGAGGCTCGCAACGGTGAAGATGCCAGAAGCTTTACATTTCTTCAGGCTACCGAGCATAACCTCGCGCGTCACACCCTTGCGATGGACCTCATCGAGCAGCCTCTGGCTGCCGGACTCTATCCCGAAGAAGAGGGCGTAGCACCCTGCCTGTTTCAGCTCAGAGTAGTCTCGCAGATATCCGGCCGTCGTGAAGGCACCGTAGGTGAAGTTAAGCTGCCGCTGCTTCAGCTCGTGGGCAATCTCCCTCTGCAGCTTTGAGGGTGTGTTCGAGCCCGCGAAGCGAAAAACATGAAAACCGTACTGGTCGCTCATCCACGCCAGTTCCTGCACAAAACGAGTGGCGTCCTTGAGCCGCCATCGGTTGCCGCTCTTCGCGGTATGGATACAAAAATTGCACTTCTTTGGACAGCCACGACTCTCATCAACAGGTACCACCTTGACTTTCTGGTTGCCTTTCATGGCAGGATACACCTCGACATCGTACGTAGGGCGAGGCAGGTCATCGAGAGTGAGAATCATATCCTCCTTTGTGGTCACAACAAGGCCCTTGTGGTTGTATATCACATTGGGAATCGAGGCAAGGTCGCGCTCACCCACAGCATGCTCCGCCAAAAGGCGGATAACCTGCTCTCCCTCCCCATAGATGATTGCATCAAAGACATTCGCCTCCTGTAAGGACAGCTGCTTGAAGTAATCATTATGAGGGCCACCTGCGTAAATCTTGAGGTCAGGAAACTCTTCACGCAGGCTCTGAGCCATCGCAATGGAGCCAATAAAGCCCTCTCCAGTCCAGAGTTTGAATCCCACAAAGTCACATTTACGTTCCGCGACCGTTCTCATCAGTTGACGGGTCAGAACTCCCAGCTTCTCCCGCTGGAAGTCCTCAACATGTATCTCAATCTCTCGCAGCCGCTCAAGGGCCGAGGACTCAGGCTCTCGATGGTTTCGGAATGATGACATGATATTCTCTACGAGGGAACTCAGCTCAGCGTGGAATTTCACGGGATAGAAGTTGCGCACGGTGTCCAGTGTGGCAAAATCCATGATGAGAGTCTCATGGCCATTCTCCAGCAGGCTGCCCGCGAGGTTCGCCATCCCGTTGTCGAGCATGAGATTATTCACCGAGTTTGGATAGCCGCAGTAGTTCACAAGCACACTTGATGTCTTCATCTCGCGTCCCTCATCTTCTTCGCGTTCGCTGCCACGCTCTCCACTATCGCCGCTCCGACCTCGCTGCACCGCGCCGTCCCCCCTATGTCGGGAGTGCATATCCCCCGCGAGGTCACATCGCGCACAGCCTGCTCGAGGAGCGACCCCGCCACCTGGTAGCGCCACTCCCCCTTCCTGCTCAGCCACTCCAGGAGCATCGCTCCCGAGAGCACCGCTCCGACGGGATTGGCGGTATCCTTCCCCGCGATGTCCGGCGCGCTGCCGTGCACCGGCTCGAACATGCCCCGCTTCGTCCCGAGATTAGCGCTGGGCGCGGTCCCGAGGCCTCCGCCGAGCACCGAGGCGAGGTCGGACAGGATGTCCCCGAAGAGGTTGGTGGTCACGAGCACGTCGTACGCCGCGGGATTGCGCAGGAGGGCGGGCATGGCAGCGTCGATGAAGAGATGGTCCGTCTTCACCTGGGGATGCCTCGTCGCGATGTCCTGGAACGCCTGGGAGAACAGCACGCAGCCGGCGAGGAGATTGCTCTTGTCCACGCACGTCACGCGCTTATTTCGCGCCGCCGCGAGGGAGAAGGCGTGCCGGATGATCCTCCTGCTGGCAGACAGGGTGATGGTCCGGACATCCCTTGCCTCAGGGCCCTTGGGGAGCAGGGGGGCGAATGGCGCATAGAGCCCCTCGGTGTTCTCCCGCACTACGACAAGATTGACATCCTCGGGACGCACTGCGGACGGACGGCCGCCGAGGAGGGGCCGTACGCCCGGCATAAGCTTCACCGGCCGGACATTCGCATACAGCCCCTGGCGGAGGCCGAAGAGCACATCAGCTCCTGCAGCCCTGCCGTCATCGAGCGTCACTCCCGGAAGCCCCACCGCGCCGAAGAGCACAGCCTCCGCGCGCCTGCACGCGCGGAGGGCGCCTCTCGACCACTGCCGCCCTGTCCGCTGGTACTGAGCTGCACCGCACGGAAACTGCTCGAAAGTGAGCTCCAGCCCGAGCGCGCATGCGGCGGCGTCCATACCCGCCACCGCCTCGCGGATGACCTCCGGCCC
The DNA here is from genome assembly GCA_018302335.1 of Candidatus Woesearchaeota archaeon. Lineage (GTDB taxonomy): Archaea > Nanobdellota > Nanobdellia > Woesearchaeales > JAGVZT01 > JAGVZT01. The sequence goes on along the minus strand of JAGVZT010000068.1, from coordinate 18,086 downwards.
GATGCCGTCTCCAGGCAGCACGGCAATCATGCGAGTCTCCTCCGCACCATCTCCACCAGGCCTCCCGCGTCCAGAATCTCCTGCACTTCCGCGCTGAGAGGGACGAAAGGCAGCTCCAGGCCGGCGGCACGGACAACCCGCCCGACCACTTCTATCTCGCAGCCGTCCGGGAGCCGGGAGATGCCCGGGCAGACGATGACCGGCAGCCCGACATTGATAGCGTTCCGGAAGAATATCCGGGCGAAGCTCTCCGCGAGCACCGCAGAGATGCCTGCCGCCTTGAGTGCGATGGGAGCGTGCTCACGACTGGAGCCGCACCCGAAGTTGTGCCCGGCGATGAGCACATCTCCGGGACGGATGCGGGCGGGCATGTCGAGGCTTTCCAGGACATGCTTCGCAAGCTCTTCGGGGTCCAGAATGGCCAGGTAGCGCCCAGGAACTATCATGTCGGTGTTGACATGGTCTCCCACTTTGAGGGCGAGCATCAGAGTCCCTCCGGCGCGACTATCTTCCCTGCGATGGCGGATGCCGCGACCACCGCAGGAGAGGCGAGGTAGATGCTTGCCTGGGCGCTGCCCATCCTTCCAGAGAAATTCCTGTTGGAAGAGGAGATGCACACCTCACCGGGACCGAGGACTCCGATGTGGCCTCCGAAGCAGGCGCCGCACCCGGCGGGAGTGACGATGGCCCCCGCATCGGCGAAGTCCGCGATGAGCCCCTCGGCCAGCGCCGCCCGGTAGATGGAGTGCGATGCAGGAGTGACGATGAAGCGCACCCCGGCAGCGACGCGGCTGCCCTTGAGCAGCCCCGCGGCAATCCTCAGGTCCTCCAGCCGGCCATTGGTGCAGCTGCCGAGGAAGGCCTGGTCAATCCGCACCTCTCCAAGGGAGGAGACGGACTGCACCCTGTCGGGAGAATGCGGGACCGCGACGAGCGGCTCCAGGGCCTCGGCATCGATGCGCACCTCTGTCGCATAGTGCGCATCCTCATCTGGCGCAAAGTACTCGCCCCCGGCCGCGCCAGCTTTCCTGAGGTATTCGGCAGTCAACCGGTCCGCCGTGATGAGGCCGGCCTTCCCGCCCATCTCGACCGCCATGTTCGTGAGGGTGAACCGCTCCCAGACCGGCATGCGGCTGACGGCCGTTCCAGTGAACTCCACCGCGCGGTAGAGCGCGCCATCGACGCCGAGGTCGCGCATCACCGCCAGGGTGAGGTCCTTCGAGCTCACCCCTCGGGGAAGAGTGCCCTGCACGGTGACCAGCACGCTCTCCGGCACCCGCATCCAGAGCTCTCCGAGGCCGAACACCGCGGCCATCTCCGTCGGCCCGATGCCCGTCGCGAAGGCGCCCAGCGCGCCGGCCATGGTGGTGTGCGAATCCGTCCCCACCACGAGCATCCCGGGGCTCACGTGGCCCTGCTCGACGAGAATCTGGTGGCAGACCCCCTGGTTGCCGAGGTCGTAGAAACGGGAGATGCCGTACGAGCGCACGAGTTCTCGCACGCGCTGATGCATGACCGCCGCCTTCTCGTTGGACGCAGGAGCCCAGTGGTCGATGACCGCGACAATCCGCTCAGGATTCCATGCCCGGCGCACGCCCATCGCGCCCAGCGGCCCGAGCATCTGCGCCCCGGCCTCGTGCACCATCGCGAGGTCCACCCTGCACGTCGCGGTCTCGCCCGCGGCCAGTACCCTTCCGGCCGCGCGGGAAAGCAGCTTCTCCGCGAGGGTCTGGCTCATGCCGCATTCCCCAGGTGCCGCTGGACGAGCTGCCAGAACTGCTCCTCGGGAAAGCCGAGCACCTCGCGATGATAGGCATCGCGCTCGTGGGCAGTGCGGTGGATGCGCTCCCGCGGAGAGCGCTCCTTCGTGAGCTTGACATCCTCGGCGATGGCGCGGACCTGCTCCTCGCTCGCAGTCAGCGCCCGAGAGGCGAGGAGCGCCGTGACCAGGCTGCGCCCGGAATGCTTTCCCAGCACGAACGAGCGGCAGCATCCGACCTCCTCGGGCTGGATGGGCTCGTAGGTGCCGGTGTGCTGCAGCACCCCATCGACGTGGATGCCGGACTCGTGCCGGAAGGCATTGAACCCCACCACGGGCTTGTGCGGCTGGTTGAACATCCCGCTCCTGCGCTCCACAAGCAGGGAGAGTTCGGCAAGGCGCTCGGTGGCGATGCCTGTCCGGATGCCATAAAGATGTTCAAGTCCCATCACGGTCTCCTCGAAGGCCGCGTTGCCCGCGCGCTCGCCGATGCCGTTCACCGTCACCGTGGGATAGGTGGCTCCGGCGAGCACTGCAGCCAGGGTGTTCGCGACCGCAAGCCCGAAGTCGTTGTGGCAGTGGACCGCGAACTCGGCCTTCTTGCCCAGGGCGTCCATCACCATGCGGGAGAAGCGGAACATCGCCTCGGGACTCATCACCCCCACGGTGTCGGTGAGCATGACCCTGTCCGCGCCTGCGTCGATGACCGCGCGGTAGAACCGCAGGAGATACTCCATGGGCGTGCGGGTGGCGTCCTCCGCGATGAAATCCACCACGAGACCATGACGCTTCGCGTGCTCCACGGCGGCGACGGCGCGCGAGATGGCGTCCTCGGCGCTGATGCCGAGCTTGTGGCGGAGATGCAGCCCGCTCGTGGGAAGGAACATGTGCACCTCGCGGACCTCGCACCGCAGCGCTGCGTCGATATCTGCCGGGACGGCACGGACCGTCGCCCCCACCGCGGCCGAGAGCCCCTCGCGGGCGATGGCGGTGATGGCACGCCGCTCCTCCTCGGACACCATCGGAAAGCCCGCGTCGATGACCGCCACCCCCATCCCGTCGAGCAGCTTCGCGATATCGAGCTTGTCCTCGGCAGTGAAGCACACCCCCGGGCTCTGCTCCCCGTCCCGCAGGGTCTCGTCCCACACGCGGATCTTCTCCGGAGCCTTCCGTCCCGCGTCGTGGAGGAATGCGCCCAGCTGCTCCGCCTGGTTCCTGGCGACGAGCGCGATGTCCGGGGAAGTTCCCATATGCTTCCACCTGCCCCGGGGCCATTTAAGCCTTTCTACATGTTTATCCCTTCCAATGATATCAGGATAATAATTTCTTGAATATTCAACTACTATTGAGTACATATGGCTTCAGATTGTCTGGGCTGCCACCTCGGATAATATTCCAGGGAAAAGTTTATGAATCGCCCGCCGTTTGCCCCGCCCATGGGAGAGGTGCTCGGGACAAGACTTTCGGAGAACGGCAAGGTCGTCTTCGAGGTCCAGCTCCCCTACCAGGACGCGCTGCAGCTCGGCGGGCAGATCAGCCGCGTCTATCTCTTCGCGGAAGCACAGATGCAGCTGCGAAGCCGCCTCATCCGGCGCGGGAAAAACGAAGCGACCACCTACCTGCTGGTGCCCAAGGACCTCCGCGAGCTGCTCCTCTCCGGGGAGCTCACAAAGCCGGCGAAGGCCCAGGTGGTCGAGAACGGCGACAAGTACTTCCTCATTTTCATGGTGGACAAGCACCCGCCATTCCTTGCGGAGCAGAAGAGGATGCGCGCGAAGCGGACCAACAAGCGAGGGCGAACATGACCACAGAGCGGGTGCCTACGGGGATTCCGGGCTTTGACAAGCTGGTCCAGGGCGGATTCCCGAAGGGCAGCGCCGTCCTGCTCAGCGGCACCCCAGGAACGGGAAAGACCCTCTTCGCCCTCCAGTACCTCTACAATGGGGCCACTAAATCCAAGGAGCGGGGCGCCTACGTCTCGTTCGAGGAGAACCGGCAGGAGCTGCTGGAGCAGGCCAGCCAGTTCGGATGGGACCTGGAGAAGCTGGAGAAGGAGGGACTCCTTTCCATCATCACCGTCACCCCGGACAGCATAGGCCGCTCGACAGCGAAGGAGATTCTCGAACTTATTCAGGAGCACAAGGTGCAGCGGCTGGTCATCGACTCCCTCACCACGCTCGCGGTCAACGTGCCCACACGCGAAGGCCCATCCGAAGTGAGCGGCTACTCCATGGCAAATTTCCTCTACCGCTTCCTCGGCACCGTGAAGAAGATGGACACCACCACCCTGCTCATCTCCCAGGCGAGTGACGAAGGAGTGCTCGCGAGCGACACGGTCTCCGCGTTCGTCAGCACGGGAGTCGTCCACATCACCTTCGAATCGCTCGGCTCCCAGTACTCTCGCAGCCTCCTGGTCCGGAAGATGCGGCGGACGCGCAACGATGAGGACATCCATCCTCTGGAGATAAGCGCGAAGGGCCTCGTGGTGCACAGCATCCAGTAGGCGCGCTGCCGCAGCTCGGCCGCCACGAGGATTTCTGGCGGTCTGGCCGGAATCGCGGGCATTCTCAGCAAGGCGGCCGACTCTCTACTGACTCCTGGGGGGCCGCGCCGTTAGAAAACTTTATCAAGTCCGGCGCACGAGGTCTACCCGATGGCGAAGCGCATCCTGGTCGTTGACGACGAGCCCCATCTCCTCCTGCTCATGAAGACGATTCTCGAGCGCGCCGGCTTCGTGGTGGAGACCGCAGAGGACGGGAAGAAGAGCCTCGCCGCAGTGAAAGCCTTCAGGCCGGACCTGGTGCTGCTCGACATGATGATGCCAGGCATGTCCGGCCGCGAGATCCTGGAGAAGCTGCGGCAGGACCCGAAGACCAAGGCCCTGAAGGTCATCTTCATCACGGTCGCCCGCTTCTCCGAGGTGGGGCAGGAAGTGCTCAAGCAGCTGAAGGCCGACGGCTATATCACGAAGCCGTTCGACAACGACGCCCTGCTCAAGCAGGTCCGGAAGACTCTGTCCTGACGGGCCGCAGGGGGAGAATGACCTTAACGCTGGTGCCCTTCCCCAGGCTGCTGTGCAGCGTCGCCGTGCCCCCCATGCCCTGAGTGAGCTCCTTGACGATGGCAAGGCCTAGGCCGGTGCCACCCGCCTTGCGGGTCAGGACGGAGCCCGCATGGGAGAATCGCCGGAAAAGCCGTGCCTGGTCCTTCTTGGCGATGCCCGGCCCCCGGTCCGTGACTTTGTAGTGCAGGTGATGCGCGCTCCGCGTCAGCGAGACCGTGATGACTCCGCCCTGCGGACTGTAGCGGATGGCATTCGTGAGCAGGTTGAGAATGACCTGCTGCACCCTCGCCTGGTCGATGACGGCGAATTGCGCCCCCTTGCCTGTCACGAGTCGGAGCGTGAGCTGAGATTCCCGCAGCCGGGGCTCCAGGAAAGCGACCGTCTCCTTCAGGTGCGAAACCACGTTCGTGCGCTCGTAGACAAAGGCGAGCCTGTGGAGGTCCAGCCGCGACAGGTCGAGAATAGTGGCGATAAGCTCGCTGAGCCTGTCCGTGTCCCTCGAGATGATGTCCAGGAACTGCCCGCTCTCCGGAGAAAGCTCCTGCCGGCGCTCCAGAAGGAGCTGCACGAAGCCGCGAATAGAGGTGACGGGCGTCTTCAGCTCGTGCGAGGCGATGGAGATGAATTCGTCCTTCCGCACCTCCAGCTGCTTGAGCTCCTGAATCAGCTGCTGGCTCTTGTTCTTCTCCTCCTTGAGCTGGAGGTAGGCCTCCTGCTGCTCCGTCAGCGACCGCTGGGACGCTGAGCGAAGCCTCTCCAGCTCTCCGACCTTGGCAGCCAGGGCTGCGGTCTGCTCCCTCAACTCGAGATGCTCCTTGGCATCGCTGAGCTGCGCGGTGTTCTCCTCCACCAGGCGCTGGAGATGCTCGGCACGGTGCTCCGCCTCGTCGCGCTGTCGCTCCCTCAGGAGGTACAGGGCGATGACCGCTGCTCCGGAGAGGCCGCCCATGACCACGGCAAAGAGGACATGGAGAATCCAGACGCTCCGCCCGACGCTTGCCGCCAGCCGCACTCCGGACTGGCTGAGCAGGGCGTCAGTCAGCCCGAGCTGGGTGAGATTGGCAGCTATGGAAAACAGGACGACGCCGAGCATCATGACAAGAGGCTTCCACACCCGGAATTGCCTCCCGTGAGCTGCCCCCTGGCTGGTTTTGCCCTGCTCCATTCCGTCATCCTGCCATCGGAAGCTATTTAAGTTTTCTCTCCGTGAAAGGGGCCGCAAGATGAGACACCTTGCGGACGCACAGTCGGATGCTCCGATGATGTCATGCAGCGCAACTCAAAAAATTACCTAAAAATAATAACTGTGTAATAGTCAATAATAGAAACATTTAAATAGTTGCTGCGTTCTTATATGTGTAATGCGTGTTCATGATAAGCTGGTCAAAGAAGTCGTCTCAGAAGTGGTCGGCGAGGACGTTCTGCCCCTCATTGCGTATCTGAAGGGCAAGAGGAACATCTCCGAGTTCACCATAGCCGAGAGCATTGATATCGAGGTCAACGAGGCTCGGAACATGCTGTATCGCCTCCACGGCATGCATCTCGTGACCTATCACCGCAAGAAGGACAAGGAGAAAGGATGGTATATCAGCTACTGGACATTCAATCCCTCCCGCGTGGTGGAGCTGAAGGACAGGCTCCACTTGGAGCGCGTCGCTGCCCTCAAGGAGCGCCTCCGCAGGGAGGAGCAGAACCTCAACGCCTTCTTCATCTGCACCAGCATGTGCTCGCGTCTGGAATTCGAGCGGGCCATGGAGTACGATTTCAAGTGCCCCGAGTGCGGCACCCTCATGACCCAGCAGGACAACAGCAAGACCATCGAGCACCTCCGCGCCAGGATACAGGACCTGGGCAGGAGCGGCGCGGTCCGCACGGGCTAGCTGTCCGGGTTTCTGGCCCCATTGCTGACAGTAACCGCCCAGACCACGCGGATATTCTGCGGCAGAGGAATCTGAGGGTTTCTGGGCCGCCATACAAAGGTTTAAATATGCACATTCGCAAGGCAGGGTCATGGCAGAACTGCTCATCGTGCCCGCGGTGGTGATGGGCATCCTTATCGGGCTGGTGGAGCTCGTCCTCCTCGCCCGGGACGAGCCAGGCATGTGGCTCTCCCACAGCCTACACGCCATCCCGGTGATGTTCCTCTTCGTCTTCGCCAGCATGAACATCTCGTTCGTGCTCGGTCTCCTGCCGTTCGCCATCACCGAGAACAGCATGGTGGATTTCGGCATCCGCGTGGTCATCGGGCTGCTCGCCGCCCTCAAGACGGGCGCGGCGGCCGCGCTGGTGCCGCACACCTCCGTGGGGGAGAGCAAGTTCCACCTACTGCTGATAGGCGTCCTGGTCGTCGCGGCACCTTACATCTGGGCCTTCATCGAGCCGTTCGTGGGCGGGCTGCTGCCTTTCTCGTAGAAACGGCCGGTGACGGCCGAGCTGCTTCGGAAGTCGCACCAACGAGACAGCTCGGGCCGCACGCGTTCTCACAGCCGACCTCGGAGGGGAGCTTGGCAGCCTGTCAGACCAGCTCGTGAACCGCCTGGAGATGCTCCCCGGGCGAGACGCTAACGGACGCTTTCGACGAGCTTCCGGAGCTCCTTGCTCTTGTCCTGCGCGATGGATACCATGCGCTCGATATCATCGAAGCTGAGAGGAGCGTCGCCACCCTTCTGCAGTGCGCAGAGATTGCCGTCCGGCAGCACGGCGACGGTTAGCCTGGCGTCATAGACCTCCTCCTCCTCCCGGTCCGGGTCCACCAGGAGGTGCGAGCCTATCTTGAGCACGGTCACCGAGATGGGCATCTCCTTGAGCGGCAGCTTCCCCTTGTGCTCCTTGTAGTTGAGCTTCTTGCCTTCACGCTTCGGGAACTTCGCGTCCCGCAGGGCGACCAGCGCGCCGAGCGCCGCGGCGTCGAAGAGGTTGCCGTCGCTGTTCAGGGTGCAGATGTCGATGAAGATGCTCCAGGACTCTTCCCCGGGGGTGATGTTGAGCTTGTCCATGTCCAGGTAGCCGGACTCCCGGATGCCGCGGTCCACCACCCGCGACAGCTCGATGGCGAGGATGGCAGGAGGGCCTGTCTCGAACTCCGGGCTCGAGAGCGGGAGCAGCTCGGTGTTCACGGCGAGCATCCCCTTGTTCGGGGTGTCCGGATAGGGCCTCTCCACCGCGAGCTTCACGCCGACGAACACCTCGGTGGTGCCTATCTTGACGTGGGCAGAGCCCTCGGCGTTCGCGCTGATGCCGGTCTTCAGTTCCACGGGACGGTAGGACAGGAGGTCCCTCCTGCCGTCGCGGATGCCCTGCGAGAGGGTGCGGCCGACTGTGCTGCGCATGATCTCATTCATCTCCGCCACCTCTGTACTTGGCCTTCAGGGCCTCCTGCTGCACCTTGTGGATGCGGAGCAGGGCGTCCTTCCCCATGCGGAGGGCGTCGAGCAGCATCTCCTTGCTAACCTTGCCGTCCATCTGGAGCAGGGTTATCTCACCGGTGTTGGGTATCATCGCCATGGGGATATCGGCGACCTCACCCTCGTAGCTCTCCTCCGCGTAGTTGAGGTCCACCAGAATCTTGTCCTCCACCCTGCCGACAGAGACTGCCGGCACGAGGTCCTTCATGGCAAGGCCTGCGTCCGCAAGCGCGATGCTCGCCGCGCTGATGCCAGCGCACCGCGAGCCCGCGTCCGTCTGGGGGAACTCCACGAAGACATCCACCACGGCATTGGGAAAATCGCCCAGGCTGAGGACGGGCAGCAGGGCCTTCTCCATCACCAGGGAAATCTCCTTGGAGCGCCTGCTCGGCCCGGGCCGCACGCGGTCCCCGGAGCCCGAGAAGGGCATCATGTTGTAGTGGCAGCGAAGGATTCCCTTTGTGGGGTCCTGCATGAACCTCGGATGGAGGTTCCTCGGCCCGTAGACCGCGGCGTACGCGACGGTGTTGCCTATCTTGAAATAGGCTGAGCCGTCTGCGCGTCCAATCACTCCCGCCTTCGCCTCGATGTCCCTGGTCTGGTCGAGGGCGCGGCCGTCCACTCTGGTTTTGTAGCTCATGGGGTCACCTCTGGTGCAGGAGTCGCGCCGCGCTCTTTCAGGTAATCCGTGACGCGCTGGGAGAGCCCGGAGAGATGGGACTCCGCCTGTATCTTGCGGATGACCTCGACGGCGAGAAGCTCGCTCTCCGGCTGGCCCTGCAGCCACACTGCGCCGTTCTGCCCCACCACAATCTCGCACTGCGTGGCCTTCTGGATCTCATCCACCATGGAGCCGCCTTTCCCGATGAGCCGGGGGACCTTGCTCGGCACCACCGTGACAATCCTGCCGCCGGTGAGCTTCCGCAGCCCGGGGCCCTTCATGGTGACATCGATGAGGTTCTGGCTGGTCACGTTGATAATCTTGGTCACGATATAGTCGCCTATCTTGAAGTAGCGGGTGAGGTCCTCTCCCTTGCGGATGTACCCAACGGTGTTCACGATGCCCAGCACCGCGCTGTACGCGGAGTTTATCTCCAGGCGCCAGCCGCTGATGAGGATATCGCTCACCTTGCCGACGACGACGTCTCCCTGCACGGGATGGTATCTCCCGGAGAGGGGGATGATGCTCACCAGCCGGCCGCGGAACTGCACCAGGCCGTAGAGCGAGGCGAGTATCTTGTCGTTGAGACGGTAGGTGCCGCTGCTCGGGAGGTAATCGAGGCCGATGCACAGCTCCTGTCCCGGCACCACCACTTCGCGCTCCTTCACGAGCGGCGGCGCTGCGTTCTCGGGAGGTCCTTCGGGAGGAAGCTCTTCGGGCTGCTCCTGGGGCCGCTCTTCCGGGTACTCCTGCCGCTCCTCGCGCGGGCCATCACGCGGGCCGTCGCGGGGGCCGCCGTAGCGGGGGCCATCGCGACGCGGGCCACCATACCCTGGACCGTCACGGCGCGGGCCGCCGAATCGGCGCGGGCCGCGCGGACCGCCGAAGCGCCTGGGGCCCCTGTTGTCGAATGAACCTTGTTCCATGTCTATCACCTTGTCTGTACTACTCTGGACTCCACATTGCCGTGCGTCTGCCTGTTGAGCTCGTCGAAGAGCTCGTCCCTCAGGCCAGCCGGAAGCTCCACCACCGCGCTCCACGTGCCGTCGGACAGCCACTCGTCGCGCAGTATCTTGCAGTAGCTCTTGACGGTGCCATAGGCCCTCGTCGCGTGCTGGGCCGGGATGCGCAGCGCGACCTCCACAAGCTCGAACTTGATGGGCAGCACCAGCCTCAGGCTCTTCAGGACATCCTGGACCTGGTCCTCCGCGCGCCGGAACTCGTCGAGATGGACCTTGGCCTCCTCGAAGGCGTTCTCCAGCCGCGTCACCGGATGGGGGAGATGCGTCTTCGGGTCGACGCCGTTGCGGTGGATGATGGTGATGATCTGCCGCTTCTTCGCGTCACGGAGCTTCTGCCGGTATTCGGCGGTGAGCTGAATCTCGCCCTCGGACAGGATCATCCTGAGGACCTCGTCCTTGTCGGTGGTGTTGAACACCTGGGCGAAGTGCGACTCCTGGGCGCGCTCCCCCTTCTTGGCGTCGGTGAAGACCTCCTGGCTCTTCACCACCTCGCGGAAATCCTTCAGCCTCCCCTCCCGGAAGGCGACTGCCTGGTCCGCGTCAACGACGACCTCGAAGGTCTGGCCTCCTTTCCTGAGGCGCGCGACGTTGATGTGAATCCTGTCCTTGTCGAAGGTCTCTCTTCCGTGCATGGCGCTCACCCGAGGTCGGGATTGTCCTCCTCCTCTTCCTCGCTGGGCTCCTTCTTGCGCTTCTCGGTCCTGTCCGGCTTCGTCTTCTGCTTGACCTCGTTGAACATCTTCTCCAGCTCGCCCTGGGGGACCTTGCGGAACTGCTTGTCCTTCGTGCTGATGACCGCCGCGTCGATGCGCCGGAGCTCGAAGTCCTTCAGGGTGCGGTAGAGGGAACGGAGGGCGAGACGCAGGCAGTCGTTGACGTCCATGCTCTCGTGATACTCCTTGATGAGTATCTCGTCCACCTCGGTCTCCGCCTCGCCGATGGAGGTCGCCTTGTACTGGAAGTAAATCCCCGTCGGATTGGTCTCGAAGAGCCTCGGCCCCGCCGCATCAACGGCGGCGATGAGGATGCTCACGCCGAAGGGGCGCAGCCCTCCGCTCTGGGTGCATATCTGCTTGAGGTTGCAGATGTCCTTCACCACCGAGAGGGCGTCGATGGGCGTGCCGTACACCACGCGGTGCTGCTGCGCCTTGAGCTGGCTCCGCTCGATGAGCACCCGTGCATCGGAGAGGATGCCCGAGGCGGTCGCGCCCATGTGCTCGTCCACCTGCCAGATCTTCTCGATAGACTCCGGCACCATGAGCTTGTCCACGATGCGCTTGTCCGTGACCAGGACGACGCCGTCGGTCGCGGTGAGCCCGATGGCGGTGGAGCCCTGCTTCACGGTCTTCTTGGCGTACTCCACCTGGAGCAGCCTGCCGTCCGGGCTGAACATGGTGATTGCTCTGTCGTATCCCATCAACTGGTGGGGCATGGTCTCCATGGTCATTCCTCCTTCAGATAGCGTTCAGTGCGATGCAGCATCCCTGAGGCGCCCACTGAGCGCAGCAGGGCGGGCTGCCCATCAATCTCCTGGACGAAGGCGAGGGATGCGCGCACCGCATCGAGAGAGGTGTGCGCCACGCGGAGCGCGCCCCGCTGGCGCGACTGCTCCCATTTTTCATCCAGGAAACGGAGGCCGGCACGGGAGAGCCCGAACTCCCCGAGCGAATTGAGCCCAGCGCGGGCCATGGCGCGTCTCGCGCCACTCCACGTCACTGGCTTTTCCGATACGACCTCGACCACGAGATATCGTTTCCTCTCGCGGAGGGTCGGCAACAATGGTTTCATCTGATAACGGAAGAAGTCACAGCCTCTTCGTCTCTCGCAGGAAAGGTGGAAAGGCCGGGGCTATTTAAAGTTTGCGCGGAGGGACGCAGGGCAAAACGCCTGTTGCCGGCCGCCATGCGGAGAATATCCAGCATCCCGCCGAGACAGCCCGGAACTCGTGCGGCATGACGGCCGGAGGCTCCCAGGACCCTAGTCGTTCGAGAAAAGCAGGAAGTAGCGGACTTCGGGCTTGCCGTCATAGCTGATTTCTCTCACGAGCGCAGACGCGCCCCGCTGCCTGCTGAGTTTCTGGCGGAGGTCCCAGACATCCCCCCGGCTCTCCGTGAGCTGGTCGCGCTGGAAGGTGATGACCACATTCTCTCCCGAAGCGAGGGCGCCCTCAATCTCGTCCTTGTAGCGGAGCGCGATACGGGACTCCCCGATGTCCGGAGTGACTTCATGGCCCCCTAGATCGAAGTAGCGGTAGTCCCGCTCCCCGTATCGCGAGCGGGCGAAGTCCAGGGGGCTGTCGAACATTCCATCCGGATGCTCATGGAGCGTGTCGTCGAGTGCCATGCAAATACCTCCGATTACTCACTATTTAAGTGTGAATACTGTCCGGTTTAAAAGGTTTTGGGACTCCCGGCGGCCGCGCCGGGAATGCCCGGCATGCCGCGAGCAAGCGCGGAAATCCTCGGGCATTCCGGCCGCAAGCAAAGGGGCCACCCACCGACGGGCTCACTCCTCGTGCGCGGGCTCGTCCTTCTTCTCCGGTATCACGGTGACTGCGCATTCGGCGTTCAGCAGGTGGACCGCGACAGACGCCGCGTTCTCTATCGCCGAGCGCACCACGAGCGCGGGGTCGATGACCCCGAGCGTGTACATGTCCCCGTACTCCTGCCGCAGCGCGTCATAGCCGAAGGCCTCCTTACCGGCGGAGAGCCTCTTGAGCACCGCATCCGCATCGGCGCCCGCGTTCTTCGCGATGTGGTACGCCGGCTGGCGCAGGGCGTCCGCGACGAGCTGCACCCCCTTCTTCGTCGAAGGGTCCTTCTCTGCGGCGATGCGCTCCTCAAGACCCTGGGCGAGACGGAGATACGCCACCCCGCCGCCGGGGACGATGCCCTCCTTGGACGCTGCGCGGGTGGCGTTCATCGCATCCTCGACGCGGTACTTGCGCTCCTTCATCTCCATCTCGGTGTATGCGCCGATGTTGATGACCGCGACCTTCCCCGCGAGCTTGGCGATGCGCTCCTGGAGTTTCTCCTTATCGTAGTCCGAGGCGGTCGCCTCGGATTCCTTCTCCAGCAGCCGGACACGGCTCTCCACCGCACCTGGCGCTGCGCGCGCTCCGAGGATGGTGGTCGCGTCCTTTCCCACGGTAACCTCGTCCGCGGAACCCAGGCATTCCAGGACCGCCGCAGATGTCATCTTCTCCAGATACAGGCCTGCCTCAGACGAGATGACCTTTCCGCCTGTCGCGATGGCGATGTCCTCGAGCAGGGCCTTCCTCCTGTCCCCGAAGCCGGGCGCCTTCACCGCCGCGGCGCGGATGTGCCCCTTGAGGGTGTTGAGCACCAAAGTCGCAAGAGCCTGCTCGTCGAAATCCTCCGCGATGAAGAGGAACGGTCGAGGATCCGATTTCATGCCCTCCTCGAGCACCTTCACCACCTCGGGCAGCCCCATCTTGCCGTCGTAGAGCACGATATGCGGCGCCGGGAGCTCCGCGGAGAGCCGCTCCGGATTGGTGATGAAGTAAGGCGACCGGAAGCCGCGGTCGAACTCGTAGCCCTCGACGAACTCCAGCGAGGTGTCGCTGGTCTTGCCCTCCTTCACCGTGATGACGCCGTTAGGTCCGACACCCTGGTACTCCGCGGCGTCCTCCTCTCCCTTCCGGAGGGTGCCGCCGCTGATGGCGATGCTGATGATATCCGCGATGCTCTCGTCGTGGTTGGAGGATATCAGCGCCACATTGCGTATCTCCTCCGCGTCGCGCACGTCGCGCTTCAGGGAGGAGAGCTGCTCACCGATGGCCCGAACAGCCTGCTCGATGCCCCGGCGCAGGTACACGGGATTGACGTTCTCGGACTCGATGGCCTTGAGCCCTGCGCGGTACATGCTCTGCGCGAGCAAGGTCGCGGTCGTGGTGCCGTCCCCCGCGGTATCGTTGGTCTTGATGGCGGCCTCCTTCAGGAGCGTCGCGCCAAGATTCTCCAGAGCGTCCTCCAGCTCGATGGCCTTCGCCACCGTGACACCATCCTTCGTGACTGTCGGAGAGCCCCACTGCGTCTGGATGATGACTTCCCTGCCGCCCGGGCCGAGCGTCGCGGTCACCGCCTGCGCGAGCTTGTCCGCGCCCATGGCGAGCTTCTCCCTGGCATCAGTCCCAAAATCGAGCTTGTTCATGTCCCACACCCCCGAGAGGGGAATCGCCGGCCGCTTTATAACGCTTTGTCCGCCGGAGCCGCACGGACGTTCAGTACGGCTGGGGAGACGCGGCCACATTGCGAAGGATGTCCGCCATGCCGGCGGGACAACGAGGAACTCGCGCGGCATCGCGGCCGAAGTCCGGAGACACGCTGCAGGGCGGCCGGAGACGCAAAATCTATATATAACGCCCGGAGGGATTCTGGACGGGGAGTATGGTAGCGCTCACAAGTCCGCTCCATGACGCGCACCTCGCGCTCGGGGGCAAGATGGTGGAGTTCGGCGGCTTTCTCATGCCGCTGCAGTACACCGGCATCATCGCGGAGCACATCGCCACGAGGACAGCCGCAGGGCTGTTCGACACCAGTCACATGGGAGAGTTCCTCGTCACCGGAGAGGATGCAGAAGCGTTCCTCCAGCAGGCCCTCACCAACGACCTCGCCCGGTGCCCGCCGGGAGAGGCGCTCTACAGCCCCATGTGCACCCCGAGCGGCGGAACCGTGGACGACCTCTTCGTCTACAACATCAGCGGCATGGACTGCGCGGGGGCGCTGCCCGCCAGGAAAGCCGGCCATGCTTACATGGTCGTGGTCAACGCCGCGAACACCCCGAAGGACCTCGCATGGCTGCGCAGGCTCCTCGCGGAATGGAGGAAAGAAGGTCCGCGCGAGACTGCCATCGAGGACATCGGCAGCGGCGTCGCGATGCTCGCGCTCCAGGGGCCGCAGGCAAGGGAGATTCTCGAACCGCTCGGCCGCGATGTGGGAAGCCTGGCGCGATTCCACGCGATGCTCGTGGACATCCGGGGGATTCTCGCGCTCGTCTCCCGCACGGGGTACACCGGCGAGGACGGATTCGAGCTCTACACCAGGAGCGCGCACGCCTCGAGACTGTGGAAGCTTCTCCTCGACGCCGGGAAATCAGGGGGACTGCATCCCGCGGGACTTGGCGCTCGCGACTCCCTCCGACTGGAGGCCTGCTATCCGCTGTACGGCCATGAGCTCTCCGAGGATATCTCTCCTGTCGAGGGCGGGGTGGGATGGGCGGTGCGCGAGAAGAATCCTGCTGGCATCGGCGGCGAGGCGCTTCTCGGGCAGAAGCGCGGCGGCGCTCCGAGAGAGCTCATCGCCCTTGAGATGGAGCGCGCCATCGCCCGGCAGCACTGCGCGGTGATGCGGCCCGACAGCGAGGACGATGCGGTCACCATCGGAGCCGTGACCTCGGGCACATTCTCTCCGACGCTGGGGAAGAGCATCGCGCTCGCGCTTACGGAAACGGGCATCGTTTCGACGGGAGACGAGGTACGGGTCGAGGTCCGCGAGAGGCGCATCCCCGCGCGCGTGGTCAAGAGGCCTTTCTACGCATTCGCAGGTGGTAGGAGATGAACATCCCGGAAGGACTTCATTACAGCAAGGAACACGAGTGGGCCCGTCTCGAAGGCGGAACGGTGGTGATGGGCATCACCGACTACGCCCAGGGCGAGCTGCACGACATCGTCTACGTCGAGCTTCCGAAGACTGGCACTACGGTAAAGCAGATGGGCAAGCTCCTGGTGCTGGAAACCATGAAGGCGGTCGCGGACGTCTTCTCTCCCGCGAGCGGAGAGGTCATCGCTGTCAATGAACGGCTGCTCAAGGAGCCGCAGCTTATCAACACCGCTCCGTACGGCGACGGATGGCTCGTGAAGCTCAAGGCAACCAATGCAGGAGAGCTGAAGAGCCTGATGGACGCTGCCGCATACCAGAAATTCATCGCCAAGTGACCATGGCATACGCCGCCCTTACTCCCGACGACAGGAAGGCGATGCTCGCCGAGCTCCGGCTCGCGAGCATCGGCGCTCTCTTCAAGGACATCCCGGAGAAGGTGCGGCTCCGCTCCCCGCTGGGAATCCCGGAGGGGCTGAGCGAGCAGGAAGTCAGCACTCTGCTATCGGGCATCGCGGGGACGAACAGGCTGCCCCGCCTCTCCTTCCTCGGCGCAGGAGCCTACAGACATTACATCCCGGCCGCGGTGGACCAACTCCTCCTCCGGGGCGAGTTCTTCACGGCCTATACCCCCTACCAGGCGGAGGCGAGCCAGGGCAGCCTCCAGGCCATCTTCGAGTTCCAGACCCTCATCTGCCAGCTCACCGGTATGGACCTGGCGAACGCCTCGGTCTATGACGGCGCCACGGCCCTTGCCGAAGCGGCGGTCATGGCGGCCGGCATCACTTCCAAAAAGGATATCCTGGTGAGCGACGCGGTGCACCCGCACTACCGCCAGGTGCTGAAGACCTATGCGCGCGGAGGGAGACTCGTCATCAGAGAACTCCCTTCCCGGGATGGAGGCACCGACCCTGCGGGCACGCAGGCCATCGGGAGCGACACCGCCGCGGTGATAGTCCAGAGCCCGAACTTCTTCGGCGTCGTCGAGGATTACCGCGCCCTCGCCGACGATGCCCATCGGAAGGGGGCGCTGCTCATCGCGCTGAGCTGCGAGGCCACCTCGCTCGGCATCCTGAAGCCTGCGGGGGAGATGGGCGCGGACATCGCGGTGGGAGAGGCGCAGAGCTTCGGCAGCCCGCTCTCCTTCGGCGGGCCGCACTGCGGCTTCATGGCGACCAGGGAGGAGCACATGCGCCACATCCCCGGCAGGCTCGTCGGGCAGACCCTCGACTCAGAAGGGAAACGTGGTTTCACCCTCACCCTGCAGGCGCGGGAGCAGCACATCCGCCGCGAGAAGGCGACATCCAACATCTGCACCAGCCAGCAGCTCAACGCGCTCGCGTGCGCCATCCATCTCGCCCTGCTCGGCCCCAATCTCCGGGAGCTTGCCGAGCTCAATCTCCAGAAGGCGGCGTATGCCCGCAAGGCACTCTCGACGATGAGAGTCCGCATCCCCCACGAAGACCGGCCGCACTACAACGAGTTCATCGCGCTCATCCCGGATGCCGGGCGCGCGCATGCCTCTCTTGCGGAGCGCGACGTCATCGCCGGTCTCCCGCTGAAGGCGCTCTATCCCGACCGGAAGGAACTGCGTGATGCCCTGCTGCTGTGCGTCACGGAGATGAATACCAAAGACGAAATCGACGAGCTCGCTTCCCTGCTCGGAGGCCCGCGATGAGCAACTCTCCGCAGGCCGCCGACACGCATGACCGGCTGCTCTTCGAGAAGGACAGGCCGGGCTCCGCAGTGATGCGGCTCCCGAAGCTGGACGTGCCTGCCGAGGGCAGGCTGCCGGGCGAACTGCGCAGGCAGCAACTTCCCCTCCCCTCCCTGCCGGAGGTAGAAGTGGTGCGGCACTACACCGCGTTGAGCAGGAAGAACTTCGGCGTCGATACAGGATTCTATCCGCTGGGAAGCTGCACCATGAAGTACAACCCGCGGGTGAACGAAGCGGTCGCCAGGCTGCCCGGGTTCAGCCAGCTCCACCCCTTCCTTCCGGAGACCCACTGCCAGGGCGCGCTGCGGCTCATGCACGAGCTGGAGCAGCTCCTCTGCGCAATCACGGGGATGGACGCGTACACCCTGCAGCCTGCGGCCGGGGCCCATGGCGAATTCACTGGCGTCCTGGTGATGAAAGCGCACTTCGACGCCATCGGGGAGAGGCGCAGGAAGATGCTCATCCCCGACAGCGCACACGGGACGAATCCGGCGAGCGTTGCGCTCTCGGGCTTCGAGAGCGTCGAGCTGAAGGGTGGGCCCGACGGGTGCGTGGACCTGGACGCGCTGGAGAGAGCGATGGACAGCGACGTCGTCGGGATGATGCTCACGAACCCGAACACCCACGGGCTCTTCGAGAAGGACATCCTGGAGATTGCGAGAATCGTGCACAAACACGGGGGGCTGCTCTACGGCGACGGGGCGAACGCGAACGCCCTGCTGGGCGTCGCGCGCTTCGGAGACCTCGGATTCGACCTCATCCACCTGAACCTCCACAAGTCCTTCTCGACGCCGCACGGCGGCGGCGGGCCGGGCTCAGGCCCTCTCGGCGTGAAGCGGAA
>JAGVZT010000027.1 GCA_018302335.1 Candidatus Woesearchaeota archaeon | reverse complement strand
GAGTCCGGCGCCCGCTTGGGCAAAACGACATCGCGCCTGGTGAGAACCTTCATCCTTTCCACTCTCGAACCGCGATATTTAAAAACATCGCTTCCCCATCATCCCCATGGAGGTCCGCTTCAGCGAGGACAGGAGACTGAGCGGCTGCAGACTCGCCCTGCTCATGCTGGAGGACCCCAGAGTCTCGCCCACGAGTTTCGCCTTCGAGCGCCTGGAGAAAAAGGTGTTCTCCTCGGTGCGCGCGCGCCACACCCCGCAGAGCCTCCGGGAGCACGCGCTGCTCGCCAGCTTCAGGAAGCTCTTCTGGCAGTTTGACATGGACCCCACCAAGGTACGCGTCTCGTCGGAGGCGCTGCTCCGCAGGGTGCTCGGCGACGAGAATCTCTGGCGGGTGAACAGCGCGGTGGACGCGGTGAATCTCGTGTCCGTCGAGACAGGCCTGCCCATCAGCCTCTGGGACGCGGAACGGGTGCGGCTGCCCATCGAGGTGCGCGCCGCCCGGAAAGGGGAAGTCTTCCATCAGCGCGGCGACGGCCGCATCGCCTGCCAGGGCACCGAGCTGGTGGTGTCCGATGCGGAGAAGATACTCACCCTGGGATTCGCCAGCACGGACAGCGAGCTGTCTGCGGTCACGGCGGACACGGAGAACGCCATTGTCGCGGTGTACGGCACCTCTGCAGTCAGCCATGAGGAGCTGCACAAGGCAGTGCAGCGCATCAAGGAGCTGCTGGAGCAGCACACCCGGGGCAGCGTGACCATCCTCGGGGTGTTTCCGGGCCCTTCAGAAGGAGCCAGATAGACTCGGCTGCATTGCGGAGAATACCCGTCCTTCCTGCCAGACAGCCCGGAACTCGGACTGGATTCCGGCCGAGGTCTGAAGGATTTCCTACAGGGCCCCGAAAAGTATTTATAGCGTCCGGCCTTTGTGCGGATGCGCTTTTCCATCGAGGAGGGAGGAACCATGGGACGCAAAATCAAGATTTGGTATGACCGCGAAGGCTGCATCGGCGCCGCGGCGTGCGCGGCCGCTGACCCCAAGAACTGGATCATGAACGACGACGGCAAGGCGGACCTCGTCGGCGGGAAGAAGGAAGGGGACAACTGGATCAAGATCTACGAGATGGACGAGGCGGACTGGGACGCGGTCAAGGAAGGGGCCGAGGCCTGCCCCGTCGCCGTCATCAAGATCTACGACGAGAAGGGCAACCAGCTCGCGTGAGTTCTCATGGACGCACGACAGCAGAAGGTAGTTGCAGCGCTGGAGAAAGCGTATCCGGGAGCGAAGTGCGCCCTGCGGTTCTCCAACGCGCTGGAGTGCCTCGTGGCGACCATCCTCTCCGCGCAGTGCACCGACGGGCGCGTGAACCTCGTCACGCAGCAGCTCTTCGGGAAGTACCGCTCAGCGAAGGACTACGCGTCTGCTCCGCTCGCGGAGCTGGAGCAGGACATCCGCTCCACGGGATTCTACCGGAACAAGGCGAAGAGCATCCAGGGCGCGGCGAGGCTCATCCTCGAGAAATCCGGCGGCAAGGTCCCGCGGACGATGCCCGAGGCGCTGCAGCTTCCGGGCGTCGCGCGGAAGACCGCGAACATCGTGCTCGGCAACTCCTACGGGGTCGTGGAGGGCATCGCAGTGGACACCCATGTCATGCGACTGTCGCAGCGGCTGGGCTTCTCCAGGGAGAAGCAGCCGGAGAAGATAGAGCAGGACCTCATGCAGCTTCTGCCGAGGGAGAAGTGGTTCCCCTTCACCTACGTGCTGATTGACCACGGACGGCAGGTATGCAACGCCAAGAAGCCGGTGTGCTCGCGATGCGTGGTGGAGAAGCTCTGCCCGAAGACGGGCGTGACGATGAGCGCCTAGCGGACGCCATGGATGATTGACACGTGTCGGCCGCACTGCCGCGCAGTATCCAGTTTGTCTCGCCGGCATGCCGGGTATTCTCACCAACGCGGCCGGTCTGTCCTTAGGTCCCCTCGTCCTGGCACGAGATAGGTTAATAAAAGCGGCGCCGCCGTGTCCGTCATGGCAAGAATCCTTCTCGGGATGCTTCTCCTCACGCTCATCGCCTGCTCGCAAGGCGTGACGAACTCTGAGGGCGAGACCGTGCGCGTGGAGCGGCTCCCGGCTGACGCGCCCGTCGAGCAGCGCGTCGCGCAGCTGGAGAAACTGAGCTATCGCGTGACGTACGAGATGACCATGCAAAGCGACGAGGAGCCCGTGATGCTGGAAGTCACCCAGTACGTCGACTCCGCGGGCAACATGCGCCAGGACGGCGAGATGCGCGGCGAGCGGGTCCGCCAGTATGTCCTTGACGGCAAGGGCTATGCGTGCCTCTCCTCCGGCAGCAGGTGGGCCTGCTCATCCGCCAGCGCGGACATGCAGGACGTCGGCTCCGCGGTGCGGCAGGCCTCGCAGCAGTACCAACTGCCTCCTGCCGGAGCGCGGGACCTCGCGGGGACCGAGGCGGCCTGCTACGCCCTCACAACCGGAATCGCCGAGGTAGAGTACTGCTTCAGCCCGGAGGGAGTCCCGCTCCTGGTGAGCACCGCTGCGGGCTCCTTCCTCATGGAGATGCGCGCCACGAGCTACAGCCTCGGCGTGCGACCGGAGGATTTCGAGCTGCCCGCGCAGCCATCGGGGAGCTTCGAGGACGAGGAATCCGTCAGCGTGTCGGTCGAGCCGAACTGCGACGACTGGGACGCTGACGGGTGCGTGGACTAGCCGGCATTCCTGCGGTCACTGCTGGAGAGCGAGGTAGGCGAGCAGCCCTGCGGCGAGACCCACCCCGAGCGCAACCCCGGCAGTGAGGCCGTGCGAGACCCGCTGGTCCAGGTGTATCTCGGAGTCGGGAAACGCGGCGAGGTAGGACTCGACGGCGAGGTCGAGGCAGGCTCTCGCGACCCTGCCAGGCTTCTCCGGGGCATTCTGCTGCTTCCAGAGCTGCTCGGCGAGCTCCCGGCTCTTCTCGATGGAGGAAAGCGTGTCCCCGATGAGCCCCGCCATCCCGCCGCAGTGCTGCGAGAGGGCGCAGGACTCCTGATATCCTGCCGGCCCGCTCGTCGGACCCGGCGAGTATGTCGTCTCGGTGTACCGCTGCTCGGAATGGCTGATGACCTCGAAAGCGGCCGGCGACCGCTCCACGAGCTCGGTGAGGGTGCCCTTGATGTCCCCGGGAAGCGGACGGAGCCTTGCCTGCTGAAGCCACTGGTTCGCGTACCGTGCCACGGTGTCATCGGATATCTCTCCTGGCTTCTCGTCGATGGTCAGCTGGATGGCCTCCCTGTCGGAGAAATTCGCCTCCACATGAAGCGCTGCGAGGCCAGGGTCATACAGCTCTGCGCTGAAGCGCTGGAGCAGCTGCTCGAGGAGTCCGCGCGCCATCTCCGCCTTCTCGCTGTCGAAGGTCCATTCGTGCTCGGTGTGGTCATAGACCTGGCGCGTGCGCACGACCGGATGCGAATTCCCCTTGGAGTCAGTCTCAAAATCAGTATAGACCTCGGTCCGGTGGACATCATCGTAGTCATAGTCCCATGAGGCATCAAAAGCTGCCGCCGCCGCCCCGGAAGCTTCCGCGAGCTGACCGTACTCCTCAAGTCTGGCCAGCAGCGCGGAGCCATGCCGCCGGACATCACCCACAAGCCTGGAGACGCTGTGCGCGGAGGCCGTTTTGGTGGTGTCGATGAACGAGCGGTAGTCCCTCTCTTTTCTGGCCCTGTTCCATCCCTCGGTGACCGCCATGGTGAGGTCGTTCACTGCCGCATAGAAGTCGGTCGCGTCATTCTCTGTCTCCAGCCCTCGCTTGGACGCGAAGAGGACGGGAAAGACGTTCGCCTCCCGCTGCTGGAGGTAATTCGTCACCAGCGCGGTGAGACCGGCCGCGCCGAGCCCCGCTCCTATGGAGATTCCCTCAGGGGAGGCGAGGAATTGCGAAACGTCCTGGAACAGGGCCTCAGCCCTTCCCGCGAGTTCTGCCCAGGGGATGGGTCCTTCGACGAGGGTACGCATGACGTGCGGAGAGAGAACTCACTTTATATAAATGCCTATTTTTATCTTTTTAAAGGAGTTATATTTGTTCCAGTATGGGGGCGGCCCTCCCAGCCAGATGGAGCAGTCTCCTTTCGTCCTGCCGGGTGCAGAGCCGCGCAGCAGCCGAGTGTACATGGGACATGGGAAATATTCTTAAGGTCGGCTCGCTCTCCTCCCCCCATGGACGACGCCGACAGGCTCATGGAAACGCTCACCAAGCGCATGTACCATGTCGCAGGGGACGAGCTCGCGGACAAGGTGCTGGAGCTCTTCGAGGGCAAGAAGAACGACGCCCTCATCTGGTTCATGGCAACCGAAGTCCAGGCGCTGGGCTACCGCACGCCGTACCGCATGTGCGAGGACGGCAAAGGCGCCGATGTGGAGGCAGTCATCCACAACCTCGAGCACGGCGTCTTCATGTGAGGTTTCGGACCGAAAAGGTTATAAGCGGACTGTTATTATTCGCAAGTTGTAACATGGGTCTCATCAATAAACTCATCACGGTCGCCACGATTGCCCTCGCCGCGGACCTCATCGCCATCCCGCTGCTCACCGGGGGATTCAGCGGGGGCATGGACAATTACATCACCGGCCATGCGGTGATGAACTTCACGACCGGAGTTGAACCTGCGTTCATGGTCCTGGAGGCGCTCCTCTTCGGATTTCTCATGTACTACGTCGCGCTGACGCTGCTCAGGTAACTGGGCCCGACGGGAGTCGAACCCGTGACCACTGGCTTGCTTAGCACCAATGGCGGCCATATAAGGCCAGCGCTCTAACCAACTGAGCTACGGGCCCGCATCAGGCAAAGGCGCGGCGCCGTTCTTTTAAGCTTTGTGGCGCCTGCCTCTGCGCGAAGGGTCGGCGGAGAGTCGGCCGCACTCTGGAGTATGCCCGCCATGCCGGCGAGACAGTCGGGAACCCCCGGGATTCCGGCCGGGGCCTCACTGTCCGCCGCTCACCACAAATTAGATAAATGTGGAGGCTCAGGGCGTCTGCATGGCCGCGAAGGGCAAGAAGGCTACCAAGGTCATTTTCCTGGTGGACGACGAGGTGAGCGTCCTCCAACTGGTCAGGAAGATTCTCGAGGAAGAGGGCTATTCGGTCGATGCCGCGACCTCGGGCGAGGATGCCCTGAGCAAGCTCCGCGACATCAAGCCAGACCTCATGGTGCTCGACATGATGATGCCCGGGAAATCCGGACTGGAGACGTGCCAGAGGATTCGCCAGGTCCCCGAGTGGGCCGACATCAAGGTCATGTTCCTCACGGTGATGCGCAAGACCAAGGAGGTCGAGGCCCAGATGAAGGAGCTGGGCATCACCGACTACATCGAGAAGCCGTTCCGCGTCGAGGACCTACTGAAGCGCGTCAGGAAGGCGCTCTCCTAGCAGGCACGGTGAAACTGAATTCTGCCCCCTTTCCAGCCTCGCTCTGCAGCCAGAGGCGCCCGCCCATGGCCTCGATGAACCCCCTGCATATCGCCAGGCCGAGTCCCAGGCCGCCCTGCCTGCGCGTCGATGCGGGGTCCACCTGGTACAGCCGCTCGAAGATTTTCGTATGGAACTGCCGGGGGATGCCCGGGCCCTCGTCCCTCACGCTGAACTGCAGGGTGTCCCTGTCCCGCGATGCCTTCACCCAGACGCGCTTGCCCTCCGGGCTGAACTTGATGGCGTTCACCGCGAGGTTGAGAATCACCTGCCACACCCGGTCCTTGTCGATGATTGCGGAGCCGAGTCCGGGGCCGAGCTGAAGCTCGAACGTCATGGATTTCTTCCGGGCGAGCTGCTCGATGTCTCCCGCGCGCTCCTCGAGGAACGCCCGGACATTGGTCTCCTCGTAGACGAAGTTCAGGGTCTGGAGGTCGATGCGGGAGATGTCGAGCATCTCGTTGATCTGGCTCTCCAGCCGCTCGGTCTCCTTCTCGATGGTGTCCAGCACCTCGCGCACCTTCGGCGGGACGCCGCGGCCCTTGAGCTGCAGCAGCTGGGCGTAGCCGCGGATGACCGTGATGGGGGTCTTCAGCTCATGGGCAGCGATGGAGATGAAGTCATTCTTCTTCGCGCTCGTGAGCCGCAGCTCCCGCAGCGCCGTCTCCATGCTCCGCTGCGACTCAGCATACACCGCGTTCAGGATGAAGTACAGGATGACGAGCGACACCAGGAAGAAGAACACCAGCTTCACGCGAGTGGTGTGCAGGATGCCCGTGAGGGTGTCCACGTCCTGGTGTATCTCGATGACCCCCGCGGGCCCTTTGATATCCGGGAAGAGCATCGGGACATAGATTTCCATCGGCTGCTGGTAGTTCCCGCCGGCTTTTCCCTCGGGATCCACCTCGATGACGGTGAGGCCGAGCATGGCCTGCTGGAAGCGCTCGTTCTCGGGGAAGCGGAGCCCTATCATGGAGTGGTTCTCCGCGTGGAGCACCTCGCCGCGCGCATCCCACACGCGGAGCTGGCCCATGCCCTGCTCGGCGAGGGCGCGCTCCAGGGCGAGGAGGCGCTCGGGTCGCGCGTCCTCGAAATCCTCGGGACTTAGGTACCCCTTGGAGATGAGCTGCACCTGCTCCGCGAGAATCGACGGGTTGAGCTGGACATAGTACTCCTTGATGACCGTCTGGAGGATGGGGAAGAGCAGGAGGAACACCAGGAACAGCGAGAGCGCGCTGAACAGCTGGAACTTGCGCTGGGCTGGCACGTCCTTCCACCGGGAGGCAAGGTCCATGCGCCCTTTCCCGTCCTGGCGCTTTAAATAGCTGCCGGCTCGGCGCAGGCACTCGTCCGCCGCGCTGCACAGAATCTCCAGCATGCCGAACAACACGGGACTCGTACGGGATTCCGGCCGGTAGTTGGAAACCTTCGGTTTCCTGACCGGCCGGAACTACGAGTGGCGAGAACCACGAGTCTGTTCCGGCAGAGAGACAGAAGATTTTCAGAGGCAAGGGCTTTTATACAACCCGGACCTTCCCCCGGCCATGAACGGCAATCATCTGAAGACCGCGCTGCTCCTCGGCGCGCTCACCGGGCTCATGCTCTTCGCAGGGGGCGCCCTGGCAGGCCAGGGCGGGCTGCTCGTCGCGCTGCTCTTCGCGCTCCTCATGAATCTCGGCTCCTGGTGGTTCTCTGACCGCATCGTGCTGTGGATGCACCACGCGAAGGAGATCAAGGAGGACGAGAACCCGAGACTGTACGGCATCGTGCGGGAGGTTGCGCGCAAGGCCGGCGTGCCCATGCCCAAGGTGTGCGTCGTCCCGAGCGCGTCTCCCAATGCGTTCGCGACCGGAAGGGACCCCCAGCACGCGGCCGTCGCTGCGACAGCGGGCATCCTCACGCTGCTGGACGACGAGGAGCTGAAAGGGGTCATCGCGCACGAGGTCGCCCACATCCGGAACCGCGATACCCTCATCGCGACCATCGCCGCGACCATCGCGGGAGTCATCTCCTATCTCGCGCTCATGGCGCGCTGGGCTGCGCTCTTCGGAGGATTCGGCAGGGACCGGGACAACAATATCATTGAAGTGCTCGCGCTCGCCATTCTCACCCCGCTCATCGCCACCGTCATCCAGCTCGCCATCTCCAGGAGCAGGGAATTCCTCGCGGACGAGACCGGGGCGCGGATGTTGCATACCTCGCAAGGGCTCGCCAGCGGGCTGGAGAAACTGGAGCGCGGCATCGCACTCAGGCCGATGCAAGGCAACCAGGCGACCGCATCGCTCTTCATCGCGAACCCCTTCCGCGGGAACGCGCTCTTCAGGCTGTTCTCGACGCATCCTCCGATGGAGGAGCGCGTGAAGCGGTTGCGCTCACTCCGCCTGGGAAGAGCCGCAGCAGCTTGAAGACCGGCGTCTCGGGATAGATGATGAGGTTGCCCTTCCGGTATTCGCGCAGGAGGGATGTGACCTTCCCGCTGCTGAAGCGCTCATTGACGAGGGTGAAGACTTCCCCGAGCGATGCCTGTTCGTCGAGCGAGGCATCCTTGAGGATGAAGAGCATGGAGCTGTTTCCCAGCATCGTCTTGAATTCGCGCTTCCCGTACGCCTCCTTCAGCGAGGAGAGCTCGCTGCCGGAGAGCAGCCGCGTTGCGTCCAGCTCGAACGCGGATATCTCCAGCCCCAAGACGAGGTCCTGCTCCCCTGCGAGGAGCACCAGCTTGCTGGAGTTCGAGAAGTTCTCGCGGAGGTCGCGGATGTCCAGGTACACCAGGAATCCTGCTGCGAGCAGCACCACTCCCAGCGCCACGGCGCCCCAGATGAGGGTGCTCACGACGTTCTTGACGAAGCGGAAGATGACATAGAGGACAATGAGGAACGCCGCGATGCTCGCGAGGAAGACTGTTTGCATGAGACGTCCCGGAGCTGCCCGCGATATAAAGCTTTCTACGGTCAAGGAACGCCTCGGCCGCATTCCGGAGAATATCCGGCATCCCGGCGAGACAACTCAAGACCGCTGTCTTGGGTCCGAAATGTCAGAAACGCGAAGCGTTTCTGAGCACACGCCAGCGTTGCTGGCGTTGGCCAAGAGGCTTTCGTTACCCGGATATCGTGCGGCAGTGCGGCCGGAACGTGCGGGTCGCGGCTACAGCATCTTGAGACTGCCCGTCAGGCGGTCAATGCGCTCTTCCTCGTCAGGACCGATGCCCAGGGCGGTCACGGTGCCGGGAGCGATGACCGTGCGTCCCGCGTCGGTGATGAGCGCGGCGACGATGCCCGCAGTCTTGGCGAGCTGCTCGAAGCGGAAGAGCTCTTCCTGGCTCTCGACGCGCAGCACGACTTTCTTCTGCCCCTGCTCCCGCCAGCGCTTCACGAGCGACTTCTTGTCGGGAAGGGAGCGGAACACGGCTTCGCAGCTCGCGTGGGCGGCCTGCGCCCCGAGCTTGCCTTTGGGCAGCTTGAGGTCCGCGCGGATGAGAATGACCTGCTTGCACTCCATGCTGCTCCGCTGCGGGAAGCTTTTTTAAACCTTTGCGCAGCCCGGACAGCATGCGCATCCTCGGGGTCCCGTTGGAGAACGGGCTGGGCAAGACGAAAGGTACGGCCGAGGCGCCGGCAGCGCTGCTCGCGGAGCTCCGGGGCAGGACCTCGGATGCAGAATGGGAGCAGGAAAGCCTGACGCTGGACCTCTCCGACGTCGAAGAAGCCTCGGCGCAGGTGGAGCGCAGGTTCTCTGCCATCCTCGCGAATTCGCCCGCGCTCGCCATCGGGGGGGACCACGCGAGCACCTATCCGCTCTTCCGC
Source organism: Candidatus Woesearchaeota archaeon (assembly GCA_018302335.1). Lineage (GTDB taxonomy): Archaea > Nanobdellota > Nanobdellia > Woesearchaeales > JAGVZT01 > JAGVZT01. Next base: position 1,100 of record JAGVZT010000027.1, on the reverse strand, counting down.
GCCTTCGCGCGCCGCCATCCCGGCGCGGGACTCATGGTGCTCGACGCGCATCCGGACATGATGCATTCCCTCACCCCCCCGACGCACGAGGATTACCTGCTCACCCTGCTCTCCGAGGGGACGCTCGCTCCCGAGCGCGTCGTCCTCGCGGGACTGCGCAGCGCGCATCCCCTGGAATCCGAACGCATGAGGAAGATGCGCATCAGACATTTCCCCATGCAGGAAATCCAGGACGAGGGCCTGCGGCACGTGACCGATGCGCTGATGAGCGCGGCGAGAGACTGGCCCGCGCTGTACCTCAGCGTGGACATCGACGTCCTCGACCCCGCGTTCGCGCCCGGCACCGGCTATCCGGAGCCAGGAGGGCTCTCGACGCGAGAGCTCCTGTACCTGCTGCGGCGCATCGCGAAGCTCCAGATGCCCAAGGCCGCAGACCTTGTCGAGGTCAATCCCCTGCTGGACCCGGGCCGGGCGACCGTACGGGCGGGAGCCGCCATCCTCCTTGAAATACTGAATAATTTTTACTTGAAAGTGGCTAATGAACAGAAAGTTTTATAAAGAGAGGACCACTACCCTCACAAGTCACACGACACGGAGAGGGATGGCATTCTAATCAGCCATTCTCACTCCCCCTCAAAGTGCCCTTTCCGTGCACGGTGACACCCGCTCATGACCACCGACCAGGGCGACGCACCGGAAGAGCGTCACCGCACTGGCTTCTCGGCATGGCCGAAACGGAGCGAATGCGACTCGCCGCTCGATTACCTCAAGGGCGTGTACCATGCGTTCACCATGGACGGGCCCGCAGCGGGCATCGTGGACCACGGGCTGAACGTCATGGGCTTCGTCGCCTTGTTGGAGACCATGCGCTATCTTCCTCCTGTGCTGGAGGGGGTTCTTCCCATCGCGGAATACGCCCAGCGGGCGGATGTGCAGCCTCTCGCGCTCGGAGCGGACCGCACCCTCGAGCAGGCGGTCTCCATCGTAGGCCAGGGTGCCGAGAGCGCGGTGGCGATGCTCGCGAGCGTCGCTGCGGGATACGTGCTGTACAAGGCCTTCGACTGGCTGGGCGACGACTACCGGCCTGAGCGCATCTCGCG
>JAGVZT010000031.1 GCA_018302335.1 Candidatus Woesearchaeota archaeon | reverse complement strand
GTATCCTCCAGGCGAATCTTGCTCGCGCCGAGGAAGAACTCCACGCTCTGGACTCCGCCGGCATAGCCCTGGTACAGCAACTCCTTGACGCCAATCTCGGTGCCGTCAGCGAGAACCTCTGTCCCGCCCGAGGCGATGAGCTTGGTGCTCTTGCCGTTGACGGTGAACTTCGCGTTGGTGCCGTCCACGAAAGCCAGGGTGACCTCGTAGTCCTTGTCGCCGATGCTGTAGGTCTTGGTCTCGCCGATGCCGATGACGTCCTTGACTGCGCCTCCCATGAGGTCAATCTGCCAGGAGTCCGCGCCCTGGAGGTCCGCATCGATGACGGTGTACTCCTTGCCGAGCAGGGTGAAGGCCATGTCCTCAAGGTCCTCGTGCTCCCCGCTCGCGATGTCCGACTTGATGGCCGGGGTGAAGGTCACCGTATAGACATAGACATCGTCGGCGTTGTTGAACAGCAGATACCATCCAGGGACATCTGCAGAGTCATCCGGGTCGATGGTGTAGGAAACCGCTGCGTTCTCTGCGACGGTAATCCGCTCCTCGTACTGGGATGTGCCTTTCGAGTTGCTCACGGACCCGCCGGCAAGACCGTCAATCTCCACGCTGGTCAGGGTGGTGATACCCACCTGGTCAATCTGCTCGTCCAGCTCCAGGAAGTCGCTGCCGGAGTCGAGACGGAACGCGTCTCCCTCGACAGTCACGCTGCTTGAACCGCCAGGCAGGGCCGTCTTGGCGTTCGCGCCAACGACGATGAGGGCATCAAACTGTCCGCCAGAGACGAACGGGGCAGGGTAGTTCGCCAGGTCGGCAGCTGCCAGAGCACTGAGCACTGTCGCGCCCACCATTGTGGCACCTGTTCCCAGGGCGACTATCCCCTTCAACGCTTTCCTCAGTTCCATGCTTCAAACACCTCCAGGTGTTTCTTTTGTTGGCTAATCGCCAATCTCCCCAGTGGGCTTGCATGATGTGACCACGCTGGGTTCCACTGCATCACGCCTCGCAGCCCTGCCTAGGGCATCAAAGGGTATGCTCTAGTTGATTTATAAAGTTTTCGAACCCCCAGCCGGAAGGACTGGGAAGCCCATTCCCAGGCTTTGCGGAGACAGCCTCTCCTGCCCGAATTCGGGCGTCTGAGGGCGCTTGTCACGGAGAAGTTACAAATCCACTGGAACCCGATTGCATACCGCCTCATACACCCGTTTTATACAGTTTTATGCGGAAAAAGGGGTGCTGCGCGAGTTGCTAGTCTGCTTTGCAGGCGCCGCCAAGGTAGGCAGGCTCCGCAGAACCGCCGGGAACAGGGGCGGCCGGAGCTGCTCGGAAGCCCGGACATGACGGCGAGACAGGTCGGAACCCATGCGTCCTCACGGCCGGGATACGCCGCGGCCGCAAACCCGCGCAATGCAGGGGGTAGGTAGACTCACTCCGTGACCTCCCCCCTTGTGGTTGTTTCTTACGGGGATGCAGGGGGTAGGATTCGAACCCACGCAGGCGCTGAGCCAACAGGTCCTAAGCCTGTCCCGTTTGGCCACTCCGGCACCCCTGCAACTGCAAACCCAGTTGACATGTTCGTCGTGTGGGGCTTGTCAGCCCCAACTCGCAGGCCTGGAAACCGCTGTTTCCGCCTTCAGTCCCGCGTGGCAGAGCGTTCCTTCTGCGCAGCCAAAAAAGTGGTTTCCTCATATATATTGCGCCTAGCCGACCTTCTTGAGGCCGGTCTCGATCTCCGCAATGCGCTGGGCCAGCCGGTTGAGCTTCGATATCTTGGTGAGGCGCCTCGCCCCTTCGGAGGTGACCTCGGCCCTCGGCTCGCGGACCTTCGAGGGATGCATGCTCTGGGTCCGGGGCAGCTCGTTCGCCAGCTTGGCACTGAGGAGGGAGAGCTCGCGGAGGCTCTTCCGCAGCTCCATGACCTGCGCCTCGCGCTGCTTGTGCACGACCATGAACTGGTCGTAGCGCTTGAGGCTCTGCACCGCGGCCTTCAGGCTCTCCAGCACGGCGCGGCGGAGCTGCAGGGGCTCCCGGATGCCAATGTGAAACTCCGTCATAGGGACCTCGGCTCGAAGAGCGCTCGGTCGATGAACTCTATCTTGCGCTCGACCTCCGTGAGCTCGGTCTGCCAGAGCTCAATCTCCGCGTCCTCCTTGCCCTTGAGCTCCTGGACCCTCTGCAGGGCAACGCGCGCCTCTTCAAGCTTCTTCTTCAGGATGTCAAGCAGCTCGATGAGGTTCTTGTAGTCGTCAATCTTCACATACACGGGCATGTTGCCAAGGTCATCTTCCATGTGGTCACCCCTCAAAAAGCGTCTGGTCTATGAAGACGAGTTTGCGGTGCACTTCGTCCAGGGAGTCGTGCCAGTCCTTGCACGCCTCGAGGACCTTCTGCCGGATGGCGTCCATGGCGTGGGTGCTGTCCTCGAACTGCTTCACCGCGCTGCGCATGTCCTTGATGGAGTCGAGGATGGACACGTAGTCCTCCACGTTCACGAAGAGAGGCTTACCAGGCTCCGGATGCCTGGAGATGACCTTTTGGGATTCCATCGGCTCCGGGCGGGGGGAAAAGGTGGGTTTCGGCTCCTCTGGCTCAGGAAGGGACTCAAAGAAGTTGCCCTTTGGCTCCCAAGAGGTGTCAGGTGGGGTGAACATGGACGGAATCTCCCTGCGGACTGGCGCCGGGTCCTGGCCGAAGAGGGACTCACGAGTGAGTCGGGGTGGTGCCTGCATTGGCCGCGCCGGCTGCGCCTCCTGCTGGACCGCCTGCTTGATGGCGGCAGCGTCGGCCTGGCGCTGGAACATGTCAGGCTCTGGGATGGGTGATAACCTCGGTATGGGGGGGGCCTGCGGGCGGAGCCAGGCGTTCTGCGGGGGGATTTCCGGGGCCATGGGAGCAACCGGCTGCTGGCTCCAGGGAGGGAGGTCGTCGTCCATCTGCACATCACCCTCCGGCGGAGGGACCTGCATGGGGGGGAATTCCGGCTCCTTCTTCCTGAACAGACTGAGGAAACCCATCAGCCATTCCCGTGGACTCTTGGCTTATAAAGTTTTCCGCAACGCCTACGCTGTAGAAAAAGTGTGGAGGCAGCGCGCTGCTCAGAATTTCCGGAATCACTGCGAGACAGCGCGGAAAGCACGCGGCATTGCGGCCGAGACTTTCTACAGGGCCCGCACCGCCGGAAGCGCTCCGGGAAATGCACCTCAAGGCTTATCTTGCTCTCCATCGCGGCCTGAAGGGTGGAGGTCCTCTACGAGACAGGAGTGCTGCTGGGAAGAAAATATGTGCCTCTGGCCCTTGCACTTGCGCTCGTCCTGCTCAGGACCGCCAGCGCTGCAGCGCAAAAGACACCTTCCCCTGGGAGACGAGCAGCTCTTTCTCCAGCCGGAACCCGTGCTTCTCCGCGTGAACAACAGGAAGGAGAGAGTCCGCGGTGATGAGCACCAGCGCCCCTTTCTTCGACAGGGAGTATTTCGCCTGGTAGAAGAGTTCGTTGACGAGGATGTTGAGCTTGTCCTCCGGTATCGCCTTCCCCGCCTGGGGGAGCTGGGTCAGCACCAGCCCGAGCTGCCCCTCGGTGAACTTGACGTCGAGCCAGGACAGCTCGCTCCGGGAGAAGCGCAGCAGCTTCTCCACATCGGCCAGTTTCGCGTTCTTCTTCGCGGCGCCGACATAATGCTGCGTCGCGTCCATGACGTGGAACGCGGCCTCGGGAGGCTGCGCCGCAGCGTCGAGTTCCTCCATCACGGAAAGGGCCTCAGGAAACAGCCGGAGAATGCCAAACTTCTCCTTCTGGAAGCGGTGCACCGGCCTCTTCGCCGCGGCGAGCACTCCCTCGATGGCGAGGATGCCTCCCTGGCAGATAGGGTCGAGCACCTCCTGGGGGTCCTTCCAGCCTGAGAACCGGAACGCCGCAGCTGCGAGGGTGCAGCGCACCGAGCGGCTGTGGTCAAAGATGCGGTAGTCCCGCCTGCTGAGGTCGAAGCCCGCAAGGTCGAGGCCCAGCGCACACCCCTGCGGATGGAGGAGAAGCACGACCTCGACGTCGGGCGCGTCCATTTTCACGTTTGCGCCTGGGCAGCGCTCCAGCAGCGCCCCGCCGGCGAGTCCTGCAAGTTCCTGGCTGGACATATCTTCCGCCCACGGGGCGCGTTTGATGCAGGAAACCTTGAAGCTCCTTCCCTTGAGCCACGTTCCAACATCTGCCGGAACGCCCGCGAGCATCGTACGGATATCCTGTGTGGGCGAGGCCGAGAGCTCGAGAAGCACGCGCTCGGCGAGCCTTGTCCCGTAGCACAGGCGGGCAAGCTCCTTCTCGGAGGCGGCGACGCGGAGGATGCCCGGCGCAGCGATCTCCGGACTCCCTTTGCAGAGCGCCCTGCACTCCTCGCTCGCCAACTCCTCGATGCCCTCATGGGTGAGGAGCAGCACGATGAAGGTCATGGCGCCAGGGGCCGGATGCGGTTTTTAACCCTTTGCGCCGACTCTGCAGAAAGAGTCAGCAGAGGGCCGGCCGCATTGCGGAGAATGTCCGCAATTCCGACGAGCCAACCCGGAACTCGCACGAGATTCCGGCCGAGGGGTTTCTCGGATTGCGCCGGCCAAAAGGTTATTAAGCCAAGCAGCAGCCCTCCCCGCATGCTTGATAGAAAGAGCTTTGCCCGGATGCGCGGAGCGCTCATCCAGATGTCCCGCGCGAGGCAGGAGACGCTCGGCTCCGCCCAGAGAGTCATCACTCTCTCCAAGCGGGCCATCTACGCGCGGCAGCGGGGCGACTCGCGGGCGGCAGGAGAGGCGCTCGCCGGAATGAAAAAGGAGCACGCGAGGATGCTCACCCTGGCAAAAGCCTTCCCCGGCCTCCTGGGCCATCAATCCGTGCGCACCGCCTCGCAGGAGCTGGTCGAGGCGGCGTGCTACCTCGCTCTGGAGGAGCGGAAAGCCTTGCCCGCCGCAGCTGGACTCAAGGTGGATGCCCTCGCGTATATGCTCGGCGTGGCTGACCTCACCGGCGAACTTGTCCGCAGCGCCGTGCTTGCGGCCATCGACAGGAACAAGCCGCGGGTCAGCGAGCTGCGGGAGATCCTCCGCGCCATCTACGCGGAACTCATCGCGGTGGAGGCGCGCGACTCCGACCTGCGCAGGAAAATCGACAAGGCGGGATACGACCTGGAGAAGGTGGAGAACCTTCTCCTCGACCTGAGGTGACCTCATGCATCTGGATGGCATAGAAATAGTGTGGCTGGGCCACGCGAGTTTCCTCATCCAAGGGGCGGGGAGCGTAGTGTACATAGACCCGTGGAAACTCTCCTCGACGCAGAAGGCAGACCTCGTCCTGGTGAGCCACGACCACTTTGACCACTGCAGCCCTGACGACGTGGCGAAGGTCGCCGGGAAGGACACCCTTATCATCACCACCCAGGATTGCGCAGCAAAGTTCGAGGGCAGCGTCAGGGAGGTGCGCGCGGGCGCGGTGGTGGAGCATCACGGCGTCAAGGTCGAGGTTGTCCCCGCGTACAACACCGACAAGAACTTCCACTCCCAGGAGAAGGGCTGGGTGGGCTTTATCATCACCATCGGCGGGAAGCGCATCTACCACGCAGGAGACACGGACCGCATCCCCGAGATGCGCCAGCTCAGGCCTGTCGACGCTGCGCTGCTGCCCGTCTCCGGAATCTATGTCATGACCGCGGAGCAGGCAGCAGAGGCCGCCCGGGACATCCCCGCGAAGGTCTTCATCCCCATGCACTACGGCGACATCGTGGGCTCCCAGCAGGATGCGGAGCGATTCAAGGCCCTGTGCGAAGGGCTGCACGTGGAGATTCTGACGAAACGATGAGCGTCCCCGAAGAGCTTACGGAACTTGAGCGACGACTGAGCGGCTTCTGCTCCATAGGGCAGGCCATGGCCCGCGCGCCCGCGGCGGCAGCAGTCCGCGGCTGGGTGCACCGCTCGCGCTCCTCGAACAAGGTCGCCTTCCTCGTGGTGAGGGACGCGAGCGACATCATCCAGTGCGTGGTGAAGCAGGAGAGCCACCCGGAGCTGTTCGAGCTCGCGAAGGACCTGCCCATCGAGAGCAGCGTCATGCTCAGCGGCCCGGTCCGCGAGGAGAAGCGCGCTCCGTCCGGATACGAGATGTCGGTCGAGCAGCTCGTGGTGGTGCATCGCGCGGACGTATTCCCCATCGCGAAGGACCAGTCCCCCGAATTCCTGCTCGACCAGCGGCATCTCTGGCTGAGGAGCAGGAAACTCGTCGCGGTGCTGCGCGTCCGCCACACCGTCCTGGGCGCGATGCACCGCTTCTTCCGCGAGCGCGATTTCCATGAGTTCTCCCCCCCCATCTTCACGCCGAACGCCTGCGAGGGGGGCGCAACCCTCTTCAAGGTGAAGTACTTCGACGACACCGTCTACCTCACCCAGAGCTGGCAGCTCTATGCCGAGGCTGCCATCTTCGCCCTGGAGAGAATATACTGCGTCTCGCCCACCTTCCGCGCGGAACAGTCCAAGACGAGCAGGCACCTCGCCGAGTTCTGGATGCACGAGATGGAATCGGCATGGCTCGACCTCGACGGCTGTGCTGGCATCGCGAAGGAGGAGCTCAGGTTCATCGTCCGGGAGGTCCTCGAGAAAAACCGGAAGGACCTGGATGTCCTCGGCCGCGATGTGGCCAGGCTCCGTCCCGCCGCGGAGAAGGACATCCCTACCATCACCTACACCGAGGCCCTGCGGCTCCTCAGGGAGGCGGGCATGGACGTCGAATGGGGAAAGGACCTGCGCACCGTGGAGGAGGAGAAGCTCATGGAGCGCTTCGACACCCCCGTGGTAGTGACCGAATACCCGAAGGAGGCCATGGCCTTCTACAAGCCCGTAAAGAAAGACGGCGCAGCTCCGGGGCCCGTGGCGCTCTGCTTCGACATCCTCGCACCGGAGGGCTATGGCGAGATTGTGGGAGGGAGCCAGCGCGACCTGGACATCGAGGCGCTCAAGCAGCACCTGCAGCAGGAGGGAGAGAAGCCGGAGACCTACGAGTGGTACTTCGACACGCGGAGGTACGGCAGTGTCCCGCATGCCGGCTACGGCATGGGAGTCGAGCGCGTCATCGCCTGGCTCTGCGGGCTCGATAACATCAAGGACGCCATCCCGTTCCCCAGGACCATGCTCCGCAGCCGGCCCTAGAGCACGCGCGCCGACATCAGGGAGTCGAGCAGCTCGGTGCGCATCGCAGAGAATGCCGGGGCGGGAACGAACGCCGAGGCGATTGCCATGAGTTTCCCATGCTGCCAGAGGAGCATGTATCCCTGCATGGTCACCGTCTCATAAGCCTTCTCTGCCTGGGGAGCGTCAAGGAAATTCTCCGGCAGGGCCACCGAGGGATTCTGGACGCAAAAGAGTTCATGGAGAGTGTGCGCCGCCAGCCTTCCCTTGCGGGTCGCATTTCCCGGACCCAGGTCCGCATGGGTCCGCACCTTCATCTCCACGAGGGTGCCATGCTCGGTCTCATGGAGCCTCTGGCTTCCTGGCACCAGGAACGTCACCGGCTCCGGGTCGCCGCAGCTGCCCAACCAGCTGTCCTGGTCCTCGGCGAGAAGCCGGAAGAGGTTGTTGAGATTGGGTGCGTCGTCGTCAAAATGGGTGAAGGACTGCGGAGCCCGCACAAGGTAGCCGCCCAGCCACCCCTGGAAGAGAGGACTCTCCCTCACCAGCCTCGCGCTCACTCCCGAAGTGGTTGGCGCTCCGATGGTCAGCACTGCGCTGCCTTCGACAGGAAGACCGGCCTCTCTCCACGTCGACGTGAGGTCAATCTCGGCGAACGCAGGCAGCCAGCATTCCGGGGCCTGCGGAAAGACGAGCCTCGCGCCAAGCTGCCGCCGACGATGCCTCCTCATGATGTCGTGCCACCGTGCGACCAGACGGGCGAGCATGCCCCCTCATACGCGGCGGCTCTTAAAAGCTTAGCGGTGGCGCTGGACTCCGATGCGCGGGCACTCCGGGATGACGCATTGGCTGCACTTCGGCGAGATGGGCACGCAGACGTTCTGGCCGTAGGTGACCAGCAGGTCGTTGTACACTATCCAGTGCCGCCGGGGCAGCAGCTTCCGCAGCGCGAATTCCGTCTGCTCCGGTGTCTTCGTCCTCACGAGGCCCAGCCTGTTGGAGATGCGGTGCACATGCGTGTCGACGCAGATGCCCGGCTTCCCGTAGCCCAGCGTGACCACGAGATTCGCAGTCTTCCTTCCCACGCCCTTGAGTGTCAGAAGCTCGTCGATGCTGTCCGGCACCCTGCCATGGTATCGCGTGAGGATGTCCTTGCTCACCCCACGGATAGTCTTCCCCTTGGTGCGGTAGAATCCAGCAGGATAGATGAGTTTAGATATTCTTCCCGCCCGGAGGCCAAGCATTTTCCGTGGTGTCCTCGCGACGGCAAAGAGCCGCTCCGACGCCGCTGCGGTGACCTCGTCCTTGGTGCGCAGCGAGATGAGGCAAGATATCAGCACCAGGTAGGGGTCGCGGGTATGAGAGACGCGCGTGACGATGGGCTCCCGGAACTCGCTGACCTTCTTCTTGAGACGGGAAATCACGCTGTCAATATCCACGTCCAGACAGACGCGTCTGCCTTTTTCAATCTGTCGCGGATTCCGGCTCTGCAAAAACAAATGAGAAGTCGGCCGCATTGCGAAGAATGTCCGCCATTCCGGCGAAACAGCACGGAATTCGTACGGGATTCCGGCCAGTATAATTCTACGAGAGCACGAGAGTGTCTCCAATCTGGAGGTCGCGTGCCGCCCCGGCAGGAAGCTCCACCAGCCAGGACGCTGGCGCAGGGGGCCTGATGTACGGCTGGAACGGGAAAGCATGGCGGATTGCAATGGCCCTCTTCTGCTCGTCGAGAAACACGAGGTCGAGTTGCTGAAAAACAAAGAGCATGTGGACGAGGACGCGCTCGGGCCGCTCAAAGGAGAAGAGCAACGCGCCTCCAGGCGTGAGGGAGCGGAACATCAGACCTCTCGCTCTCGTCCAGGGAGTGTCACAGCACTCAACCCTCGCTGCCAGCACCGCACCAGTCCTGCTCAGGCGAATCATACGCATACGTCCAATCTCAGATAGATGGTCTCGCGCGCGGTCGGCACAGGGAATATCTCGCTCTCCCTGTCCGAGAGCCCAAGCCCGCATCCCCCGATGGTGTGGTTGAATTTAGGCTCCGACTTCGTGTACGCCTGGAGCTGATAGTCCTTCCCCCATTCGCCGAGAGTCCGGTTCAGGATGAGCCCGGTCACGTATGCGGCTTCCTGGCATGCCCTTCTCCGCGGAGAGCCGCAGTATTCAAAGACATTCGACGAGGCACAGTCCTGCAGCACCTCGGCAAGCGTGACATCCTTGCATTCCAGGTTCGTGTTGAGCAGGGCGGTGAGCATCGCAGACGCAAGCTGCCGGTCCGTCACCTGCCGTTTCACGTTGTCGCGGGGCCGGAGGCTGAACTGCATGGCGATGGCGAAGCCGATGACCACCAGCACCACGACGACGGCGAGGCCAAGTATCTCCGCCTGGCCCCTTCTCATTGGTATACCTCGACGATAAGGGTCCCGAAGTGGCAGGCACCATGCAGGGTGAGGCAGGTCCCTCCCGAACTCAGGGGGTCGTAGACGATGACCGGGAGGTACGTTGCCTCGCTGCGCCGGTATTCCGCCGGCTCTCGCTCGTAGATGACGAACTCCTCCTCTGTCGGATAGACCTGCCGTACCCGTATGCGAGCCTCCTGGAACGTATCGTAATAGTACTGCCGCGCGCGGGAATCGCTGGAGAGGAGTGAGGACATGGCCGATGCCTTCAGCTGGTCCACGCAGTTCTCCTGGATGACATTGGAGACGCTGCACTGCAGCTCGGGAAACGTCATCGCGAGCCGGGCGATGCGGAGTCCCCTGAGCTCAAGCGCCTCCTGGCTGCGCTGCACCGCCCCTCTTCCGGCGAGCCCGTTGTACACCATGAGACCCACCGCGAGGAGGAAGAAGAATACCACCAGGACCATGACCGCCTCAATCATCCCGAGCTCCCCTCTCCTCATCAGTACACCGTCGGACAGCTGAAGAGCTTCAGGCGCTGGTTTGCGTCCGCAAGGGCGGTCATGTTGGCCGCGATAGCCTCGGCGGACATCAGCGTTGGGGGGCGCTGGGCCTCCCTGCGTATGGCGGAGAGCGAGGAGCCTGCGGCGCCATAGAGCTGGGCGCAGGTCCCCGGCCCCCTGTAGGAGGCGAGCAGGTCTCTCGAGCGCTGGTAGTACACCGCCGTGATATGCTCCAGATGGTCAAGAGCGCGAGAATAGGTGCAGTTGAAGAGCTCGGCGCTGCTGTACACTGCGGCGAGAGCCATCTCCTCGCCTACGACGCCGAAGACTTCCCCGGGAGAATACATGACCGGAGCGCCAGGATTGCGTGTGTAGAACGTCACGGTGAACGCGTCGGTCTCGCTCACCGAGCGTGAAACGCCCAGCACGCCCACTTCCTCTGGAGAAAGCGCGTCCAGCCCAGGCAGGTAGGACGGAAGGGTGGAGCTGGACGCTCCGAGTATGATGCGAACATAATCATCATTCCGGGGCATGATGGATGCCATGAGGGTGATATTCCATTCCACGCTCTGCTTGGTGGCCGCGTCCGGCATGGCCTCAAAGAGGGAGTGGACGGTCTCGCTGTTGTTGAGGAAGATATAGCGCACCCTCGGCGAGGTGAGATAGAGCAGGTTACTCGCGCGATAGGGGACATCCCACCCGTCCGCGTAGGTGATGAGAAGCTTCCCCTGGATGAGACCAGGAGCGAACACCAGGGCGTTCCCGTACGGGCGGCGAGCGCCTCCGTAGACGAACCCCGTGCAGTCGAAGCCAAGGTCTCCGGGGATGGTGACATTGTTCGATGTCTGCAGACTGCTCTGCGCGAGGGTCAGCACAGCGTCCAGTTTCGCACTCACTTCGGCGCTCAGCCCGCGCTCCGAGACGTCCTTCTGCCTGAGGATGAAGGTGATGAAGAAAAGGAGGATGAGCGCTCCGGCGAAGAGGGAGAATATCCAGGTGAACTGCACCTGCACCTGCGCGCGCCTCATCGGACCGTGACCTTGGTGCGGTTTCCCATACCCTCAAAACCCACGGTGACTCGCCCGGCGCTGGCGTTCGCACAGGCGAATCCTCCCTCCACGATGAGCGGCCCCACAAGGAAGCTCTGGCTTCCATCGGGGAAGAGGAAGACATTGGCCTGAGCATCCTGGACGCTGTCGTTGATAACATGGAATTTCACGTTGAATCGCAACTCCGGGCTGAGATTACTCCCAAGGTAGTCAAGGTCCGCGAAGCAGATGGCAGTGTAACCGCTAGGGAGATTCAGGTTAGCCTTCTTCACCGAGCCATAGGAGAGGGTGGTGGTCACGCTCTCAAGGTCCTCCTTAAAGGTGAGCAGCGTAGCAGTCTCGGCCTGGCCGAGGATTCGCCTCACAGACCGGTAGCCAAAAAGCATCACCAGGGAACCTATGAGCAGGGCGAGGACAAAAACAACTATCATGGACGCGCTCTGGGCCCTCATCGCTTCCTCGTCGGACGCGCTGGGGCCTTACGAGGAACATGCTTCTTCTGAGC
>JAGVZT010000067.1 GCA_018302335.1 Candidatus Woesearchaeota archaeon | reverse complement strand
GCGAGCAGCGCCTCCTCGGTGAAGTCCAGCGAGTTTCCCGGGTCCTCGGCGTTGTAGCCCCACGAGCCGTCGGGGTGCTGCGCATTGAGCAGGTACCGCACCGCACTCTCGGGAACCCCCTCTCCGGAGCGGACAAGGGCGAGCATCACCCATGCGGTGGTATCGACATCGCTCTCCGGGGTGCCGCTGCGCCATCCGCCGTCCGTGCGCTGAGCTTCCAACAGTTCAGCCGCAATGCCCGATGGGACACCGTCTGACGCGAGGGCCTGCACCGCGGAGTAAAGACTGCCGTGAGCGTCATCGGCAATAAGCAGATGGCGTTCAGCGCGCGCAGCAGCTTCCGTCGCGGCCGATGAGTGGAGAGCCATGCGTGCTGGAAATAGTTCCCTCCGAGCGCGCCGCTCTCCTCCTGATGGTCGAGGAGCCACTCCAGCGCGTCCTGCGCAGGACTCTCTTTGTAGTCGAGAGATAGCACGTCCCCCTGCTGGGGCACGTAGCCGCTCACCCCGAGCAACGCTGGCGTGTTGTTCACGGAGAACTGCCAGTACTGCGCCCAATCGGCAGAGGTCTTCACTCCTGCGACGCTGTCTATCCATGCGCTCTCGTTGACGCTGGGGTCACCATCAAAATCGAACCACTGCGTCTCGAGCGCAAGACTCTCGTTTGCAGCGGCGCGCGTGAAGGCGTGGTACGCGGAGAATTCATCGCCGCCCTGCGTAAGGGTCAACGGCACCTGGTAGTCCTGCTGTCCCGCGGGGAAGTTGAAGCTGACCTCCAGCGGCATGCCGGTCGGTGTCGGGACGGCCTCCGGTGTCTCCGTGACAGTCGGAGTCTCCATGACGATGGCAGCCTGCGGAGCAGGTTCCACCGGTAGCGCCTGCGGAGCGCATGCTGCAAGACCGAGAGCGACGATGCCGAGTGTGATACGCTTCATATTCCCACCTCTCCGGCCAGGACTTAGCATATGTTTATATACATATCAAAAACTCTAATGAACGTTATCATTTGAGATACCAATGGATGCCTTCAAGGTCATCGCGAACAGGAAGCGGAGGGAGATGCTGCGCATCCTGGCGAAGAAGGAGACGCACATCGCGGCCCTTGCGCGGCATCTCGGCATCTCCTCTCCGGTGGCGCTGCGGCATGTGCGCCTGCTGGAAGACGCAGGCTTCATCCAGAGAGAGCGCTCGGGGACCGCAGACCGGCTGCGCATCACCGACTCTGCCATGGAGGTGCTCCTCAAGCTTGAGGGCCTGCTGGACAAGCCGTCAGAAATCACCGCGGCAAGGGGAGAGCCGCTCTCCTCGGTACTCAAGCGGGTGCCGGGCATCCGGATGAGGCGCTGGCGGGACACCGGGGACTTCTTTGTCGTCTCCGTGGACGGGGAGCCCGGCTCTTATCTCTTCCTGGTCAATGGCAAGCTGCCCGAGACGAGCGTGGACAAGGTCACCATCACGGAGGACTCGGTGCTCGAATTCCAGAAGCTCGTCCCGCTGCTCGGCAGAAGACTGGAGATAAAGGTGGAGTGAGTGACCGCGCTCGTGTCCTGGAGCGGCGGCAAGGACAGCTGTCTCGCTGCCTACACCGCGGGTATCGAGATGTGCGGCCTGGTGAACACGATTTCCGAATACGAGCGGGTGCGCTTCCACGGGGTGAGGAAGGAACTCATTCAGGCGCAGGCCGCCTCTCTGGGGCTGCCGCTCATCCAGAGAGAGACGCGGGGAGAGAGATACCGCGAGGATTACATCAAAGCGGTCAGCGCTGCGAGGCAGGCGGATACGCACGCCCTCGTGCTGGGTGACATCCACCTCGAGCCGTGCCTCACGTGGGCGCAGGGTGTGTGCGCGGAGCTTGCGCTTGACCTCGTGGAGCCGCTCTGGGGACGCGAACCAGAGGAGATTCTCCGGGAGTTCATCGACACGGGCTTCGAGGCCGTGGTGGTGAGCACCCAGGCGAACCTCCTCGGCGAGAAATGGATAGGCAGGACGCTGGACCACGCGTTCCTGGAAGATATCCTGAAAACAGGATGCGACCCCTGCGGTGAGAATGGCGAGTACCACACCCTGGTGCTCGACGGCCCGCTCTTCAGCCGGCGCATCGAACTCCTGGAGACCCGCAAGGTCCTGCGTGAGGGCTACTGGTTCCTGGACATCAGGGGGTTACGATAAGGCTTATAACCGGGCCGGCTTATCCGGCCAGCGAGGTGCTCTCATGGAAGACAAGCGCATGGGCGTCCAGGAGCTGGACCGGCAGCCGCTCTACTGCAACCAGATGACCGTATCACATTCACCGACGCAGTTCTTCCTCGACTTCCGCCTGGTGTACCCGCAGTTCTCCCCGGACAACCAACAGGCCACCGTCGCGCTGCACAAGCTCATCGTCCTCGAGCCGTATCACCTGAAGGAGACCATCAAGGTGCTGCAGGAGAACGTCCAGCGCTACGAGAAGGCATACGGGAAAATCACCACGCCAAAGGCGGTGGAGAGGGCGAAGAAGGCCCACAAGTCCACGGGCGCAATCTCGGCTCCGGAGTACATGGGCTAGCGGATGTCCCGGATGACGCGCACTCCCTGCTGGATGGCCACGACGATGGCATCCTTCACGCCTGCAAGGTCTCCGATGACATAGAGCCCGGGGCAGTCCGCGCTCTCCAGGCTGTCCTTCAGCACAGGCTTCGCCTTCGGGCTGCCCGCGCACCGGACTCCGCATCCCGCGAGGAACTCCAGGGGCGTCGTGCCGCCGAAGCGCACCACCAGCCGGTCGTACTCTCGCGTGTCGCTCCCGTTCAGCGTCACCGCGAGTCTCTCCCCCGCGAGGTCGACGGCCGTGATGTTCGTCCCGAACAGCGTGGTGAGATGGCCATGCCGGACGCATTCGATTGCCGCGGCATGATTCTCCGGCGAAAGCCGCCTTCCGAAATCCGCCTGCCGGTAGCTGATGGACACGTTGTTCCTGCTGCAGAGCCGCAGGGCGTCCTCAACGGCAGAATCCCCTCCGCCGGCGATAAGCACGTCAAGGCCCGACACCGCGTCCGGGTCCTTCAGGGAGAGCACGGCCTTGCCGCGAAGCCGCTGCGGGATGCCGCTCCTCTCCCCCTCCCACTGAGGAAGCGTCTTGGGCCTGCCGAACACCCCCAGGGCAAGGATGACATGTTTCGCGTCGTAGCTTGCGTCGGACGTCGTCACAAGATAGCCAGCACCGCCCGGCCGCACCGAGGACACCTCGACGCCCTCCCTCATCTGTACGTGAGCATCCTGGGCATAGCGGTTGCACCGCTCGATGAATTGTTCCGCGGGAAGCTCGGCGTCTGTTCCCTCGAAGCGCATGATGCCCTCGAACACCGGGGTGACGCCGTGCCAGTTCATCACCACCGGCTTCTCCTTCGGGTAAAAATCAAGCAAGGTCTGCATCAGCTTTCCCTTCTCGAGAACGATGTGCTCCAGCCCCCTAGCTGCGGCCTCGACGCCGGCGCTCAGGCCCGCGGGGCCTCCTCCCACGATGACGACATCCATGCCGTTCGACAGGGAGAATGAAACCATCTTTAAGAGCGTATCGCCAAGGAGCGTCGGCCGCAATGCGAAAAATATCCGGTAGTACTGCTCTGGTGCGGTATTTCGGTCAGCGTGCTTTTCTCCACGCTCGACGGCCGGGAAAGGTATAAAAAGCCCTGGGGACTCCGCGAGACGGGGGCTCGTAGTCTAGCGGCTATGATGTCGCCTTCACACGGCGAAGGTCCTCGGTTCGATTCCGAGCGGGCCCATGCGTAGCATGGGAACGCGCGGCTCGGAAGCCTCAGCTTCCGTTGCCGAGCGGTCCCATCAGGGACCGGTCGGACCGGAGCCCGCAGGCTCCGCGTTCCGAGCGGGTCCCTCCGCGCACGGGACATATGAAACTCGACCTCGGCATCGGGAAGCTCCTGCTCGTCATGCTCGCCTTCGTCCCGCTGGCCATCGCGGCAGAGGTGCTCCACTGGTCGGCAGCGGCAATCTTCATCCTCTCCGCGCTCGCCGTCATCCCGCTGGCCGGCATCATGGGCCGCGCGACCGAGGAGCTGGCCATCCACGCCGGCCCCACGGTAGGAGGGCTGCTGAATGCGACCTTCGGCAATCTCGCCGAGTTCATCATCGCCTTCTTCGCCATCCGCGCCGGGCTCTTCGACGTCGTCAAGGCCAGCCTCACCGGCAGCATCATCGGCAACATCCTGCTGGTTCTCGGCCTCGCCATGCTCGCCGGCGGGCTGAAGCACAAAAAGCTGGACTTCAATCCCCAGGCCGCGGGGATGAACAGTCTGATGCTGGTCCTCGCCGCCATCGGGCTTATCCTTCCCGCGCTGGTGGAGCACACCGTGACGGATTTCGTGCTGGAAGAGATCAGCCTCGTCGTCGCAGGAGTGCTCATCCTGGTCTACATCGCAGGGCTTCTGTTCTCCTTCGTCACGCACGCCCACCTCTTCCACCCGGAAGGCCAGATTGACGGGCACGCCCACTGGACCCTGCGGAAATCTTTCGGCATGCTTGTCGGGGCGACTGCCTTCGTCGCGCTGGCGTCGGAATTCCTGGTCGGCAGCGTGGAGGAGGCTGCGCACGCCCTGGGCATGAGCGACCTCTTCGTGGGCGTCATCGTGCTTGCCATCATCGGCAACGCCGCGGAGCACAGCAGCGCGGTGCTCATGGCGCTGAAGGGAAACATGGACCTCGCCTTCGGCATCGCGGTCAATTCCGGGACGCAGATCGCGCTCTTCGCCGCTCCTGCGCTCGTGTTCCTGAGCCTCGCGATGGGCTCTCCGATGAACCTGGTGTTCACCCAGCTCGAGGTCCTCGCGGTCATCCTGAGCGTCATCGTGGTGTACATGGCCAGCCTCGACGGCAGGTGCAACTGGTTCGAGGGCCTCCAGCTCCTCGCGGTGTACGCCCTGCTCGCCGTCATCTTCTTCTTCGCTTAGATTCCAAGGGCGGCGGAGAATCGGCCGCATTGCGGGGAATATCCGGGATGCGAGACAATCCGGATACCGCACGGCATCGCGGCCGAGAGGGTTTTCGGACCTAGCCCACGACGTGGGCGACGTGGCGCACCAGGGCGTCGGAGATGCGCTTGGTGACGTCCTGGATGCTGCCGGCGCCATCGACGCGCAGGTAACGGTTCTCCCCCTTGTAGAACTCCACAAGGGGCTGCGTGGACTCGCGGTAGACCTGGAAGCGGTGCCGGATGACCTCGGGCTTGTCGTCATTCCGCTGGAAGAGCTGCGCGTCGCAGGAATCGCACTGGCCTCTCTTCCGGGGGGTGTCGCTCACCAGGCCGTACGCTCGTCCGCAGGCGCACATCCATCGCGAGGAAAGCCGCTTCACGACCGTCTCTTCGGGAACAGCAATCTCCACCACCGCGGTGATGCGGGCGAGCCTCTTGAGGAACTTCGCCTGGTCGGTGGTGCGGGGGTATCCGTCAAGGATGAAGCCGGCGGCGCAGTCATTCCTGGCAAGCCTGTCCCGGACCAGCTCGTTCGTGACATCGTCGGGCACCAGGTCCCCGCGCGACAGGAGGTGCTGGACCTGCTTGCCAAGGTCGGTCTGCCTGGTGATGTGGTCGCGGAAGATGTTCCCCGTGGAGATGTGCGGGATGCCATACTTGCTTCCCAGGACATCAGCCTGCGTTCCCTTGCCAGCGCCCGGCGGACCAAGGAGGACCAGCTTGAACATCGTCTCACCCCAGATATGCGAGGTCGTTGTGCACGACCAATTCCTTCTCCCACACATGGCGGAGCTGCTTCACCACAGCGATGAGCTCCTTCCGCAGCGTCGCGTCCCTCGCCAGGAGGGTGTTGATGAACTCCGCGCATGCCCGGTCGCTTCCCTCGAGCAGCGCTTGGTGCGCGAGCCGGTAGTAGTAGCGGAGCTGCTTGTAGAGGGAGTATATCTCCTTCTTCCGGAGCTCGCTGAAGGCGTTCGCCTCACGCATCTGGCCGAGATTGGTGTCCGGCTGGAGGACCTCCTCAAGGAGCTTGATGTGGAAATCGAGATGGTCGCTCATCTTGCGGACGACCTCCCGGAGAAAGAACTTCTGGTCTTCGATGATGCTGACTTCGAACGCCTCGTCAAGCTTGTCCAGTGTGGGAAGCTTGTGCTTCTTCCGCAACCCCTCGTAGAACCGCCCGAACTCGGTCACCATCGCGCCGGGGACGGGGGGGATGGATTTAAAGGTTTGCGCGTGGAAGGTTTATAAGGCAACGCGCATCCCCTCGGAGGATGAGTTCGCTTGAAGAGCATCTCCGTGCGGTCGAAGAAGGCCTCTCCATCGCCAGGGACGTCTACCGGGGAGGGGTCTCGGTCACGCTGGGACCGGGGATGGACGCACTCTGGGACGCTGCCCTGCGTCCGGTCATCCTCCTTCCCGATGTCTCCTCACGGCTTGAGGTGAAGCTCGCGAGGCCATCCGGCCCGACCTGGGTGGTCACGACAGAATTCCTGAAGGAAGCCTATCCTGCGCTCTTCGTGGAGTGCTCTGGCGGGGTGTCGTCCTATTATGTGGCATGGAACATGCGTCTGGCGGCCCAGCTCCTCGAGAAGGAGATGTCCCTCGTGCTCTCTGCCGAAAGGAATGTCTACGCGGAAATGGACGGCATGCCTCCGACCGCATATGTCTGCCTCGGCGACGCCATCGTGCTGCCCTTCGCCTCGCGGAGCGACCTCGAGGTCAGGCTCCGCCTGCAGCGCGCCTGAGCAGGCTCTTTCCTGTCATCTCTTTCGGCTGCGTGACCCTGAGCAGCTCAAGCATGGTCGGAGCGATGTCCGCGAGGATGCCCTGCTTCGCGAGTCCGAGGTCCCGGTAGCGCGAGACAAGGGCGCAGTCCACCGGATGGCGGGTATGCGAGGTGAGCATCTCCCCGCGCATCTCCTCGCAGTTCCCGTGGTCGGAGGTGACCAACGCAGCACCCGGGGTCTCGAGCACGAGTCTGCAGAGCCTTCCAACGGCGGCATCCACAGCCTCCACGGCGCGCACGGCCGCCTGGAACTTCCCGGTATGCCCGACCATGTCCGGAGCGGCGAAGTTGACGATGATGACATCATGGCGATTGCGGAGCAGGGCTTTCTCCACCACATCCGCGACCTCCCGGGTGCGCATCTCAGGCAATAAATCATACGTCGCCACCTTGGAGCTGGGGATGAGCACCCGCTGCTCTCCCGGAAACGCTTTTTCCACCTTCCCGTTCAGGAAGCTCGTCACATGCTTGAACTTCTCCGTCTCCGCGACGCGGAGCTGGCTCAGCTTGGCCCTGCTGAGCACCTCGCCAAGGGAGTTCGGGATGGAAAGAGGCTCCAGGAGATAGTTCTTGAAACTGTCGTAGTAGCGCGTCAGGCCGAGATAATGAAGCTTCAGCTGCTCCGCCGGGAACCCGGAGAAATTCCGCTCCGTCAGCGCCATGGTGAGCTGTATCGCACGGTCCTGGCGGTAATTGAAGTGGACCGCGGCGTCGCCCGGCCTCATGCCCGCGTAGTCCCCGAGCGCTGCGGGAAGGATGAACTCGTCACCGATGCCCTGGCGATGGCAGGTCTTCACATAATCCAACGCATCCTCCACGCGGGGCGCCGCGCCCGGCCGCACCATCGCATCGTAGGCCTTCCTGATACGCTCCCACCTGTTGTCGCGGTCCATCGCGTAGTAGCGCCCGGACACCGTGGCTATCCGGCCGCAATGCAGCCTGCGCAACACCCTCTGGAGCCGGGCCACGTGCCGATGGGCGCTGCGGGGGTGGGTGTCCCGTCCGTCGGTGAAGACATGCACCTGCACGTCCGGCAGTTTCTGGCGCCTCGCGAACTCCAGAAGAGCGTAGAGGTGCCTGCTGTGGGCGTGCACCCCTGCGTCCTGCAGCAGCCCCATGAGATGCAGCGCTTTGCCGGCCTTGCAATAGCGCGCCAGCGCGAGCAGCTTCGGATGGTTGTAGAGCTTGCCCGCGGCGATGAGGTCGTCCATGAGACGAACCTCCTGCTTCACCAGCCGGCCTGCGCCGATGTTCAGGTGGCCCGCCTCGCTCGTGCCCAGGAATCCCCTGGGGAAGCCCACGTGCTCTCCGGCGGTCTTGATGGTGCTCGTCGGGAAGGTGCCGAGGAGCCAGTCCGTCTCTGGCGTCTGCGCCGCGGCGACAGCGTTTCCTTCTCCCCCAGCGCGGCGGCCCCATCCGTCGCGGATGACGAGCACCAGCGGCCGGATGGGAAGGGCGAGCCTCATGCGGTCACCAGCAGCTCGGCGATGGCCTCATCGAGTCCCGAGTCGCGGAACTCCGGAGAGAAGGCCGGCTGCGGCACGATGATGAGCGCGCGCTCCGGCGTCCAGTAGTGCCTGCCGTCAACATCCACATGGAGACGATAGAAGAGACGCGTGGGCTTCCTCTCGCGTAGGGTGAAGGAGACCCGCAGGGTATTCTCCCCGGTCACCTCGGCAGCACCCTCATAGGTCTGCGGGTAGCCGGAGAGGGTCGGCCCCACCGCGGTGCCGAAGCGTCCGGTGTGAGTCCGCTCATCCGCGTGGAGGGTGAATTGGCCCGCCGCAGTGAAATCATCGGGCACCGTCACTTCGACGGTGAGGGGGACATCCGCACGAGCGAAGGCGGTCTCCGGGGCCTGGATGAGCGTGATCCCCGGAGCGGTCTGGCTGGCGCATCCGGCGAGAAGAATGAGGGCGAGGAGTACTGCTCTCATGGCTGCCTTCCCTCGTGCTGCAGCACCTGTGGCTCAGCGTTATACAGGAACTCCTCCCAGAGCTGCTTCACCTGCGTGATGATGTTCACCTTCTCCGCGGCGGTGGAGACGCTGTTGAAAGCCTGCATGCGCACTTCGAGATTCGAGATGAAATCCACCACGAGCTCCTCGGTGACTCCGCGGGAGAGGAGGGAACGCGCCTGATGCCGGAGGAGGAGCAGCCTGAATCTCGTCATGCGATAGGCCTTGTCCCGGAGGGCAGGAAGACAGCTCGCGGCTCCGCTGACATTGCAAGCTGCGGCCTCCGCGGCGATGTCTCCGGGAGCGATGACGGAGCGCGCGCAACGCAAGGACTCAGCGGTGTCGTCTCCCAGACAGGGAAGGAGTTCCCGATGGAAGGTCACGCAGCCTGCGCGGCTGGTCGGCGCGAGAACCCTACATTCTTCGGGAGTGTCGAGCTGCGGGGGCTCGATGACATAGAGCCTGCAGCGCACCCGGGCCTGCACGCTGGGAAGGTTGCCGCAGACCGTACCCTCAAGGGGAAAAGCTGCAGCGGAAAGGAGGCAGTCGGCAGAGGCGGACTTGTAGGTCGCCTGGGTGCACTGCGGGTCGGAGAGATGCACAACAGCTAGGGTCTGCGATGTCCAGAAGGTGAGCTCGTACTCGCTCCCACGAATTGCCTTCAGTCCCACGTCCGCAATGTCAGGACTTACCGACGTGCCGTAGTGGAGGGTCGTACCCTGGGAGGTGGAGAACCGGTAGCTGAGCTGCTCGGGACGAGAAGGCATGGTGGAGTGGAATCGCACCTTCACGCGGTCCTCGTAGACAGAACAGGACTGCACGGTGAGATTCCGGCCGGAGCAGTCCTGGTAGACCTGGCCGTACGCAACGGGGAGCAGGAGGGCGGCCGCGATGAGCAGCAGGAGGCGCATGCGCGATTCCGGGGGAACGGGCTTTTTAAGCGTTGCGCGCAAAAAGGAGG
This sequence comes from Candidatus Woesearchaeota archaeon, assembly GCA_018302335.1. GTDB lineage: Archaea > Nanobdellota > Nanobdellia > Woesearchaeales > JAGVZT01 > JAGVZT01. The sequence continues at coordinate 37,307 of JAGVZT010000067.1, read as the reverse complement.
ATGCGGTCCCTGCGGGCCTTGCAGAACGTCTCCACCGGCCGCATTGCCGGGCGTTTTCCGCGTCGTCTCGCCGTGATTCCGATAATGCTCAGCAGCGCGGCCGGGACCCGGTGCTTTCCCGGGGTTGCGGCAAAGCCTCCGAGGGGTAGACTCACTCCGTTCGTGACCCCTCGTCGTCAGAGCCTCCGAGGGGAGTTGAACCCCCGACCTGCGGATTACAAGTCCGCCGCAATAGCCACTATGCTACGGAGGCAGCACTCCGCGGAGGAAAAGCCTCTTATTAAACTATATCGCCCGCTTCGGGCCGTAGAGCTCCTTGTCCTCGGTGAAGACCTTCATCTCCAGGGTCTTCTTGAGCATCCCGTGGAACTGGTAGACCTCGCGGAGCATCTCGACCTCGCGCTGCTCGATGTCCCCCTTGAAGACGCGCTTCTGGAAGAGGTCGTTGAAATTCTTGAGGAGCCAGTGCTTCGCCCACCTTCCGCCGTAGTCCACCTCAATCCACGGCCGGATGATGATGTCGAGCTCCCCTTTCTGGGCGTGGACCTTCTTGCCGTCCTTCACCACCTCGACGTCCGTCACGCCGAGACCCAGGAAGTTCACGTCGAGGAAGTAATGGTAGTAGCTGCTGTCCCCCCCCTTCTGGAGGCGCCACCAAATCCACACCTTCCTCCCGCGCGCGTCGTGGTCCTCCGCATAGAGCGTCTCTACCTTGTCGTCCTCCTCGTAGGCGCGCCAGCCGTGCTCCGTTATCCAGTCGTACGCCGCCATATACAGGTACTTGTAGTGGAACACGCCGCCGTAGATGAGGGTGAGTTGGTGAGGGAACTCCTTCACGGGATACGCGCGGGGCATCAGGCTCTTCCGGGCGCGGAGCGTATATAAACGTTTCGCACTCCGGGCGGATTATTTTTTCTTTTGTTTTGTTACTTATAAATAGAAACATTTAAGAATGATGCTGGAGCTCCTGCCTGCATGGGGATTCCGATGCTGGAGACGGTCGTGCTTGACATTGAGGGCGAGAGGGTGCTGCTCCCTGCGGGGCTGCGCGACCTGTCCGGACCCTCCGAGCGGTACTACCCCGTGCTAGTGCTGAAGCACGGCGGCGGGCTTACGGAAGGGGAGACGCCCTCGCTCATCCCGGCCGCGTTGCAGGAGCTGGAGGCCATGAAGACAGACCTCGATGACAGGCTTGACGGCTACTGGGCGCCGCGTACCATCGCCACGCACCTCACCTCTTCTCTGAAGCGGTATTGGCCCCTGTATGCTTGCACTGGTGCCCTGTTCACTCTAGCGGGTCTGGGCGCTGACGCGTTGTTCTCCAGCGAAATCGAGCAGTACACGTTCCCTTTCATGGCGGTATCACTGGGAATCACGGGTCTGCTGGCTGCTGCCGCGGCAGTCCTCACTGGATACGCCTCAACAGGCCAGAGGCTCCAGGATAGCCGCAGTCTCGGGGAAGACTCCTATGGCGCGCTGGAATCAGGCGCTGCTCGCATCCTTCTCGAGCGAGACCCGACCGTGGCGGACATGGAGCGCGCGCTCTCCGGCGGAAAGGGCCTTTATGAACTTGACGTGAGGTGCATCGCGCAGGACGAGTCGCTGTGCATCGCGCTCGCGAACCTGTACCAGAGGACTTCGGGTGAAAATATAATGCTTCCCGACCATGCCGCGGAGAGCGTCTCGCGGATGTATCATGAAGTCGATGAGGACCTGAAGGATCTCGGGCTGCCATCGCTCGACAAGTCAACCGTATGGAGATAATGCACATGGTAGATGATTTCACCGCATCGACGGACGCCTTGGAAGCAGAGTACGCAGCGAACAACAGGCAATTTGTGGCGGAACTGTCCGACCTCGTGGCCAGGACGCTCGGCGACCAGAAAGACTTCGGTGATTCCCCGATAGCCGGGATTGACTGGAACGTGTGTGCAGCCAATCACAGCGATGCTTACGACGCGCTCGTCAAGGGAACAATCTACGAGAAGATGCTAGAAGGAGGGGTAGGGCAGCAGGATACATTCATCACGGTGGCCACGAATTTGGTATGGCTCCTATTCCCTTCGCGCCCGGGGCACTTCCTGACCATCCTCTGCGACAGGAAGAACAGGGACTATGCCCTGCGTGTCGCCGAGGCGTGGGAGACAAAACATCCGGCAGATAAGGTCATACTCGACTACGACCCAGAGCGCGCCAGGTAGCGTCGAGGGAAGCGTCGCTCAATACCCGCTGAGGCTCGCCTGCTGCTCGGGCTTCTGCTCCCGCGGAGTCTTGCCCTCGAGCTGTTCCCGGACGCTCTGGCCGAGCTTCTCGCCCAGCACCCGCTCGAGAGCCCCTGCCGGCGCGGCTTTGAGGTGCCCCACCGTCTTGAACCCAGCGGCGAAGAGCTGCCGCGAGCGCACCCTGCCGATTCCCTTCAGCTTCAGCAGGGGAAGCAGCTCTTCACGCACTCCATATTCCAGGCGGACGCGGATCTTCATGAGCTCCGCGAGCAGTTCCTTGAATCCTAGGAGCTTGCACAACTCGACCATGGCGTAGAGCAGCCAGTCCGCAGTCTGGAGCTTGACCTTCAGCTCTCCGGGCCTGACGTCAAATGTCTCCAGGAGGTAGGGCTCGTCTTTCTCCTCGGTCCATTCGTGGAGCATGAGCGCAGTCTTGACGCTCGCGAGGAAGGCATCGTATTCTTCGTCGTAGAGCGTCGGCTCCTCCACGAGCAGCTTGTCGTGGTGCTGGAGGAGCGCGTCCTGGATGAGGTCGTACTCCTTGACCTTCACGCGCAGCGCAGGGCGCATCTCTAACGTGGATGAGAGAAGCTGCAGCGCAGCGAACGCCGAGAGGCCGCGATGCGACCCCAGCCCGAGGATGAGCTGGTGCGCGGTGAGCGGGTCGAGGTAGAGCTGCGCCACCCGCATTCCCAGCGAAGTGGGCCGCACCCCTCGCTCCTCCAGCTCGTCCGCGGAGACAAAGTCGGACGAGGCCATGGTGATGAACCCCCACTCCTCCAACCGACGGAGGGTGCGGTCCACCACCGTGGTCAGCTTGTCCATGTCCTTGAACTGGTGCGCCCAGAATGTCCTCTCAAAAAAGGAAAGGATACTGGACGTGCTCCGCACCGTGCCGCTGGCGATGAGCGCGAGCAGGTGCATCCGCAGCACGGGCTCGACTGCGAGCTTCGAATAAATCTCCTCCGGCTGGCCGTGCACGTAGCGCTCCAGAAGCTCTTCAGCCTCTGGCTCAGAGGATGCGATGAGCACCGCCTCGCCGTGGTCGTCGTGGAAATCCGGGCGTCCGCTGCGGCCGGCGTACTGGAGGTATTCCAGCACCGGAATCCACCGCAGTCCGCGCCCTGACTCATAGCGCTTCACACTTTTTACAATCGTGCGGAAGCTCGGCAGGTTCACGCCGTACGCGAGCGTCGGGGTGCAGACGATGACGCCGAGCTTGCCCTCCCGGAACGCGGTCTCGATGAGGTCACGCTGCTTCTGCGCGAGTCCCGCGTGATGGAACACCGCTCCGCGGGAGGCGCACTTCGCAAGGCGTTCGCACTGCTTCGTGGGCCGGCTCAGGGCCGTGAGGAGCTGGCGCGCGAGTCCCTCCTGCTTCCCTTTGAGCTTCCGCGCGATGTCCTCGGCGGTCTTCTCCGCGCTGCGCTTGCTCGTGACGAAGACGAGTGCCTGCTTGCCTTTGGCGACGGTGTCGAGCGCGATATCCACGGAGGGATCATCCGTGACTTCCGGGATGCGCACGCTCTGCATGCCACCCCTGAACCACGCGGCGTTTAAATGCCTTCTCTGGCAATTCCAAAGAAAACGTCAGCGGCCGTGTTGCGGAGGCCGGCGAACCCATCGGAAGTCTGTGCGGCCTCCCGACCGAGTGAGGGGTTTTTCTGCTGAGCAGGTCAGGAGCCTCTGCGCAAGCACCCAGAGATAGTAGCCGTGGTTTCGGGAACTCTGATGCAGTCCATCCCGTGACGCTCTGCAACTAGGTCAGACTCTATTCTGCGTCAACATACAGGCAAAACTGTCAAAGTCGGGTTTCCAGTGCCTAAGCTGAGACAGACTGCCTGCCCGAGGAGCCTGCTCACCTCGCTTTCCATCTCCTTCTTCTCAGTTCCGTAGGCCGTGCCTGCGCTCGCGATGCAGTTCCTGAAGGCCTCTCCGGCGAGCCGCGCCCTCCCCAGGGCCTCTTCCGCCGAGTTGCCGAGCCGCTGCTCATCAGCCCACGCCGGATGGCCTCTCAGCAGCGCATCTGCTTCCTGCCGCTGGAATTCCGCACCTGAGAAAGCCTTCGCGAGAGCGGGAAGTTCTTTTTTGAGGGAAGAGATGATCTCAAGGCTCCTCTCTCGTTTCCTGTCCTTGAGGTCGAGCTCTCCGGAGTGGATTGCCCGCTCGAGCAGGGGAAGGAGACGCTCCAGCCTCTCAGGCTCAAGGAGAAGCACCCTCACCGATGCAATGAGCACAGCCTCCACTATCTCAGGCTCTGCGCTCATCTTGGAGTACTTCCGCATGGCACGGTCGATTACTCCCAGGCGCTGAGAAAATCCTCCTACGAGGCCGCTGCACCTTGATTTGAGCTCCCTCAGGCGAGCACTCAAGAGGCTGTACTCCTCGTAGGATGCGCCTCGCTTATACTTCTCGAGATCCTCCCTGGCGGACGCGGCAGCCTTCTCTGCTGCCTCTGCCTCGCGCCGCAGCCTCTCCTCGCGGCCTGGCTGCTTGTCGAGTCTCGCGAGCCTTTCCCTGACAGCATCAAAACCGCAGAGGAGCTTCTCGTGGGCATCTGCCTCCTTCTTGAGCTCGGTGATGAGGCTGTCGAACATCTTGAGGTTGCCTGCGATGGCACCGCTCTCGTTTGCCAGGAATTCCTGGAGGATGAAATAGCCCTTCTGGGTGCTCTTCACGAGGCGCTCAAGGCCCTCCCTCAAGAGCGCGGCTGTCTCCCGCTCCGTATCATTACCGGATGGCTGGTGGCTGCCGACCTCCTCGAGGAACTGCTCGACCTTCTTGATGTAGGCAGAGCGGTTCCCTTCCATGATATGGAGGTGGCGTTCCTCGACATTCCTGTTGAGAAGATTCCCTTCCCTCAGGCGGGTGATGTTCTCCTTTGTCTTGCGGGACTCATTGCAGAACCGCTCCGACAGGACCCTCAGGGTGCCGTCATACTTCCGCTCAAGAAGCCGCTCTGCGTCATTGATGCGATCTATCGCAGAGTTCGGCGTGAGAATGACCGCTTCCTGCCGGGACTGGAGCATCCCCCTCACCCTTGAAAAGAAACCCCTACTCATGCGGCCCCTGCTCCTCGCTGAGCCAGCGCAACTACTCTTGGTTATATTAATCTTCTCAGGTTTGCGCCAAGCCTCCAGCACCAGAAGCAACTCGCTGACCCGCTGGAGCTTCGCCTTTGGTCAGCACCTCTCCTGACTTCCTGCCGACGGGGAGCCGCGTTCCGAGGCCGTTTTCCGCGAGCTTCACGTAGGTTCAATTCGGCCCTTTTGAGATTGGCGTTGGAGCGGGAGACAACCGGTCGCGCTACTTTTTTCGGCATTCCGGCGAGACAACACGGAAAGCGTACGGGATTTTGGCCGAGAGGCTGTCTACAAAGTCTCATCCGATGCCACAGAAAGAGCCCCTGCCCCGGCCGCATGCCGCGACCACTGCTCGAAACGCATCTTCATCCGGCCGAGGGGCTCAGCTGCTGCGATGACCTCTATCATGGTCTTGTACGCGGAGAGGAAGGTGAGGCCGAGCGCGGAGGCGCCGATGGCCACCGCCGCTCCCAGCTTCGCCTCGGGAGGCAATGCGTCGACGTTGGCGATGTACTCCAGGACTTTCCAGTGGGCGCCAATCAGCAGGCCCGCTTCGGCCCCCACGAGAGCAGCCATAGGGAGCATGGGACGAGACACGACCTCGTGCGTCGCCTCGTAGAGCAGCTGGCCGGCCTTTCTCCACGGCGTGCCTGGCCCCACCTGATAGTGTTCTCCGTGATAGTCCAACGTGCCCTCCAGTTCCCTCCGTTTCACTTTCCCTGCATGGCGGAGGAGGCGTTCGGGAGAAGATATCCCCCATGTCACAAAGTCTCCTGTCGCGTAGCTGTTGTCGAGCTTCTCCGCCTCGTAGACCGCCGCGACGGACGCTCCACGGAGCCTCCCGGAAAGGGAAAGGTAGTCCTTGTCTCCAGCGGAGAAGAGCATCGCCCGCTCCGGAGAGAATCCTTCGAGCTGCTCCTCCGACTTCCACGGGGAGTGGAGGGCGCTCACGGCCTCCTCGAGGACGCGCTCGGTGACACGCAAGTTCTCGGCCCGGACGTGCTCGGGGCGGTCGTCATAGGTGTGCATTCTCCTGATGGCTCGCGCGCCCCCGGCAAATATCCCCGCAGCGTTCATCGAGAGTCCCCAGTCCCGGCACTCCAGCAGGGCCTTCCTCAGGCCGATGGTGGGAGTCGCCATGTCTGATGCCCCAAGGGGAAGGTACTCAGTCGGAAGTCTGCTCACCGCTTCAGGACGGTCGTCCAGCACCAGGAACAGCTCACGGAGGGTGTCTACCACCTCGGGCCGGTAGCGGACCGGCAGCAGGCCCAGCATGCTCAGCCCGGTGATGCCCAGAGAGGTCGAGGGGACGATGAAATCGCCTTCGCTTCCCACGATATCCACTGCGACGCGCACCCTGTTGGGATTGTGTTCCTCGCGCCGATGGTGCTCGGTGGAGCCGGTCAGGCCCGGCCTCGTCAGAGGCAGTCTTGCCAGCGCATTCGCCAGGCCGAGCGTCGTCGCCGAGGCGAGAGCTCCCGGAGGCAGGCCCATCTCTCTCGCCACGAACTGCGCGGCCGTGGCAAGCGGAGCGCCGAGCACGGCCATGGGCACCAGGTAGCGGAGGATGTTCAGGACATGGCCGTTCTCCTCCCCGCAGGGAAAGACTATCTCGACCGGATGCTCCGGATACTCGCCGCGGCTGGCATTCTCCATGAGACGCTCCGCAAGGGTCAGCGAGACCGCGACCCCCGAGAGGTTGTCGTTCGCAGAGCCAGGCTCCAATGATCCCCTTTTCAGGGAGAGGGGGTCCGGCAAGTCGCCCAGCTGCCTTCCGAAAAGCCGGACGGGGATGTGCCGCGAGAAGTGGTAGCCGAGGCCGATGGTATCGTAGTGCGCGAGCACCTCCAGGGTCGGCATAGGCTCATCAGTCACCCACCCAGGAATGCGAAGGACAATATTGTCGGATGCCGAGGAGCGGCGAGCTGCCCTGATGGGCTCGCGCTCAAGGGAGATTCCCGCGGAGAGTTGCTCCGAAAGGCGGTCGTAGAGATAGTCCCCGCGGGCACGGTCGCTTTCCAGGGCAGAGAGCGCCCGGAGATGGGACATGATGCGCCCTTCAAGCCGGTCCCCTGGCATGGTCATGGTGGAGAGCAGCTTTGCTTTTAAATGTTGCTACTCAAAAATGAAAAATAATTGATTATTTGTTCCAGACATCGACGCCGATGGCGCTCTTCACGCGCTCCCGCAGGGAATCCGCCGCATGGTCATCCGCAGAGAGCACCACCACCACCGGATTCGCGCTCTGCTCGAGCTGGAGCTGAAGCTTCTTGTCCACGGACGAGAACGTCGTGATGTCTGTCACGATGACGCCAGAGCGCCCCTCGAGAAGCTGGCCGAAAGTCTTCTGGGCGGGGGTCTCCTCGCTGGGATACAGGCTCTTGAGGCCGGCGAGCCGGAATCCCAGGCAGAAGTCCTGACTTCCCACGATGTGCAGCTGAGGCATCAGACCACCAGGCCCTCCTGCACGAAATCCTGTCCGAGGCCGAGGTGCGTGGCCTTGCCGAGCAGGCGGAGGTTGCGGACCTCGACCTCCTTGGCGAAGAGATATCCCACGATGATGTTCGCGGTGAGCGGATGGCCATGGATGAACGCCAGGGAGTGGCGGAGCAGGTAGCGGTCAATCTTCACCTCGAGCGAGGTGAGGTCTGCAGCGCCCTTGAACAGCTCCCCGTAGGGAGTGCCGCCGCATTCCTGCAGTGCCTGTGCGAGGTCCAGGTGCAGCAGCCTCCGGAGGAGCGCCGGCTTGAGCCTTCCTCCGCGGAAGATGACCACTTTCTCGACGTGCTCCGCTGCGACGTCCGCGGCGCGCAGCCGCAGGATGGCCTTCAGGTTCAGGAGGTCTATCTCCTGGAGCAGCATGTTCCGCAGGAGCTGGCCCTGCTGCGGTATCTGCTTCGCAGCGGCGAGCATCCGGAGGAAGAAGTGCTGGTCCAGCACCGCCTCGATGAGGTCCAGGCTCTTGAAAGCTCCGTACCTGGCGAGGCCATCCTCGAATGCGCTGAGGGGGATGAACTGCAGCCGAGAGAGGACGTCCTCGATGGTCCCCGCGGAAAGGAGTTCGTCATACTCCTCCTGGGTGAAGCATACCGGAGAGACCATCTCCGCAATCCTGCTTTTCGGCAGGCCCGCGTGCAGTCCGCGGAGGATGTCCTTGATGTTCTGGACATCGTGCCGCAGGAGGTAGGCGTCGAACAGCGTCGTAAGCTCCTCGGAGGAGATGCTCCGCAGCTTGGTGTAGGTCGCGATGAGGTTGGCGTGCAGCGCATGCTCGAGGAGGGCGATGCCCTCGTGCCGGATGGCGAGCCTGTCTATCTCCGCACGGTAGTCCGTGTCCTGAAGCAGCTTGATGATGCCCGTGAGCGAAAGGCGGGCCAGCCGGTCGTAGTCCCCCCTGTCCAGCAGCCTGCCCTTCATCACCATGACGCGCGCGTAGGTGTAGGGGTAACGCTTGAACCGGAGGGAGGACTGCACCGCGCTCCGGAGGGTCTTGCGCATCCTACTCCCCGAAGAGCCGTGCGGAGATGTCCGGAAGCTCCTTTTGAGCTATGGCCGCGAGCATGGTCTCATAGCTGAGGTCGAGGCGCTGCGTCCCATCCTTGGTCTCCAGCATGATGCCCCCTGCGAAAGTCGCCGAGCGCACCGCGAGCTTGGTGGCGTTGGACAGGTCCTCCTTCCTGCCGTAGACGACAGAGAAGTCCTTGGCGTGCGCAAGCAGCGCCTTGACGTGGCGCTTCCTCGTCGCCCCGTCCAGCTTGGATGCCTCGCGGAGACAATGGCTGAAGAACTCGTCGAGAAGCTCTTTCTTCCGGGTGTTGATGCGCCTGCGCGCCTGGAAACGCGCGGATGCAGTCTCTCGGGTCTCCAGGGTCGCAAGCTGGTCCTTCAGCTCGGCCTTGGCGCGCTCCTCGCGCTCCTTCGCCTCCCGCTGCGCCTGCTTGACCGCTTCCTGACTTGAGCGCCTTGCCTCGTCGAGGACGCGCTTCGCCTCTCTCCGTGCCTCTTCGAGGATCTCTTTCTTGATGTCCTCAAGTCCCATGGTCAGCCGCCTGCGAGGCCCAGGATGAGGATTGCCACCACCAGGCCAAAGATGACGAGGGACTCGGGGATGACCGTGAAGATGAGGCCCTTGCCGAACATCTCCTCGTTCTCGGCGATGGCCCCGACCGCCGCGGCGCCTATCTGCTGCTCTCCCAGTCCCGAGCCGATGGCGCTCAGTCCCACCGCGAGACCTGCGCCCACTGCGATGAGCCCCGTCGCTATGCTTCCTTCAATGGCCATGGTTCTCAATCCTCCGCGCCGAACGGCGCGTACTGCTTTCCGCCCCCTGAGTAGAACTTGGTGAAGTACTCGACATAGTGGAGCCTCAGGGAATGGAGGAACGGGCTGAGGATGCCAAGCAGGAGATTGATGAGATGGAAGAGCAGGAGGACGACGGCGCCGAAGATGTAGCCCACGATGTTTCCGGACCCGAAAGCCTGGGCTGCCATCTGGTTCGCCACGAGAGCGAGCAGCACCGATGCGAGGCCGACTGCCATCAGCCTGGCGTAGGAGAAGAGGTTGCTCAGCAGCGCCGGAAGCTCCACCACGCCCGTGATACCCTCACCAATGACGATAAGGAGCACCCCGATGCCCAACATGATATAAATCACCAAGTCCGGAGGAAGCACCGAGTTAGCAAGCGCGGCGTATCCTCCCTTGAGGAGGCTCATCTTCACCATGAGCCAGAGCATGCCCGGCATGAGGAGAATCCAGCCTGCCTTGTGCATCACGGCCTGCTTGAGGCCGTGCATGCGCCAGGAATTGTAGAACCCGGTGAACATGCCGATGAGGATGTGGACCACTCCGACGAGCACCGAGATTGCCAGCAGCGCGTCGGAGTTGACCCCACCCATGACGACATTCTTGCCGTCGGCCACGATGAGGAGGCCATCGTGCGTGCCGTGTCCCAGGAACTCAAGCTCCACCCTCGGGAAGAGGGGGTGGTACAGCCCTATCTCCGCACCGAAGAACTCCCCGAACACCGCCCCAAAGAAGATGGTGCAGAGCGCGGCGAAGATGAGCGCTGCGGGAGGTAGCAGGCCGATGAGTGGCTTCCCCTTGGTCGCCTTGAGGATGAGGACCGCGAGAGCGAGCACCACGAGGCCGTAGCCGACATCGCCGAGCATGAAGCCGAAGAAGAGCGGGAAGGTGAGCGCGATGAACACGGTAGGATTCACCTCGCCGTAGAGGGGTCCGGCAAACATGTCCAGGAAGTGCTTGAACGGCCTGGCAATCCGGGGGAGGTTCTGCTTCACCGGGGCATTCTCATGGGGCGAGACGCGCTCATGCTCGATGAGCAGCTTCTCCCCGGCGACATGGCCCAGGCGGCCCTGCAGGCGAGCGACTTCCGCACTCGGAACCCATCCGGCGACCAGGAAGGTCTTCTCCGTCGCGCCAAAGCGGAGGGGCGCCTCCGCCTTACGGTTCTCGGTGACCAGGCGGGAGTTCGCAGCAGCGAGGAACGTAGCGTGCTCCTTTGCCGCAGTGTCGAGCACTCCAGAGACCTTCTTGAGCGCCTCCTTCAGGGATTTCTCGATGAGGTCCAGTCTCTTGGGTTCAGCTAGCTTTCCGCGGAGTCCGGGAAGGGCGCGCGGGACGGTGTCGGAATCGACAGGGAAGAAATCATCCGCATCCAGAGCGGACTTCGCCGCAGCCACTTTCTCCGGAGGGACCGAGAGCGCGATGGCGTGCACTCCCTCGAATTCGCCCTTGAAGAGCCTGCCCAGTTCGCCTATGCCGTGCTCCCTCTGGACGAAGCCCACGAAGACATGATGCTTCTCATAGTCCCCGTCGTCGTATTCGAGCGTCATCGATTTCAGCGCGGCCCGCTGGCGGTTGTGCGAGAAGATGTCCAGGACCTTCTGGAGGTAGGCGCGCCTGGCGACGGCCTCGCTCACCTCGGAGTAGAGCGAATCCACGCGTGAGCGCACTGCGGCGATTTCGCCGTCAAAGGCCTTTGCCTTTTCCTCCTTCAGTTCAAGGTTGGAGGAGATGGTCCTCACGCGGACGAGGAGCTGGGCCACTTCGTCATACTCGGGAAGAGGCTCGCCGATGTCCATGTCCGAGGATTTCGCATGGTCCTTGATGTGCAGCAGCTTGAGGCCATGCAGCTCATCGACAACGGGACGGAGCAGGGTCTTCGGTCCGAGAATGGTCACCCTGGACATAGGCTCCGGGAGAATCATCGTGCCTCCGCGAGAGCGCCCAGGTGCTCGAGGACCCGCTTGGTCGCCGCCGGCCGGCTGCCCTGCACCCGCTCCTCAAGCTCCTTGACCTCCTTGTCCGCGTCCGCGAGAATCCTCCTGGTTGATTTTTCGAGTTCCTTGCGCTTGCTCTCGAGCTCTGCGCTCTGGGACTTCGTGAGGCGCTCCGCGCTTTCGGCAAGAATCCGCTCGGCCTCCTTCCGGCCTTCGGCAAGGAGCTGCTGCTTCTTCAGGTCGGCCTCGTGCAGTATCGCCTGGGCCTCCGCCTCAGTCTTCTGCACCTCCTCGAGGACGTTCTTGTCGAGGAATTCCCCCTTTGCGTGCGCCATACCCCAGAAACCGTCGCGCAAGAACCTGCGGGCTTATTTAAACGTTATGCCCGGGCCAGCCTTGTGGAAAGAATACGCTGAGAGTCGGCCGCATTGCGGAGAATGTCCGTGATTCCGGCGAGACACCAGGGAACTCCTGCGGCATCGCGGCCGAAGTCACGGGGTTTCTCCGACCGTCAAGGCACAACATTCTTATATCGGGAAATCCGGCTCTCTGGCATGGCTGCCATACGATTCGTGGGAGTACGCGACCTGTCACCAGAGGAACGGCTTCTTCTGGACGAACTGGCCGCGAGGTATCACCCAAAGATTGAAAGGGCACTGCGCAACGAGGTCGACCTTGTGGTCCACGTGAAGACACATAAGGCCCCCCCTGGAAAAGAGGGCGGAAAGAAGTTCTCCGTCCACGTCCACGTCAACGCGCCCACCAAGGCCATCAAGTCCAGCAAAGCTGACTCCTGGGAGTTGGGGACGGCGCTGCGGCAGGCCTTCGAGGAAGTCGAGCGGCAAGCCCAGCATACTTTCAAGGACTGAGGGCCTTCTTCATGTCCACGGGCGAGGTCAGTTGCGCTCCGCGCTGCGCCACCACCTGGCCAGCGGCATAGGAAGCGAGTCTCCCTGTCTTCTCCGGACTGAGTCCGTGCGTCAGCCCGTAAAGCACTGCCGACGCGTAGATGTCCCCTGCGCCTGTGGTGTCAACCGCGGGCACCTGGAAGGGCGCAATCTGGTGCGCTTTCCTCTCGCTCACGATGAGCGAGCCTTTTGCACCGAGCTTCACCACGACGAACGGGCAGCGCTTCGCCAGGAGAGGCGCGGCCTCCTCGGCGGAGAAGCCTGTGAAGATGCGCGCCTCCTCCTCGTTCGCGAACAGCACATCGCAGTCCGGGAGGAGCCTGAGGAACGTGTCCCGATGACGCTCCACCGCAAACGGGTCGGCGAGGTCCAGTGAGACCCTGACGCCGAGTTTCTTCGCGAGGCGCACCGCGCGCTCAGCGGCAGCGGCCTGCCCGGAGGTGTCCCAGAGATATCCCTCGAGATGCAAGTAGGACGCATTCTGGATGTCCCGTTCGCGGATATCTGCGGCAGTGAGCGACTGCGCCGCGCCCAGATGGGTGTTCAGGGTCCGCTCGGCGTCCTCACTGAGCAGCACCACGCAGGCGCCGGTGATTCCCTTCCGGCGCACGAGCAGCGGCACCACCCCCCGGCTGGCGAGGGCATTCTCGAGAAAGCGCGCCTGCTCGTCCTCCCCTACCGCACCGATGTATGCCGCCTTGCCGCCAAGATGGGCGAGGCCGAGCATGGTGTTGCAGCAGCTCCCCCCGGGAAATCGCTGGGCTGTAGAGACCAAGCCCAGGAGGTGACGCGCATCCCCCTCGCCGATGAGACGCATCGTCCCCTTAACGAGCCCGAGGGACGCGAGGTCGGCATCGCGCACGCTGGCGATGTGGTCCAGCAGCGGGTTGCCGATGCCCACGACGTCCAGAGATGGCATGACCCCGTGGAGCGGGTGGCATTATTAAATCTTCGCGCGCTTCGACCAGCTCAGGTTACACCCAAGCTGAACACATACTCGCGCCGTTCGCGACGCAAAAGTTTTAATTTGTGTACGCGAGAAATCTTTGCTGATGGAGAGTTTCCTCGGACTGGAATTGAAGTATTTTCAGCTCTCCTGGTCCATCATTTCGAATCCATCCGCCTTCTTTGAGCAATGCAACGCGGATGAAGAAGAACTGCTCAGGTATATGACATTCACTATTCGTGTGGGAATTCTCCTACGTCTGCTTGTCAGCATGGTGTTGCTGGTCTTCATCCCACGTAGTTCGGCAGCCCACACACTTGCAATCTCGCTCCTTTTCATCCAACTCCTTGTTTACATCTTGGCTCGGCTGGGTGCAATAGTATCTCTATGGCTAGGGTCTTGGCTTCTCAATCTCTTTGCCCAGCTTGCCGGCCAGAGTGACCGACTCGCAGCTTCTCGCATTGTCGCATTCAGTTCCGTGGTCAGTCTGATTCCCGATTCAGGAACGATGTCAGCTATGTGGAGCGTTATCGTTGGCCTCATCCTTGAGACCATCGGAGTCCATAAGCAGTACCGATTCCGTGTGCTGCGAGCAATCCTCGTTGTGCTAGGCCCCCCCCTGGTTGTCATAGTGCTCTTATTATTGCTCAAGCTGATAGTTTACCCAGCCGGACTGGGCCCGTTCGTCTCGCCGCCCATGCATCCATAGTTTCTGAACACCTATTGAGGAGCGCACTCCCATGCTGTGAGTTGTGTCTGGCCGCAAGAAAATATAAATAGTGCGATTTCAGATGTACCCCATGCTCTATGCGGAGCTCGCAGAGCTCTACGACACGCTCGAGAAGACCTCGAAACGCCTGGAGATGACCTGGCATCTCGCGCAGGCCATCGGCCGCACGGAGGAGAAGGACCTCGGCGCGCTGCTCCTCCTGCTGCAGGGCCGTGTCCTCCCTCCGTGGGACGAGCGCAAGGTCGGCGTCGCGGAGAAACTGGTGGGCAAGGCCATCTCCCGCGCGACCGGAGCCAGCGCGAAAGAGGTGGAGTCCCTGTGGGCGAAGCGCGGCGACCTCGGGCTCGTAGCCGAGGAGCTCTCATCGAAGAAGCGCCAGAGCACTCTCCGCAGCGAGCGCCTCGAAGTCCGGGGTGTGCTGGAGCGCGTCCAGGGGCTGACCTCGCTGGAGGGCGAGGGGAGCGTGGACCGCAAGGTCGAGGAGGTCTCACGATTGCTTTCTGCGTCCCCACGCGAGGCGCGCTATCTCGTCCGCACGGTGCTGGAGCAGCTTCGTATCGGGGTCGGTGCGGGGACGCTGCGCGATGCCATCGCGTGGGCCCTGCTCCCTAAAGTGCTGGGCGTCCTGGTTCCTTGCTCGTGCGGCGCGCTCAATCCTGCGCTGAAGACGTGCATGCAGTGCGGGAAGCCCCTGCCGAAGAGGCTCGCCGAGATTCAAGCAAAAGGGATGAGCAGTCAGGATTTCAGAAGGGCGTTAGAGTCCGGGAAGAGCATTCCCGGAAGCGCGCTTATCACGCCGGAGAGCGATGAGGACGGCCGGGCGCTGTACACCCTCATCACCGACGCGGTGCAGCACGCCTACGACATGCTGAACGATTTCGGCGCCGTTGCCCGCATCGCGAAACGCAAGGGTCTCAGAGGACTGCGGGAAAGCTCCATCGAGGTCTTCACTCCCGTGAAGATGATGCTCGCCCAGAAGGAGGACACTCTCGCTGCGGCGATGTCCCGCGTCGGGGTCCCGTGCGCAGCAGAGTACAAGCTCGACGGTTTCCGGGTCCAGGCCCATCTGCAGGGAGGAGGGGTGCGGCTCTTCACGCGCAGGCTTGAGGATGTCACTGCGCAGTTCCCTGAGATTCTTCCTGCGCTGCGAGGGCTACGCGTGAATGATGCTGTGCTCGATGGCGAGGCTGTCGGCTTCGACCCGGCAAGCGGGAAGTGCAGGCCCTTCCAGGAGGTCTCGCAGCGCATCCGGCGCAAGTACGGCATCGAGGAGATGGCGCGCGAGCTGCCTGTCCGGCTCTACCTGTTCGATGTGCTGATGCTCGAAGGCGAGACGCTGCTGAAGACCCCGTTCAGGAAGCGAAGAGAGGCACTGGGGCGCATGCTCCCGAAGGAAGGGAAGTACCTGGCCCTTGCGCCGCAACTGGTCACTGCATCGGAGAAGGAGGTCGAGGACTTCTTCGCAGAGGCGCTCGCCGAGGGACATGAGGGCCTCATGCTGAAGAATCTCGACGCGCCCTACCAGCCCGGGGCGCGCGTGGGGCATATGGTGAAGTACAAGGTGGTGATGGACGCCCTGGACCTGGTCATCGTCGGAGCAGAGCACGGCGAGGGGAAGCGTGCTGGGTGGCTCACCTCGTACACCCTGGCATGCAGGGGCAACGCCGGAGAGCTGCTCGAAATCGGCAAGGTGTCCACGGGGCTCAAGGAGAAGGAGGAGGAAGGGCTCAGCTTCATGGAGATGACGCGCAGGCTGAAACCCCTTGCGTCAGGAGCCGGCAAGTCCATGACCGTGAAGCCTGCCATAGTCATCGAGGTCCACTACGAGGAGATCCAGAGCAGTTCGAACTACTCGTCAGGGTATGCCTTGCGATTCCCCCGCGTCATCCGGCTACGGGACGACAAAGGCCCTGAAGACGCCTCGACGCTGCAGCAGGTCGAACAGCTCTACGCCAAGCAGCGCGGGCGTGGCTAGGCACCGGGCGCTTGCGTGTTCCCGTCGTCCCGGCCGAGCTTCTCCCCGACGAATTCTGCGACCTTCGCGCGGTTCATGTACCCCGCGCGGAGACCTGGGTGGAAAAGTATATATATCTCCAGGTAACAGAATAGTTACCTCCATGAAAAAAACAAACCTCTACGCCATTCGCGACCGCGCCCTCGCGGCCGGCCGCGCGGTATACTCGGTGCAGCAGCTCGCGCACCTCATCGGCAGGCCGAAGGCAATCGCCAAGGTGTATGCCTCGAGGCTCGTGAGGAAGGGTCTCGCGCGTAGGCTTCTGCGCGGGAAGATTGCCTTCTCCGAGGACGACTTCGTCGTGCTGAGCCAGCTCATCGAGCCCTCGTATGTCTCGCTCTCCTCCGCCCTCCACTTCCACAGCCTCCTCACGCAGGTCCCCAGGCTGGTGGAGGGCTGTACCACGAGAGCCACCCACCGCTACGAGGGGCTGGGTCTCGAGTACCACAGTGTACGCCCGGACCTCTTCTTTGGTTACGCACACGTCAATAAGGGCGGGAGCTACGCGTTTGTCGCGGAGCCGGAGAAGGCCCTGATAGACTGGGTCTACCTCGGCGCCCCGGCAAAGAGCACGGTTGCGGAGCTTTTGGGACATCTGGACCGGGAGAAGCTCGCGCGCTATATCCGCCGTGTCCGTGGCAGGGGCAGGAAGAAGCTCGAGAGATGGCTGCTGTGATTGACCGCGAGACGCTGCTCAGGATAGCGAAGCTGCACAGCCTCCGGCCCTGGCAGCAGGAGAAACACTACATCCAGAGTCTTGTGCTCGTGGCGCTTGCGGAGCATCCCCTGGTCTTCAAGGGTGGCACCTATCTCTGGTTTTTCCACGGGCTCAGAAGGTTCTCCGAGGATCTTGACTTCACGGCGTCGGGGAGGATTCCCGGAGACCTTGCCAAGGAAGTGTCGGAGAGCCTGCGACTCTTCGGTGTGGAGAACACGGTGAAGAGGAGGCAGTGGTCCTTCAGGATAAGCGCGCAGGGGCCCCTGCACACCACGGAGAAGGACCTGTGCCATGTCGCGGTGGATGTCAGCGCGCGGGAGCAAGTACAGCTTCCCACTCAGCCACTCACGGTGCAGTCTGAGCCGTACGGACTTCCTGTCAAGATGCTTAGTGGCATGGATCTCAGAGAGGTCGCAGCAGAGAAGGTCCGCGCGATGATGACACGGGGACAGGCGCGCGACCTCTTCGACCTGGCCTTCCTACTCGATAACAGGCGCGCCGTGCCCAGTATTGCCCTGGTGGAGAAGAAGCTGGAACTCTCCACGACTGGCTTCACCGAGGCGGCGTTCAGGAAGAGCATCAGGGAGAAGAAGGCGTCGTGGTCGGCAGAGTTGAAACCGCTGGTCTTCGGCGAGCTGCAGACGTTCGACTCCGCTGCCCGCTCGGCCCGCGCGTGGCTGCGGGCAGCGGGCCGCATCTGATGCAGAGGTGCCGCGCGGATATGAGGCTCAGGCGTCCGGTGCGGGCGTGTCCTTCCCTTCATCCTGGCCGAGCTTCTCTCCGACGAACTCCGCAATCTTCCCGCGGTTCATGTACCCCGCGCGGAGCCAGCCGAGGGGGCTTGAGAAGTTGCGCCCGACGGTGAAGCGCTTGCCTTCAAAAGGCTCTCGTGATTCGTTGACAGTTCCTGCCACAAAGGAACCAAAATGGAACCACGCAAGAGGGTATGCGCCAACGACCACTTCGGCAAGCACCGAACCGACGTAGCCAAGGTAGTAGGCCGTGTAATCGGATGAGAGAACACCTCCACGGGCGATGTTTCCGCGATGATGCTCCCCGCTCTGATAGGGCGTCGCGAGAAGGGTGTCCAGCATGCCGGAGGCCGAGAGCAGAGCGTAGCGCCGCGTGCCGCTGCTCGCCGTCGCGCTCTGGTAGAGCCGCTCAAGCCGGGTGTCGATGCTTTCGTTGATGTCGTCAAGCTTCTCTGTGAGTCCCATGTTGCCTCCTGAAATCCACCGGACAGCAAGGAACGAATTTCCCTTTAAATATTTTACTTATTGGTAGTTAATTATATAAATATCTTGGTGTTCTGTTCTGCCATGAGGCGGTCATGGGGACGACGGCTGAGCGTCGCGGCTCTCTCTGCGGGCATTGCCGGGGTGTGGTTCGCGGGATACTCAATCCTGAACGGCAGGACTGCTGTGGCGCGCATGCAGGAAGCCCCTGCAGCGACCGCCTCCGCGACCCGGGAAGCGACACCTTCTGCGACTCCCGAACGGACTTCTGAACCATTCCCGGAGTTCACCCAAAATGAGCGGGGGGAATCATGCTTTGCGCTCGACAAGCTCAATCCCCACGTTCCGGACCTCGAATGGTGCGTCTCATCCTTCTTCGGCCAGCCGAACCTCCGGGAGACGATGATCAACCGCATCGTGCCTTCCCGCGCGTTCCACGCCGGCGGCGTCCATGTGGACAGCTCGCAGGAGACCGAGCGTATCTACGTGGTGGACTCCGGGAATAATCGCATTCTCGGCTTCCTCGGCACGGAGATGTCTGCGGACAGGCCTGCGGACATCGTCATCGGGCAGCCCTCGCTCTGGGACAGCGGGACATGCAACGGCAACAACACGGTATACGCGCAGCCGACCGCGGAGACGCTCTGCTTCCTGCCATTCCCCTACGTGCAGTCGACGCTGGAGAGCGCGCGCTCCTCCCAGCTCGCGACCGACCGCGAGGGAAATCTCTACGTCGCGGACCTGAACAACAACCGCGTGCTCATGTACCTCGACCCCTTCCGCACGGACAGCGACGCGGATGCGGTGTGGGGACAACCGGACTTCACCTCGCGCGCGTGCAATCGTGACTGGAATGCCCCCGACGCGGATTCGCTCTGCCTCGAATGGCCGTCGCCGTTCAGCAGTTCCCCTACGAATGTCTTCGCTGCAGGCGTCGCGCTCGACGGAGAGGGCAACCTCTGGGTCGCGGATTCCGGGAATCACCGTCTGCTGCGCTTCCCGCGAGGGAGCAGTGTCGCGGACATCGTGCTCGGCCAGCAGGATTTCTCATCTTCCGAAAGCAATTGTGCGGTGCCAGAGAGCGGAAAGCCTTCTCTGGAATCGTTGTGCAAGCCGGTCGCGCTGGCAGTGCATCCCAGCGGGGAACTCTACGTCGTGGATGGCGAACTGCCCGGCAGGGCGCGGGTCCTCGTCTATGCCCCGCCCTTCGCGAGCGGCATGCCCGCAGAGAGGCAGCTCGGCCTTGCAGAGCGCCGGAGTGGGGAAATTGCTTCCCGCATTCCCCATATGCCCCCGGAGGACGTCGCTCTCGCGGGTGCGGGACCACTGCTCCCGGCCACGGGCCTTCAGTACCCGCGCGGCATCGCCATAGACCCTGCCGGCCGTGTCTGGGTTGCGGATGTGCACAACAGCCGGGTGGTCCTGCTGGACGATATGGGCAACATCGTCCAGGCGCTCGGCCAGCCCGACGAGGAAACGGTCGGCTGTCTCGGCAGGGCCCCTTTTCCTGTTCCAGGAGGAGACCTACAGAACCTCTGCTTTCCCAACGGGGAGATTTCCTTCGACAGAGCAGGCGCTCTCTATGTGAGCGACAACAGCCAGGCCAGCATGGTGGTGCGCTTCCCCGCGGAATCGCTCCTCAACGAACCGTGGAGCGACGGGGTGCTGCTCTACCGCGGCTGGAACCAGGTCAGCGCGCTGACCCTGCACAACACCCACGGATTCTCCGTCGCAGGAGAGCAGCTCATCGTCAGCGATGCGCATCGCCTCCTCGTCTGGGATGACTATCTTTCGCTTCCCGCGGGCGCGCCTGCGACGCGGGTTCTCGGCCAAGATGATTTTGAGAGCAACGCCCAGCAGGACGGACAGGGCTTTCCCGGACTTTCGAGCCAGTGGGTCGATGCCGATGACCGGCTCTGGGTCACCGGTCCTCACGACATCTATGTCTTCCAGACTCCGCTCGCGGGCAGCGACCGAAACCAGCCCGAGCCGCTCGCGGTGCTGCGCAGCGAGGACATCACCTGGAAGGACACTGGCAAGCCTGTCGTCTTCGAGACGATGGGTATCACGTACGACAGCGCGAATGACGCGCTCTGGCTCGTGGACTGGCCGCGCAACCGCGTGCTGCGCGTCCGCGGCGCTCTCGGAGACGACCCGCTCGTGGACCTCATCCTCGGCCAGCCGGACAGGGCGAATCGCGATGCACGGAGCGACCGGACCAGCTGCAATGCCGGCGAGGGATACGAGAACCCGCAGCCTTACGGCCTCTGCTCTCCCCGCTTCGTGACCCTGGACGGCGACGGAAATCTCTACGTGATTGACGGCAGCTTCGAGCTGAACGGCAACCGCCGCGTCTTGGAATGGGACGCGGAGACCATCGCGTCAGCAGAGGGCATGTTCCCCCTGCTGCCTGCAGACCGCGTCTTCGCGAAGCCGGATTTTTGGACGCGAGAGTGCGAGGACGGCCAGCCGTGCAATCCGACGGGCATCACCTTCGACCAGCAGGGCCGGATGGTCATGACCGTTGACGGCTACGGAAACCACCAGTACCAGCGGGTTTTTGTCTATCTGCATCCGCTCGAGAGCCAGCAGCCGGATTATGTCTTCCCCTTCGCGTTCGGCCAGGCTGCTGCGGCCCAGTTCGACCAGCATGGAAACCTGCTCCTGCAGGACCACACCTGGAACAGGCTGCTGCTCATCCGCCAGCCCGGCTGGCCCGAATGACCGACTTCGGCCGGGATGCCGCGGGGGTCCCGGGCTGTCTTGCCCGGACCTCGCGGTTGATTCGCATTGGAATAACTCTGTCACAATTGTTTATAAATAACTGAATCGCGGAAAAATCCATGCTCAAGAGGAGGTTCCTCACCATCGTCGAGCTGCACCAGTTCCGGCACGACAGTGACGGTGCCGACGCCGCAGGCCATCGCCTCGCGGACAAAGTCGCGCTGCTGGAGCGATTCGGCGTGGATGTCGTCACGATTACCGAAAGCGAGAGCGCGAAGTTCAGCCACTCCTCCCTGGAGACCGCGCGCGTCCTCCAGGATGCGAGCGGCTTGCGGGTGGTGCCGCACCTCACCCTGCGCGGCAGGAAGAAGAGCGGAGCCAAGGCGCTGGTGACAGGTGCCCGCGCTGCTGGCCTCGACACCCTCCTGGTCATCCAAGGCGACCGCTTCTCATTCCAGAACGGCGGGTACCGATTCGCGTCCGAGATGGTCCGTCATCTCGTCTCGCTCGCTCCCGACCTCACTATCGGGGCAGCGTGCAACCCGCACGCCCCGCGCGACAGGGAGCTCTTGAGCGTCCGCGCGAAGGTCGCCGCGGGAGCGAAGTACCTCGTATCTCAACCCGTTTTCTCCGCGGAGCAGTACCACGAGTACGTCGAGTGGCTCGCAAGCAACAACATCACCATCCCCGTCATCGCGGGCATCCTGCCCCTGAAGAGCGATGCGTCCATCTCCTTCGTCGAGAAGCACATCCCCGAGGTCGCCATCCCGGAGGAGGTCAAGGCGCTGCATCTCGCGTCGGAGGACATGGAATCCGCGTGCATCGCGTTCACGAGAAGGCTCATCCGCGAGTTGAAGGAAGCCGGGGCGCCCGGCATCGACATCTACTCCAGGGGTGATGTCGCGCTCGTGGGCCGCATCCTCAGCCAGCGCTCGGCCATCCAGGAGAGCGGCGCCATTCTCGCAGAGCCGGTCGTATCATAAGGGGGGAAGTCACATGCAGGCTGAAGGCTATATCCATGGCATCACTACCCACAGCGACGCTGCGCTCCGGGAGGAGCTGGACATCAAGTACGGAAGAGTGAAGCGACGGGAGAAGAAGGACGTCCTCGGCCGCGATGCCGATGAGCTCATCGCGCTGCAGGCCAAGCTCGGATTCAAGCGGGTGAGCGACGGCCAGCTGCTCTGGCCCGACCTCTTCAGGCCTGCGTATCTCCTCATGGAAGGGGTCACCATCGGAAGCCAGACCCGCTGGTTCGACACCAACGGCTTTGCCTTCACTCCGCTGCTCGACGGAAAGCTCTCCACGAGGAGCGCAGACCTCTCTCCGGTCCTGTTCAGGGAGAAGATTCCCTCGAGCAGTGTCCCGAAGGTCACGCTGCCTGGACCGGTGACTCTCGCTGCGCACACCGAAGGGGCAGAAGACTGGCAGTCGCTCATCCCTGAGTATGCGCAGCACATCGCCCTGCTCTCCCGCGAACTCAGGAAACATGGCTACCGGCACATCGAGTACGCGGAGCCCAGTCTCCTGCTCCCCCATGCCGCGCCGCTCGCGCACGAGGAGGGGGTGGTGGAAGCGTGCCGGGCTGCGTACGGCCACATCGTGCATGGCCTCGATGCGACAACCATCATCCAGCTCTTCTTCGGCAATCCGAACAGCATCCCTCCCGCGCTGCTGGAGTTGCCCGTGAGCGGCTTCCTGCTCGACCTGGTGGAGGCGCCCATCGCGGACGGCACCAAGCTTTCCCTCAAGGGGAAAATCCTGGTCGCGGGGGCAATCGACTCGCGTTCCTCGGTGCCCGAGGATCTTGGGCTCGCGGAGCGCCGAGTGCAGCAGGCGGTGAAGGCACTGCACCCCCGCGAGGTGCACATCACCACCAACGGCCCACTGTTCTACACCATCTCCTCGGAACCGAGCAGGGAGAAGCTCCGCGAGATTGCCGCACTTGCGGCGAAGGTGGCAGCATGACCCGCACCATCGAGGTCGGAAGCCTCCCGAAGCTGCCGGGGAGAGCGAGCAAGCTGGCCGGCAAGCCCATCACTCCCGCGGAAGAGGAGCAGTTGAATGAGGTCCTCCGACTCGTCCCTGCGCAACGGCTGAAGCTTCTCGTGAAGGAGCATCTCGCGCTCGTCTCGAAGCCCGGAAAGCCGGACGCCTCGGAACGCCAACGTCTCGTGGAGCTGAATTCGGCGTTCAACATCGCGCTGCTCGAGGAAATTGGGCTGGATGACGTCTACGACGGCGAGGCGCACCGCAGCGAGATGTACGCGGGAATCGCCACCCAGGTCTCCGGGCTGAAACAGCTCTCCTGGCAGGTCTCCTTCATGAACGCAGACGGCGACCCGAACATCTTCCGGCCGTACATGTACGAGGGAAAGCTGGGCTTGAGGAACGGGCCGGTGCACGACAATGAGCTGCGCTATGTCCTCTCGAAGGCGCAGAAAGCGGTGAAGATATGTGTCACGGGCGCGTACACCATGGGGACCTGGACCGACCCGGGGGTGCTGTTGCCGCGCTACCGCAAGGAGCGCCCGACTTGGACTGATGCCTGGCAGGAAGCGCAGGCCCATCTCGTCGATGAGTTCGCAACGCGTATCCTCAATCCTACGGTGAAGAGCGTCGCAGGAATCCAGGTCGGCGGGAAGCGTGCTGCCCGCATCCAGATTGACGAACCCAATGCCACAAAGATACGCGCGGATGATGAGCGCGCCATCGAGGTGCTCCGGAAGAGCATTGTCTCCTCGATACGGGGCGCGAAGGCTGAGTTCGGCCTGCACGTCTGCTTCTCGCACGACTACGCGCCGATTGCGAAAGTCTGCGCCGCAATCCCCGAGATCCGCTTCGTCACCCTTGAGATTGCGAACGGCGACCCGGGAGACCTCTCCAACTACGAGAAAGCGCTCCGGCCCTTCATGGACGCCGGGTATGACGGCCAGCTGTGCATCGGGGCGTTCGCGGTGCACTCCAACGAGATTGAAAGCGCAGAGCTCATCGCGAAGCGCGCGTCTTACGCCGCAGAGCTGGTCGGCAACTCCTCTCGCATCGAGCTGGCGCCAGATTGCGGGCTGCGGACGAGGGTGCTGCCCGTCGCTGTGCGGAAGCTCCAGGAGATGGTCCGCGCGGCCCGTCTGCTGGACCAGAGAGTGGTTCTCCCCGCGAAGGGATGAATCGGCCAGAATTAACTACCAATTAGACACTAAATATTTAAATGACTGGGGGATTCCCCCTGTCACCATGGGGAAGAGGCTTCGCATCGCGGCCGCAGCTGGCGCTCTCGCTGCAATCGGCGCCTTCGCTGGCCTTTCCGGCAGGGCTGCGCAGCCCGCGCCCACCCCCCCGCTGCCCACGGCAACATCCACGGCAGCGCCGACCACCGTCCTCACGTTCGCGCCATCTCTCACGGCGCCCACCGCGACCCCTGTCGAGCCCACTCCAGAGCCTGCCCAGGAGCCAGCAGCAGTCGAGGAGCTGGCTGAAGAGAACATCCCGGTGACGTTCTGCGGCACGAACGTCGAGCTCTTCCGCTCGCTCTATCCCGAAGAATACGCGAACATCGCGGCCTACTCTGACGGGACCATTGACTGCGTCGTAGGTTCCGCACCCCCTGGCGCGCGCATCCTTGACGTGCCGTATCTCAACCAGTGCTCCTTCCCGGACAGGGAGACGGGCATCGACGTCATCAATCCCT
The DNA here is from genome assembly GCA_018302335.1 of Candidatus Woesearchaeota archaeon. Taxonomy (GTDB): domain Archaea; phylum Nanobdellota; class Nanobdellia; order Woesearchaeales; family JAGVZT01; genus JAGVZT01. The sequence goes on along the minus strand of JAGVZT010000067.1, from coordinate 12,800 downwards.
GCGGTGCTGGCTGCGGCCCCACCGCGCTGGAGATGGCCATCCAGTATGCCGGCTACACCGGGGACAGGGATTACCCGTTCTATGCGCTTTGGCAGACACTCTGGACGGGCTCAAGGAGCGGAACCAGTGTGGAGAGCATGGAGCGCGTCGCCCGGCAGCTCGGAGTGTACGGCGGGGCATCCTCCAGCATGTCCCGGAATGAGGTCCGGAGGCACATCAACCTCGGCCACGTCATCCTGATGAATGTGAAATCCGATCCCGATGGGGGGTCGCCGTACGCCGCGGAGCGGACCAACGGATGGGCCCCTCCCACCACCGGGCACTGGACACTCATCACCGGCTACTCGGACGAAGGCGTCATCATGCACGATCCCTACACTGATACTGAAGAGGGAACCTGGCAGAGCGGAAAGAACCTGCTCGTCACCTGGGAGACCCTCAGCCAACGGATCTACAACAGGCAGACGCCGATGATTGGCATCGTGCCCCTCGATGCCGAAATCAGCCCGCCAGTTCCCACAGAAGAGGACGCCCTGTTCGAGTACCATCCGGTCGCATGGCCGGAGGGGCTCACCAACGGCTTCGGGGACAGCGTACCCTGGCAGCGCCAGAGTTTCCACACCGGGAACGATTACATCGGCGCCCTCGGCGACCCCATCTATGCCGTCGCTGACGGAACGGTGGTGGGCGTCGGGTGCATCAGGTGCACCGTGCCTGAACTCGCCAGGACGGGATACGGCCTGACCATCACCGTGGACCTCGGAGAAGTGGACGGCAGGCGCCTCTACGCGACCTACGCGCATCTCAGCGCGTCACAGGTGCAGCCGGGAAACGTCGTTTCCGCGGGAGACCTCATCGGGCTCATGGGGAATACGGGATACGCATCCGGCCCCAATGTCTTCCACCTGCACTTTGAGGTGGACACGCGGAATCCCTTCGACAATCCGCGGGAGCCCTTCGGGGCGCTCGACCCGGAGCCGTTCTTCTCACCCTAGCTGCGCGCGCAGCGCCTCGAGGAAGCGCTGCCAGTCCTCGTCCTTGACGCAGGCGCCGCAAGCGTGCTCGTGACCGCCGCCATAGCCCTGGACGCCGAGGAGGGCCTTGGCCACGGCGCGCTGCAAGTCGACGTCCGTAGAGCGGAGGGAGCACTTCATCTCCCCGGACTTCGACCTGCAGACCAGGATGACCTTGTCCGGGTGCCGGTAGATGAGCTCGTTCGAGAGGTCGCCGGTGAAGCTGGTGCTCTCCTCAGTGTAGGTGTACACCAGCAGCTTCTCTGAGGAAAGCATGCCCTCCGCCTCTGCAACGAGCCTATCGTATTCCTGCCGGACCTGGACGTATCTCTTGTGCAGGTACCTGCCCCGTGGCGTGCTCTGGGAGAGCACCTCATCAGGCGAGTCGAGCTGGCCGATGATGCGGATGCATTTCATGACCTCGGACACCCTCCCCTTCAGCACAAAGGAGACCAGCCTCGCGAAATTGCCTATGGGGGTGGAGAAGAGCGCGTCCTGCGGCCTGCTCACCGAGGGAGGAAGCAGGTCGGGCCGTCTCTCCGAGAAGACAGCGGCAAGCTCGGTGAGCTGCCAGTCGCCGACGATGCCGGTCATCGCGAGCCAGAGGTCCTGCTCCGCGATGCGCCAGGCCCAGTAGCTCGTCGGCCTGTTGTCTTTCTCGTCAAGCAGGAGCGGATTGAAGTACTTCACCTTCGGATGCCGATGCTGCGGCGGATGATGATCTATCCAGAGCAGCGGGACCTTGCATCCCTGGACAAACTCATCGCTCAGTCCGGGCTTGTCCAGCACGACCACCAGGTCCGGATGGTGCTCCTCCACTTTCCGGAGGTAGCTCTCCGGGAGGGTCGGCGCGGCTTTTACCACGGAGCCGTGGCCTTTCTTGCAGTAGCGCTGGAGCTGGAGGTACGAGCACACCCCGTCCGTGTCGTCGTCGAAAAGGAAGAGGGGGTTTGCGCACTCGTCGAGCAGGGGCCTGATGCGCTCCAGTTCCATCCTTGCGGCGAAGCCTGTGCGGTATTTAAGAGTTCTCCCGCGGCGGGCGGGAAGCCCGGCCGGAATGGCGGACGAGTCCCGCGATGTCTCGCAAGACGGATATTCTCAGCATCGCGGCCGGATTCACCTGATGACCCTGGCTACCCCCACAGGGAGCGGAATGCCGAGGCGTACTCGGCCGCGATGTCCCCATTCCGGATGATGAGCAGATTCTCCGCGTTCCGCGAATCAGCGCTCGCAGTCGGATTGAACGAGCCTGTGAGGACAGTGCGATTGTCGATGACGAGCACCTTGTGGTGCATGAGTTCGCTCCGGGCGAGCCTGACCTCGATGCCGTTGTCCAAGAGCCGCTGGCGCTGCGATGCAGGATGCACCCGTCGGTCGAGCACCACGCGCACGTTGACTCCCCGCGCCGCGGCGAGGATGAGTTCCGTCCCGAGGGATGCCTCCGTGAAGGTGAACGCGAGCATGTCGACACTCTTTGTGGCGCCTCCGACCTCGTTGCGCAGCGCTTCGGCGCAGCGGTCCTCGGGGCAGAAGAGGACATGCTGGCGGAAAGGGAGCATGGCATCCAGCGCGCGCCGTCCCGGAAAATCATCGCTCCACAGCTCCTCGAACTCTTGCCCATATTGCCCCGCAATGCGGCCGGATTCCAGCGCAAGGACGTTGTTATCGTATCCCACATCGCGGCCGGTCGGATTGGCGCTGCCCGTGACCACCCGCTCTCCGTCGAGCACGCAGAACTTGTGGTGCATCAGCCCGGGAACCTTGGCGGTGCGGGACTGGAACCCCGGAGCGGCCCCCTCATGCAGCACGATGCGTACCTTCACTCCCCGAGTGGCCGCGTTCCTGAGGCTCTCCGCGATTTCAGGATGGTCGAATGCGTAGAACGCGCAGTCCACGCTGCCCTCGGCGCGGTCTATCCCCTGGACGAAAAGGGCAAGGCAGTCCTCCTGCGGGCAGATTGCCGCCTCCATAGGGGGGACGCAGCCGGCGAGCAGCAGGAGGCACAGCGTAGCACGCATAGGGTTCCTCATCGCGGCCGGATTCATATGCCCTCCGCATCGTTTCCCGGAGGCCTTCCGGGGCAAAAGATATTAAGTCAGCCTTCTTGCTGGGCGGTGAGGAATACGTATGGGCATCTTCGACAAGGTCAAAGGCCAGATTGTCGCCATGGAGCAGATTCTGCTCGGGCCCCGGGCGGGCAGCGGAGCGGAGATCGCGAAATGCATCTCCTATCTCGGGCAGCTCCTCAAGCAGCTCCCCCCAGACCATCCCGCAAGGCCGTTCCTCGCGGAGGCGCGGAACGTGCTCGACTTCTACGGCAGGAATCTCGACATGATTCCTCGCGCGGCTGAGAAGCAGCCGCTCATCGATGTCATCAAGAAGCAGAAGACGGAAGCCATCAGGCAGCTCAACGAGGCAGTGAAGAGGTTCTGATGCAGCTGGGAGAGTTCACCGTCGAATCGCTGGCGAAGGAAGTCCGCGCGACTGAGCGCGCCATGCGGAAGCCGGTGCGCGGACCGGACCTCCTGGGCCATCTCCGCTCGCTGCAGCGCATGGTCCACTGGCTGGAGCGCACTCCGGGAGCGAAGCCCCGGCTCGCCCTCAGTCCCGAGGAGCCTGGAAACGCTGGAGAAGCCTACACGCAACTCCTCGGCGCGCTCACTGCCGCGAGCCAGGAGCTGCATCGCGTGATGCCCTAAGGGAAAACTCCGCGCGTCCTGGTGCTCTCCGCGACTCTCCCTATCGCAATCATGTAGGCCGCAGTGCGGAGATCAACCCCCTCTCTCCTCGCGAGGTCACGTACGGGGGCATAGGACGTGTTCATTTTCGCGTCAAGCTTTTCCACGACTTCGCGGAACGACCACTGCTCACGCTGGATGTTCTGCACCCACTCGTAGTAGCTGACCGTGACGCCGCCGGCATTCGCGAGGATGTCCGGCACAACCAAGATGTCCCGCTTCTGGAAAATATCATCGGCGCCAGGCGTCGTGGGACCATTGGCCCCCTCCACGATGAGTTTCGCCTGCACCCTCCCCGCGTTCTTCGCGGTGAGCTGGTTCTCCAGGGCGGCGGGCACGAGAAGGTCGCATTCCATCTCGAGGAGTTCATTCCGCTCCGGGAGGACCAGCGCCTTAGTGTAGTTCTCAAGAAGATGCCGAGGGTGTGCGGCGACATGCTGGTCTATCTCCGCAAGGTCCAGGCCTTCGGGATCGCACAATGCGCAGGAACTGTCACTCACCCCCACTATCTTCACCCCAAACTCCCGAAGGCTGCGGGCCGCCTGGCTTCCCACATTGCCATATCCCTGGACCGCCGCGGTGACTTTCTGGGGATTGAGCTTCAGGTCCGCGAGCGCGTTCATCGCAGTAAGGGCGACGCCCCGCCCGGTCGCCTCCAGCCGGCCATGGCTACCCCCCAAAAAGGTGGGTTTTCCGGTGGCGACACCGAACTCGCTGTGCCGCTTGCCCATGCTGTAGGTGTCGACCATCCACGCCATCATCTGGGGGGTGGTGTTGACGTCCGGGGCGGGGATGTCCAGCTCCGGCCCGATGATGTCGCTTATCTCGTAGGTATATCGACGGGTGATTCGCTCGAGCTCTGCCTGCGAAAGCGTGGAAGGGTCGCACACCACCCCACCCTTCGCGCCTCCGAAAGGGATATCGACGACTGCGGTCTTCCAAGTCATCCAAGTGGCGAGCGCGCGCACCTCGTCGAGGTTCATCTCCGGGCTGTACCGCACGCCACCCTTGTAGGGCCCCCGAGAATTATTGTGCTGGACGCGGTAGCCGGTGAACATCCGGATGTCGCCATTGTCCATCTTGACCGGGAATTCGACGCTGAGCGTGCGGTCCGGCACGCGCAGCATGTCGCGCAGCCAACGCTCGAGCCTCAATCTTTCCGCGGCCCGGTCGAACTGCAGCTGCGCTATGTGGTAAGGGTTCAGCTCTTCCATTGCCATGACCCCAAGTGATGGCGCTTCATATACCTTTCGCGTGCGGTCCTCCCCGGCTGGAATCCCGGACGCGTTCCGGACTGTATCGCCTGGCGGGCATTCTCCGCAATGCGGCCAACTCCATGCTGACTCTTTCTACGTAGAGCCCATCTATCACATTTATATAGTTCCACGACCAGGAATCTGCGGTGAGAGCATGGCTGACCTGTTCGAGAACTGTCTCAAGCAACTGGATATTGTCGCAAGGGTGCTGAAGCTCGATGCGGGAGATCGGGCCCTGCTGAGCTCCCCCCAGCGCGTGCTCGAGTTTCAGATTCCGGTGCAGATGGACAATGGCGAGGTGCGACGCTTCTACGGAGCGCGCGTGCAGTACAACTCCTCAAGAGGTCCCACAAAGGGAGGCATCCGCTATCATCCGGGCGTCAACCTGAGCGAAGTCAAGGCCCTGGCGTTCTGGATGGCGATGAAGTGCGCCGTGACCGGCATTCCCTACGGGGGGGCGAAGGGCGGCATCACCGCGGCTGAGCAGAGGCTTCGTGCGGCAGGTGTGGAAGTTCATCGGCCCCCAGCAGGACATCCCGGCACCTGATGTTTACACCGATGGGCAAATCATGTCATGGATGCTGGACGAGTATGAGCAGCTCACCGGAATACACGCCCCGGGGGTCATCACCGGCAAGCCCATCGAGCTTGGCGGAAGCGAGGGCCGGGGCTTCGCCACTGCGATGGGGGGGGCCTACCTCCTGAGACATATTGCGAAGCAGCGCCACCTCAACCCAAAGAAGACGAATGTAGCCATCCAGGGCTTCGGGAACGCGGGCTCTTTCGCCGCGAAGATTCTTTCCGAGTGGGGTTATCGCATCGTCGCAGCGAGCGACTCCAAGGGAGGAGTGATGCACGCGAAGGGCCTTGATGTCCCGAAGCTGCTCGCGGTCAAGGAAAAGACCGGTGCCGTCACTCAGTACCCTGGCGCCAAGCAGGTCAGCAACGAGGAACTGCTGGAGATGGAGTGCGATGTGCTCGTCCCGGCAGCCCTTGAGAACCAGATACTGGCCGGCAACGCTGCAAAGGTCCGCGCCAGGTACATCCTGGAGCTCGCCAACGGCCCCACCACACCCGAGGCTGACGCGGCGCTTTTCAAACAGGGAGTGGTGGTGCTTCCGGACATCCTCGCCAACGCGGGCGGGGGATCCGCAAGCTACCTCGAATGGGTGCAGAACCTGCAGGGCTATTACTGGACCGAAGAGGAGGTGCTGCGGAAGCTCGAGCCGCTCATGCTCAAGGCCTACGAGGCGGTGAAGGGCACTGCCGACGAGTTCAGCGTGGACCTGCGGACTGCGGCGCAGGTCCAGGCGGTCCGGCTGATTCTTGCTGCCGAGCGTCTCCGGGGGGGGCTTTCTCGTTCCTCCGCCGGAACTCGCTGACCCGCTCGTAGAGTTCGCTGCTGATGCTCCCCACGTGGGGAACATAGGGTATTTCCACCAGCCGGTGCTCCCCGGAGGCTATCTGGACCTGGACTTTCCCGAAGTCCAGCCAGGGCACATGGCGCTCGAAGGTGACGCTCACCACCGCTTCGAGCGGGATGGCGCCCTCACGGACGAGGATGGTTCCCTTCCGGTAGCGCAGCTGCGTGTCGGACGCCGTCAGCTCCAGGTTGAAGACTGGTATCTGCAGCAGGAGAGTGAGCGCGACGCCCTCGATGAGCACCATCCCGACTGTCTGCCGCAGCTGCGCGAGAATCAGTCCAAAGAGGGCGAAGCCCTCCAGCTGGGCCATGGCGCCTATCTCGGACAGGGATTCCACGAGGACAACGATGACGTCCTGGCCGGTCAGGGCCTTGACCAGCCAGAGACTCGATGCGATGACCAGCGCGAACACCGCCACCACAGCGCCCTGATAGAGCATGCTCAACGGGAGGTTGGGGGCGATGCGCAGCTCTGCCATGCACTCCCCTGCGCGCTCCGCATATTTACGCTTTGCGGAGGTAGAGAGCGGGATTCGGCCGCGCTGAGAAGCAAGGCCCGGAATCCCTGCGAGACAGCCTGGAAGAAGTACGGCATCGCGGCCGGATTGATGTTCCGCGGGGCACGTTCGGCGCGGATAGATACTTATAGCCCCGAGATTTCTGCGGGGCATGCTTCCCTGGACCGAGTCGCACCGTCCGAAGACGCTCTCCCAGGTGCGCGGCCAGGAGCTGGCCATTCGACAGCTCCGCAGCTTTGTCGAGCGCTTCTCCCCTAAGAGACCAAAGGGCGCCCTGCTCCACGGCCCGAGCGGCTCCGGCAAGACCTGCAGCGTCCACGCCCTGGGCGCAGAGCTCAAGCTTGAGGTGCTGGAAGTCAGCTCAGCGGACGCCCGGGACAAGTCAAGGCTCGAACCCCTGCTCGACCGGGCGCTGGGGCAGCGCTCCCTGCTCGCGCAGGGGAAAATCGTGCTCGTGGACGACGTGGACTGCTTCTCCGGAAAAGACCGGGGCGCAGCGCAGGCTGTGCTCGCCGCCATCTCGAAGAGCGCGTTTCCGGTCATCCTCACCGCGGTAGACCCCTGGGACAAGAAGCTCTCGGCGCTCCGGAGGAAGTGCGAGCTCATCGAGTTCGCCGCTCCTCAGCCCTCCGTCGTTGCGGGTCTCCTGCGGGACATTGCGGCCGATGAAGGAGCCAGGGCTGAACCGCTTGCCCTGGAGATGCTCGCCCAGCGGGCAGGAGGCGACGTCCGGGCGGCGGTGTGCGACCTCCAGGTGCTCTCCTCTCTGGGAGAGGTCAAGCAGGAGCATGTCACGCTGCTCGACCCGCGCGGGAAGACAGAGTCGCTGGAGAGCGTCCTGCCGAGGATTTTCAGGAGTTCCGACGCGAATGTCGCGTTCGCCGCCCTGGACGGCGTCGAAGAAGACCTGGACGAGGCTCTCCTGTGGATTGAAGAGAATCTCCCTGAGGAGTACCGTTCTCCCGCGGACCTGAGCAGAGCCATGGGAGCGCTCTCCCTCGCAGATGTGTTCCGCGGCAGAATCGTCCGCAGGCAGCACTGGAGGCTCCAGCTCTATGTGCGCCTGCTCCTCACCGCTGGCGTCGCCCTGGCCAAGGAGACGAGACCGAAGGGCGCGATTCGCTACCGGAGGCCAGGACGCATCCTTTCCATCTGGATGGCGAAGCGCTTCAACGCCTATCGCGACTCCGTATGCGGGCGCATCGCTGAGCTCACCCACTGCTCCGCCCGGGAGGCGAGACTGGCCGTGCTCCCCCTCTTCCTGGCAGCCTCCCAAAGGGCGCCAGAGGCAGCGGCCGCCATCGAGGGCGCGCTCGGGCTCACCCCCGAGGAGCGGGGATGGCTAGAAACATTTAAAAAAGCCCAGGAGTCCCCCGGCTGAGACCTGTGATTGATGACGGCCAAGGGCCAGAGAGAGGTCAGGGCTTCTCACTGCAGGTGGAGGAAATACCATGGCGAATGAACTGAATGAAAAGGTCTTTGAGTCCATAGAGATCGCGAAGACCACGGGGAAAATCAAGAAAGGCACCAACGAAGTCACCAAGGCGATAGAGAAAGGCACCGCGAAACTCGTCGTCGTGGCCAAGGATGTCACCCCGCCCGAGGTGGTGATGCACCTCCCGCTCCTCGCCAAGGAGAAGGGCGTGCCGTGCATCACGGTCGACAGCAAGGAGGAGCTCGGCACCGCCGCTGGACTGGGAGTCTCCGCGGGCAGTGTGGCAATTGTCCAGGAGGGCGAGGCGAAGAAGCTCATCCAAGAGATTGTGTCCCAGCTCTGAGGTCATGATGGCAGAAAAAGAAGAAGCTAAGCAATCCAAGACAGAACCCAATGCGCCCAAGACAGAGGTCCCCCAGGAGGCCAAGGGCAAGGCAGAATTCTCCGAGGCATGGTCCGCGCGCGTCGAGGAGGTCATCGGACGCGTGGGGACTCGCGGAGAGGCGCAGCAGGTGAGGTGCCGCATCCTCGAGGGGCAGGACGCCAACAAGATCATCAGACGCAACGTGAAAGGCCCGGTCCGCATCGGGGACATCCTGATGCTGCGCGAGACGGAAATCGAAGCGCGCAAGCTGGGCCAGGGCCGCAGGTGAACGAGATGAAATGCACGTTCTGTGGCGGGAAGATCGCGGACGGCACCGGCAAGCTGGTGGTGGAGAAGACCGGCAAGCTTCTGAGTTTCTGCTCGTCGAAGTGCGAGAAGAACATGCTGAAACTCAAGCGCAAGCCTCTCACCACCGCGTGGACAGCGGCCGCAAAAGCCGCGAGGAAGGAGCGCAAGTGATGGAGCGCACGCTGGTCCTGGTCAAGCCTGACGGGGTGCTGCGCGGCCTCACAGGGGAGATCATCGCACGGCTGGAGCGCGCCGCCCTGAAACTCGTGTCGCTGAAGATGGCTCGCGCATCCAGGGAGCTTGCGGGGAAGCACTACGCAGCGGACCCGGAGTGGATGCGAAGCGTCGGAGAGAAGGCTCTTGAGGCGGCTAAGAAGCGCGGCGCTCCGGTGAAGGAGAGCGCGGAGCAGATAGGCCAGCGCGTCCGGGGCCAGCTTATTGAGTACCTGACCATCGCGCCCGTGGTGGCGATGGTCTTCGAGGGAAACAATGCCGTACTCAAGGTACGCAGCATTGTGGGGGCGACGAGCCCCGAGCACGCGGCGCCCGGCACCATCCGGGGGGATTTCTGCACGGACAGCTACGCCCTCGCAGACAGCTCCAAGCGGCCGGTGCAGAACCTCATCCACGCCTCAGGCACCGTCGAGGAGGCCGAACGGGAACTCGCGGTCTGGTTCTCTCCTAAGGAGATAGGGAACTACCAGAGAACAGATGATGCTCTCATCTACCGGAAAGGGTGATGCTCTATGGCTGAAAAGATGGTGGACAGGGTGCGGAGGCTCAACGGGATGCCGGAGCACATCCGCAACATCGGGGTCTGCGCGCACATCGACCACGGGAAGACGACCTTCTCGGACAACCTCCTCGCAGGAGCGGGGATGATCAGCAAGGAACTCGCGGGCGAGCTGCTCGTGCTCGATTTCCACGAGGACGAGCAGCAGCGCGGCATCACCATCGACGCCGCGAACGTGAGCATGGTCCACCAGGTGCACGACAGCGAATTCCTCGTCAATCTCATCGACACGCCCGGCCACATAGACTTCTCGGGAGACGTCACGCGCGCCATGCGCGCAGTGGACGGCGCCATCGTGCTGTGCGACTCCGTCGAGGGCATCATGCCCCAGACCGAGACCGTGCTGCGGCAGGCGCTGCGCGAGCGCGTGAAGCCCGTGCTGTTCATCAACAAGGTGGACAGGCTCATCCGGGAGCTCAAGCTCGACCCCAAGGGGATGCAGGAACGCTTCGTCAAGATAATCACCGAGATCAACAGGCTCATCCGGAACATCGCCGATGAGGGATTCGGCGAGCAGTGGCAGGTCGGCGTGGAGCAGGGCAGCGTCTGCTTCGGCAGCGCGGTGCACAACTGGGCGCTGAGCTTCCCCTACATGAAGGCGAGCGGCATCACCTTCGGCGATGTCATCAAGGCATACGAGACGGACAATTACGAACCGCTCGCGGAGAAGGCGCCCCTCCATGTGGTCGTGCTCGACATGGTGGTGAAGCACCACCCCAACCCCATCCAGGCGCAGAAATACCGCGTCCCGAAGATATGGCACGGGGACATCGAGAGCGAGGTCGGCAAGTCCATCATCGGCTGCGACCCGAAGGGCCCGGTCGCGTTCATCTGCACCAAAATAGTCGTGGACAAGCATGCGGGCGAGATAGCCGCGGGACGCCTGTGGAGCGGGACCGTGAAGAGCGGGATTGAAGTGTGGATGAGCATGAACAAGAAGAGCGTCCGCATCCAGCAGGTGGTCATCTACAACGGCCCGAAGCGCGAGATCATCGACGAAGTGCCCGCGGGAAACATCATCGGCCTCATCGGGCTGAAGAACATCTTCTCCGGAGAGACTGTCTCCGAGGGGCAGATCGAGCCCTTCGAGAGCATCAAGCACATCTTCGAGCCTGTGGTCACCAAGGCGATAGAGGCGGCGAAGCCGAGCGATCTCCCCCGCCTGGTCGAGGTCCTGCGCGTGGTGAACAAGGAGGACCCCACCCTGTTCGTCGAGATCAACGAGGAGACCGGCGAGCACCTCATCTCCGGGATGGGCGAACTGCACCTTGAGGTCATCGAGAACCGCATCCGGACAGAGAAGGGGGTCGAGGTCAAGACCTCGCCGCCCATCGTGACCTTCCGGGAGACCGTGGGCATCAAAAGCCCGCAAGAGGTCGAGGGGAAGAGCCCGAACAAGCACAACAAGCTCTACTTCCTCGCGGAGCCTCTCGACGAGGGCTTCAGGGAGGCCATCCGCTCCGGCAGGATTCCCGAGGGCCGCATCAAGAAGCACGACGACCAGCTGGTCAAGACCTTCGTGGAGCTCGGCATGGACACCAAGATGGCGCGCAAGGTGAAGAACGTGTTCAACGGAAACATGCTCATCGACCAGACGCGCGGAGAGGTGCACATCGGGGAGATCATGGAGCTCGTGAACGACATGTTCGAGGACGTCATGAAAGCGGGCCCCATCGCGAGGGAGAAGTGCAACGGCATCAGAATCACTCTGGTGGACACCAAGCTGCACGAGGACACCATCCACCGCGGGCCGGCGCAGATGTACCCCGCGGTGCGAGACGGCATCCGAGGCGCCATTCTCATCTCCAGGCCCTATCTCATGGAGCCCATCCAGACCCTGCAGTTCGAGGCTCCGGTGGACTACATGGGCGAGCTGTCGAAGCTCATCGCGAACAAGCGCGGCTACCTCCTGGAGATGCACCAGAAGGGCGAGCAGACCATCGTGAAGGCAAAGATGCCGGTGGCGGAGATGTTCGGGATGACTTCGGAACTCCGGTCCGCGACCTCGGGGCGCGGGGTGCACTATCTCGTGGACCAGAGCTTCGAGAAGCTCCCGAACGAGCTGCAGGGCAAGCTTATCTCCCAGATACGCCAGCGCAAGGGGCTGAAGCTCGAGGAAGAGCAGCAGGCCTAGCTGCACGGATTCCCCGGCGGAGACGTCACGTTCGCGCACACGCAGCCACGATGGCCGTCGCAGGCCAAGTAGCGCCGCTGCGGAGCGACCGCGCACGTATAGGGAGTGAGGGATCCCGGAGGCTGGCACGCGACGCAGCCCTCCCACCATGCGGCCGGAAGGTTTACGTTGTCAGAGTCAGAACAGCAGTCCGCGGGACAGTGCGTGGCATTCTCGCTTGCGCCGCAGATGCCGTCGCAGTCGCATTGCTTCTCAATCGCGCATATGGATATCTCGCGTCCGGTGGACTGCAGCACCACGCTGCGCTCGCCCTGGCTGAGGGATTTCGCGCTCAGCGCAATCCGCGTCCTGCTCGGGAAGGCCCGCTCCGTGACCCCCGATGGGCTGCGATAGGCGATGACCAGCTCTGAGCCCCTCACCGAGAGATTGACCAGTCCTGCCGGATAGCTCACTTCCAGCGTGGTGCGGGACTGGCCGCCGAGGAAGTGCAGCCTTTCCACCGTCTCGATGATGAGATTGCCCATCCGCACCGCCTGAGCCTCGATTGCGGTGAAGCTCTGGCCGGAAATCTGTGTGTAGAAGAGATAGGAGCCGCCGAGCAGTGCGAGCATCACGAAGCCCACGATGACCATGTACTCCATGGATGCCTGACCGTGCATGCGTCGGCTCTTGGCGCGCCGCCTTAAATAGGTTTGCGCCGTGCTCAAAAAAATATCAGTCGGTCGCACTGCGGAGAATATCCGGCATCCCGGCGAGACAACGCGGAAAGCGCGCGGCATTGCGGCCGGGAAATCGTGTTGGCCCTATTTCGTGCGCG
>JAGVZT010000030.1 GCA_018302335.1 Candidatus Woesearchaeota archaeon | reverse complement strand
CCTTATGAAGGGTCTCACGCCGCGCGAATCCCGTTCAGCAGGAGGACCGTAACGCAACCATTATATAGTAAATATCAATTAACACTTAGTTAATGATAATTTACCAGAGAGCATCCGATGAACAACGCGCTGAAGGCTTTGCTCGCGACAATGCTCAACCGAAGATACATCGGGGGAAAACACATCCCTGAGGACAGGCTCGTGAAGTCAAAGACCAAGTGGCTTGGCAAGAAGGCGGTGGACGAATTCGAGGATGAGTACCGTCGTGCCATCAATGATGGCCTGATTTTGCGACAGCAGAAACGAACCCATAGGGGTTTCGGTCCTCACATCAGCCTGAACCCGAGAAAGCTGAGGGAGGAGATTAACCTGGCGGTGGAGTGATATGGATTGGGGAGCTTTTTGCGAGGTTTACGGCGACACCATCAACAATCGTGTCCTGGAATATACGCTGGAGAACCGGGACATCGATTTCGCCGTCAGTGACATGGCTCGCGAACTGAAGATATCCAAACCGACCGCATATGCGGTGATTGGGCGCTTCGAGAAGAAGGGATATGTCAGGAAAACGCGTACCGTAGGGAGAACACAGCTCTACGCGCTTGACGAGGGGAACAGGAGAGTCCTGCTCTTCCTCCACGACTTCCGGAAATGCCTGAAAATCGTGGCCGAAGAAGGTGCTGAAGATTTCCTGCCAGAAACCAAGATTCGCGGACGGAGCGCCAGTGCGTAGCGCCTGGCATTGCGGTGGAGAGTCCAGCCCTGAAGACTACCTCCGCATCGCCGCGAGCAGCTCGTCCCGCCGCCGCTCCATCTCCCTGCGCGTCTTCGCCTCGACGTTCAGGCGGAGCAACGGCTCGGTGTTGCTCTTCCGCACGTTGAACCACCAGTCAGCGTAATCGACCCGCAGCCCGTCGAGGTGCGATATCTTCGAGCCGCGCGCATACTTCTTTTCCATGCGGCCGATGATGCCATTGGCGTCCCGCACCGTCGCGTTGAGCTCCCCGCTCTGGAAGTACTTCCGCAGGGGCTTCACCAGCTCGCTCTTCTTCTTCCCCTTGAGCAATGACATGATGTGCAGCGCGGCCATCACAGAACTCTCGGTGTAATAGTGGTCGCGGAAGTAGTAATGACCGGACAGCTCCCCGGCGAAGAGCGCGTCCTCCTGGCGCATCTGGCGCTTGATGAAGGCATGTCCCACACGGCACATCAGCGGGACCCCGCCGTGCTTCCGCACATGCTCCGGGAAGGCCCTGCTCGCCCGCACGTCGTACAGCACCTTCTCCCCCGGCTGATTCTTGAGCAGCTTCTCGGCGATGAGCGCCGCGGTGAAGTCCGAGCTGACGATGTCCCCGCGCTCGTCCACGAATCCCGCGCGGTCCGCGTCCCCGTCGAACGCGATGCCGAGGTCGGCGTTCTCGCGCACCACGGCGTCCTGCAGGTCGCGCATGTTCTTCGGCTCCAGGGGATTCGCCTCGTGGTGAGGGAAGCGTCCATCGAGCTCGAAGTGCAGCGGGACGATGCTCACTCCCGGGCGCCGGAGATGCTGCGCCTCCAGGGAGCCCATGGCGTTCGCGGCGTCCACCACCACCTTGAGTTTCGGCAGCTTCATCCCTCGGAGGATGTGCTGACTGTACTCGGCCGATAATTCATGTTTGAAAATCCTGCCCCGGAAGCCGCTCTGCTCCATGCTGCCGTTGGCAAGGCGCTCCACCTCGGGCATCCCGCTGTCCTCCCCGATGGGAATCGCGTGCTCCCGGGTGAGCTTGAAGCCGTTGTACGCGGCAGGGTTGTGCGACGCGGTGACCATCACCCCTGCTGGATGCTTGAAGTGCGCGACAGCGAAATACAGCATCGGCGACGAGCACAGGCCGATGTCCACCACATCGCTGCCCTCATCCACGATGCCGCGGCAGAGTGCCTGCTTGAGCTCTTCCGAGGAGAGGCGTGCATCATTGCCCACGACGATGGTATGCGCTCCGGTGAACCTCGCATGGGCCCTGCCGATGCGGTACGCGAGCCCGCTCGTGAGCTCGCTGCCTGCGATGCCCCGGATGTCGTACGCTCGGAAGACGCTCATCCCTTCCACTCCAGCTCCGCGCGACGGTAGCTCTCCCAGGTGCCGGTGTCGAACCACTGCCCCTTGCTCCGGAAACCGTTCAGCTTGCCAGCGGCCGCGAGCGCGGGGAAGACATCCTTCTCCAGCATGGTGAATTCCTGCTGCGGGAGGCAGTTGAATATTTCCGGAGAGAAGACATAGTACCCTGCATTGATCCATTTTGAGGGCTCCTGCCCTCTTGGAGGCTTTTCCACGAAGCGCACGATGCGCTCTCCGTCAAGCTGTACCGCGCCGAACGTGCTCGGGTCTTCCACTTCAGTCAGGGCGACCGTGGCGACGGCTCCGCTCCTCTGGTGCGCGCGGAGCATGGCAGTGAGGTCAATCTCGGCGAGGACGTCGCCGTTCACCACAAGGAAAGGCCGGACGTGACGCTCCATGATGTAGAGGGGGCCGGCGGTGCCGCGCGGCCGCTCCTCCACAAGATAGCTGAGCGCGACGGAATCCCACTTGCCGCCGAAATGCCGCCGCACATCCTCCGCGCGATAGCAGACGGAGAGGGCCACGTCAGTGACGCCATGCCGGCGGAGGATACGGAGCACGTGCTCGGTCAGGGTGCTGCCTTGCAGCGGGACAAGCGCCTTCGGCATCTGGTCGGTCAGCGGCCGCAGCCGTGTTCCCTGCCCCCCTGCAAGCACCACGGCAAGCATCGTTCCTCACTGGGCTGACGCCCACTCCTTCTTCGCAAGCTCGTAATCCGCGATGGTGTTCACGCCCAGCCATCGCCCGCTGAACGAGTAGCCGTAGAGCTGGTTCTCCCGTGCCAGCTTGGGAAACACGTCCCTCTCCAGGACCGAGAATCCTTCGGGGATGTAGTCGACTACCTCTGGCTCCATGATGTACAGCCCGGCGTTGACCAGGTTGCTCGGCGCGTTGCGCAGAGCCGGCTTCTCCATGAAGGAGATGATGTGGTTTCCGGTCATGTTGGCGACTCCATACGCAGAGGGGTCGCTCACGGTCTTGAGGGCGATGGTCGCCAGGCCACCGTGCTCGCTGTGGAAGACAAAGAGGTCCAGCAGGTTGATCTCCTTGAGGTCGTCCGCGTTGGACACGAAGAATGGCCCGGTCAGAAGATGCTTCGCCTGCCGGATGGGTCCGGCCGTACCGAGGGGGGCCTTCTCCTCAAGGTAGGTGAGTGTCACTCCAAGCTGAGAGCCGTCTCCGAGGTGCTCCTTCAGGGCCTTCAGGTGCTTGCCTGCGGAGATGATGATCTGCTTGATGTCGAAGCGCCTGAAGAGCTCGATGGCGTGCTCGATGATGGTGCGCTCTCCCAGCGGAGCCAGGCACTTCGGCAGCTCTCCTATCGCAGAGGACAGGCTGCTGTCCTCTCCGCCCGCAAGGATGAGTGCCTTACTGGGCTTCCGGTCGCCAAGCGCCTTCAGGAGCAGCAGCTCGATGGCATGGCTGCGATTCTTGATCTCATGCCCATCGATATTCTGGTCGATGCGCTTCAGCAGCCCCGAGTCAAGGGTAAGGGTGACACGTTCCTTCATGACGAGGCGCAAGCTGGTTCGCTTTAAAAACCTTTTGGAAATGGTATGAGAAAGTATGATACCGGGGGTGGCTGGTGGAGAGGCATCTTCCGGCTGGAATATCGTGCAGTGTCCGCTCTGTCTCGCCGGCATTCCGGATATTTTCAGCAGTGCGGCCGAGCTGTGCAGCTATTACGGTACGGGCAAGATATCTGCGGGAATCCAGCCGAGCTGCCACGCGAGTGCGGCCAGCGCAGCGAGGAGCAGCATGAGGATGGCCAGCCCGATGAGGGCAGATGGCTTTCGCATGGGAGGCAGGGGTGGAGCGGGCATCGGGACCTCGAAAAAGCCCTCAACCACCGCAGGGTGATACCCGGCCTTGAGGAACAGCTCCCGGATGGCATCATCCGCGAGTCCCTGGGCCCTGCGCTCCTCGATGTAGCGCCTGACTTCCTCCCTCATCCGATGAATCCTCCGAGCATGATTCCCAGTCCCTTGGAGACGATGAGGTAGAGCATGATGGTCACGGCGGCGAAGATGGGGATGATGCTGAGACCGCTCTTCACGTCACCCTTGCGGATGGTTGCGATGATGATTCCGGAGAACGTGGAGGTGATGCACAGGGTGAGCACTGCGAACTTGTTGAAATCCCCGGCCGTGAGGGTGATTTCCGAGAACGAGAACTGGAATCCACCGGAGCCCGAGGTGGCCGCGCCCCCCTGCGCCACCGTCCCGAGGATGCCCTTGAGGATGATGAGCAGCTGGCCGGAGAGGGCGAAGAGGAACGGGGCGGCGAGCACCGCGGCGATGCCGATGAACAGGGAGTAGCTCATCACATCGGCGGCCATCTCCTTGCGGAGTATCTGGCTCTCCTGGATGTTGATGGCTATCTTGTTGAGCAACTCCCCCACCTCGCCTCCGGAGTTCATCCCCTCCACGAGAAGGGTGATTGCCCTGCCGACCGTGGGCGAGTCGTACTTGCTTGCAAAGTTGCGCAGGGCGCTCTCGAGGTCGGTTCCGCTGAGGGTCTCCTTGGCGACCTCCTCTATCTCCTTGCTCAGGATGCCGAACTGCGGCCGCACCGCGAACCACAGCGCGCGGTCGAGAGGCATCCCGGCCCGGATGTTCGCCGAGGCGAGCTGGAGGAAGTCAGGGAAGACCTGCTCGATCATCTGCGTGCGCTGGTGCATTCTCAGGTCGAGATAGACCATGAAGGTCATCCAGGTGACGAACAGCAGGCCCGCGAAGCACACCCCCCAGAGAAGGAACATCCAGAGCAGGATTGGCCCCGCCCCCAGCCGATAGGTGCTGGCATAAAGGACTATCAGATACAGAGAGACGAGGGAATTGATGCCCAGGCAGATGTAGAATATTCTCCTGCTGACGAAGCGCTCGTCCACGAAGATGCCGGCCCGGTTCAGGTAGTATTTCATCCGGTGGCGGATGCGCTCCTTCTGCAGGAGGCGCTGCTTGACCTTTCTCGCCTCCTTCTTCAGGGCATCCTTCTGCTCATCCTTTTGCGCCCTCTTGAGGCCCAATCGCTCCCAGAGGCTTGTCCGGGGGACCGTGGCGGTCTTCTCTATCTCCTTGGAGAGGCGGTCCAGCCCCCCCTCCCTCCTCCGAAAGAGCCTTCCCATGAAGCCGCGAGGGCCATGGCTGTCGGCAGGACGCTTCTCCGGGGGGGTGGCCTTCGCCGGAGCAGAAGCCTTCTCCGGGGCAGGACTCTTCTCCGGCTTTCTGCGCTTCCAGAGCTTCATAGCTCCACCGCGGGCCGCTGGCTCTTGATCATGGAGTAGAACATGAACTGCATGATGCCGATGAAGACGGACATCGCGAAAAGCCAGCTGAACGTGACGTTCAGGGAGAAGAACGAGGAGATGACCAGGAAGATGGTGACGCCGAGGGAGGGGAAGATGATGGCGATGACCATGTACATCATCGCCATGGGGTTCAGCTTCTTGCCGTACTCCTTGATCTGGATGATCTGCTCCCGGGTAATCTGGTCGAGCACGTTCACGAGGGAGATGGTGACATCGCTCCCTGTCTTCAGCGAGTTGAGTATCTGCCAGAGGATGCGCACCACGCTGGGGGAGGGGCTTATCATGATGGCCTCGTTGAGCGCGTCCTCCATGGGGGTCCCGGTGTCCACCTTGTCCAGTATCTCCTTGAAGTACTTCCCGATGTGCTCGTAGCTCTTGGAGATGTTCTTCATCGCGTTGTACACCGGGATGCCCGCCTCCAGCTCCAGGATGAGGTAGCGGCCCATGAAGACTATCTCTTTCTCGATGTCCTTGCGGCGGCGGGCGGTATAGACCTCGGGTATCTTCACGGCGTACCCGAAAATCATGATGAACAGCAGCGGCCAGAGGAAGAACGCGAGGATGATGTCCATGCCGAAGGCGCCCCCTATGAGGGCCACCACGACGGCAAGCGCGATGCTGCCGTAGAGGGCCATGATGAAGGATTTCCTGAGGAACTCCTCCGGCGAGTCCGTCAGGCCCGCCTGGCGGAGCTTCAGAGGCAGGAGCGGCATCCGCCGCGACATGGTCCCGATGAATCCGCTGGCCATCGCCTCACTCTGCCTTCTGCGCGGGCGTTGCGAGGTAGGCAGGAACCGTGCCCGCCTTCACATCCTTCAGGAGGGCATCCTTGTTGGTGTAGAATTCGGCCATGACCTTCCCTACCATGTCCACATCGTTGATGTTGTGCTTGGCCATCCAGTTCAGGATGCTCTCCTTCTCCACGAGGTCCTTCTGGATGTCCTTCTCGGTCATCCCCGTGAATTCCTGAAGGGTATTCATCGCCGTGAGGGACACGTTCACCTCCTGGAGGAGGTCCTTGTTCACGTCGTACTGGAGGATGACATGGCCGTTGCCCTCCTCCGAGATCTCCGCAATCTGATACGTCCGGCGCTTTCCCGAGCGCCTGTTGCGGTACTGGACCACAATGAGGGAGATTGCGGGGAGCATCGAACGGGGGACGTCTATGGGCGGCCCGGTGAGCCGCGCCACGGTCTCGTGGGTGTTGTTGGCGTGCACGGTGGCGTACACGCTGTGTCCGGTGTGGATTGCCTCGAAGAGGACCTGGGCCTCCTCCTTACGGCGTATCTCTCCCACGATGATGCGGTCCGGGCGCATACGCAGCGAATTCACCAGGAGGTCCAGCATGGTCACGGCGCCCTTGCCCTCCGGGTTCGCCAGCCTGGTCACCATGGGCACCCAGTGCAGGTACTTGGGAAGCTGTATCTCGTGCGTGTCCTCTATGCTGATGATGCGCTGGTTGGGCGGGAAGAAATTGGCAATGGCGTTGAGCATGCTGGTCTTCCCCGAGGCGGTGCCGCCAGCGACAAGCATGCTCAGCTCGTACTGGATGCCTTCCCAGATGAGAGCGGCGCCGCTGGCAGAGACAGTCCCGTTCCTCACCAGGTCGGTGACGGTCCAGGGCTTTGATGCGAACTTCCTTATCGTCATGGTGTTGCCCTGGATGGTGATGGGCTGCAGGGTCGCGTTGAGACGGTCTCCCGTGCTGAGGTGCGCGTCCAGGAGCGGGGAGGACACCGATATCTGCCGCCCGACCTTGCGGGCAATCATGGAGGAGAAGTGCCGTATCTGGTCATCGCTCTGCAGCCGCACCGTGGTCTTCAGCCACCCGTGCTTGCGGTGGTACACCCATACAGGCTCGTGCGCACCATTGATGGTGATCTCCTCGAGCTGGTCGTCCTCCATGAGGTTCTCCACATTGCCCATCCCGAGCGCCTTCTGGATGAGGTAGGTGGTGAGATAGCTCGTGGTCTCCTCGTCCGTGCCGGGGAAGTACTTCTTGATGAGGATGCCGATCGCCCGCTGGAAGGTGTCCTCGATGTCGCTCAGGCGCTTCGGGTCGGTGATGTCGCCTATCTCCAGGCTGACCTCGTTGACCAGCTCCTTGCGGATGCGCTCGAGGATGATTTCCGTTGTCGCGCTGATGGCGGAGATGGACACCTCGTAGACCGGGACATATTCCCCGGACTTGGTGTAGATGCGTATCCTAATGGGGATGTTGCCAGCCTTGTATTCGTAATGGTCGATGAGATGCTCACCGGAAGTCCGCTCTTGGGAAGTCGGCGCAGGCTCCTTCGGGACTTCCTTGGCCGGACGGCGAGGGTGATGCTTCGGAGAACTCTTCGCGCGCGCCATCAGTCCTGCTTGATCCAGCTTGTCAGCTTGATGACCTCCTTCTCAAAGGTCCTCCTGCGCTGCTCAAGTGAGCTATACTTCTCCTGAAGCTCCTTAATATGCTTTTCGACGTCGACGTCGTTGGTGGTGAGCTGGATGATTTTCGCCTTTTTGATGAGGGTCTCGAACTCCTTCCTGAAGACGGAGAGGTCCTGCTCCATGGTGCCGGTGAGCTCCATGATTTTCTTCTTCTTCTGGAATGCGTTCTGGAAACGCTCCTTCAGCGCGCCAAGGAACTTCGTGTCATCGTCCATCTTCTTCCGTTCGGTGGTGAACTTCTGCAGGATGCCCTTCTGCAGCTCGATAATCTTTGCCTCCTGGCTCTTGCTCCTGTTGATGAGCTCGGATAGGCTGTCCTCTTTCTTCTGGATGTCCAGCTTGATTTTCTCCCCGTACTGCTTGAGGCCGTCCATGTGCCCCTCGGCATCGTGGATGCGGCCCTTCTCGTCGCCTATCTTCTTCCGGATGCTGTCTATCCAGGCGGTGACGCGATCAAGCTCCTTCGTGAGGAGGTCCTCTTCCTTGATGAGGGAAGCGGCCTGGACCTTCTCCTCATCGAGATGGACCTCATCCGTCTCCAGGGTCTTGATGAGCTGCTCGTATTCCTTCTTCTTCCCGTCAAGCTCGCGGTTGATGCGCTGGACATCATCCTTGAGGCCCTGCTCCTGCGTGACTATCTCCTTGTCCAGGTCGTTCTTGAGCTTCTCGAACTTCTCCAGGGTCTTGAATTCGTCCTCGATGTGCTGGACCTGTTGCTGGACCTCCTTTGCGAGCTCGTCAAACTCCTTCCGCATCTTTCCCAGGCCGCCCATCTCCTTGTCGATGTAGCCCAGGGTCGACTCAAGCTCCCGGACGAAGCCCTCCTTCTTGCCCACGAATTCCTTGGTCTTCCGCTGCATGTCCTTCTCGGACACCTTGCGGAGCTTCAGGATGGCATTGGAAAACTTGTACTCTATCGTGATGACGCCTTCCTCCTCCAGGAAAGACGCCCACTCCTCCACCACCACCTTGGGCATGGTGAGAATCTTGGCCGCTTCGGTGATGGAGATTTCCTTCTTCTTCTCTATGAGGGAGATGAGCCGGTCTACCCCGGTCTCGATGACCGTGTCTTTCAGTGGCATCTTGCATCACGAAGCGGCTTTTGGGGCTATAAAAAGGTTTCTATGCCCCGCACAGTGGAAAAAGGCAGGTTGTGGCCCGGCCGGGCCGCCGAGACTGCCCGTGATTCCCGCGGGACTGCTCGGATGACGTGCGGGATTGCGGCCGGGCAGCCTCGGCGCGTCGCGAGAGGGCGTCCGTTCACTGGTAGGCGAGGCTCTCCACCTGATACACGATGAGGTGGTCGCTTGTGTTGTCTATACGCAGCCAGCTCTCGTATGTACCGTTTATCTTGAAGGTGACCGCGGAGAGGTCGATGGTGTCAAAGTAGATGTAGTCGACCGCGCTGCGGTCCTGGACGCTCAGCCCGGCGTCCTGGAACTCGACGAGGTTCACCATGCTCTCCATGCCCGCAGTGCTGTTCGAGAGGTTGCCCTCCAGCCGATGGAGGAAATCCGGCGCTGAGGCGCTCGGGATGTAGTAGCTCTCGTTCACGTGGCTCCTGAGATTCGAGGTGTTGCTGCCGGAGACGAAGTCGCCATCATACGGGGAGAGGCGGATGGTGTTGGTCACCTTGCCTTCGGTGTACACGACATAAAAGGGGTCTTCGAAGTCGGTGATGGGCACCTGGGAGCTCACCGTCAGGGTGGCGTTCCAGTGGGCGGTGTTGAGGTCGTCTGTGAGATTCACGATGGAGGTCACGGTGAAGGTGACGTCCCAGGGCGACTCCTGCGAGATGTTGAGCTGCGTCACCGTGATGGTGAGGTTGAGCCTCAGCTTCTCCACCTCGGTGCGCATCCGGGAAGTCCAGTTGACGAGGGTGGAGTCGTTCATGAGGGGAGCGACCTGGCCGTCCATTGTCCCGTTGAGGAAGGCGCTGGCGAGCTCGGAGCGGCTGTCGTTGAGGAACTGCCCGGTGGTGACCATTTCCTGCTGGGCGGAGAGCAGCGCCCGGAACCCCGTGATGTAGATGGCGCGCTGCATGTCCCGCTCGAGGTCGTTCAGCAGGGTGTTCATCGCCTGGACACGGTTCTTCGCGACGAACATCTCCTGCTGGTAGGTGTATCTCGTCGAGGTCTGGACCGCATAGACCAGGAAGAGCAGCAGGATGATGGCCGTGAGGCTGTAGAAAATCCCTCTCCGGTTCATCGCCAGGTCCTCACCTCGGCGGTGGTCGGACCCCAGAGGGACGGAACCTCGTCTATCTGGATGCTGTCGACGCTGAGGTCTGCCTGGTCGAACTGGACGTCCAGCCTGCCGTCGTCATCGAAGTCCAGCTGGCTGAAGAGGGCGAACGCGGCGGCATCGTAGGCGTCATCGCCGTTGTAGGTGATGTTGGCGTTGGTGTAGTTGCACGTGACGACCGGAGAGGCCGACGCGGGGATGGCCAGCACGTCCGTGGTGTTGTCCTCGAATTCCACGGTCCAGTTGCAGCCCGCGGCCGTGCTGTAGATACCCCCGTACGGCACCGAGAGGTTGACCAGCGCGGTGTAGATGAGGGTGTTGTTGAGCGAGCAGCCTGTGCTGTTCAGGGGGTCGTCCGCGGTGTCCAGGAAAAGGTCGTTGATGCCTCCCACGAGCAGGTCCGGAGGGACGAACAGCTGGAAGGGGTCCCCCATCAGGGTGTAGTTGGTCGAATACTCCGAGAGGTTGTAGACATTGATTCCATTGACGTCCACGCGGCTGGTCCAGTGCACCCCGCTGTAGGAGGTGACTCTCGCCGACACGACGTCGAAGTTCGGGTCGATGCTCACCGTGGGCGAGCAGCTGGTGAACTTATCTGTCTCCACGCTGAGGGAGATGGTCCCGAACACGCTAGGCGGCGTGTACGTGTACGAGACGTCCAGGTAGCTATCGCTGAAGAGGGCGGAGGTGCTGACATTCCCGGTAGGGGTGAGGGTCTGCGACTCCTGCACCACAACCCCGGTGAGGATCTGGCTCGCGATCTGCTCGTAGATCGCGTAGAGGTCTGAGACATTCGAGCCGCTGTAGAAGTTCGAGCAGTTGTCGCAGCAGGCGCTGCGGTTGAGAGATTCAGGGTCAGCCTCTGGCCCGAAGGCCACGGAATATATCTTGATCCCGTACGCCTGGTGGGCCCAGCACGCGAACTCAACGGTCTCATTCACCGCCTGCGCGTTCGTGCAGCTGCTCCACCAGCCGTTGGTGTCCATCTCCCCGTCATCGGGTCCATTGCAGATGTTCGCCGCGCCGTCGGACATGATGAGCATGGCCTTGATGGCGTTGTAGCTGTCGCCGAGCAGCCTGAGGTCGAGCTTCGCCTCGTTGCGGTCGTTGTTCCGGAGCCGGACCGCGATGACATTCTGGCCGCTCTGGAGCGCCGAGCTGTTCACCGTGGCATTGAGGACGTTCCAGTATCTGGCGGCGTGCGGTCCTGTGGTGTCATTGTGCACCAGCTGGCCGTTCACGTACACCTCCGCGGAATCGTCCGACGACACCGCGAGGCGGTAGTTGTGATAATCGCTCGGGCTTCCCAGGGTGAAGGTGTTCCGGAAGTACAGGTCGCCGACAACTGGAGTGATGCGCAGCTGCACGTTGTCGAACGCGGCAAGAAGGCCCTCCG
>JAGVZT010000029.1 GCA_018302335.1 Candidatus Woesearchaeota archaeon | reverse complement strand
CTGACGGCAGTCCGGGGGCACGCAGCGGTAGACGATTGCCCCGGTCGAGGCATCCTGCACTTTATGGTAGCCGTCCGGACAGGTGCAGTTCGCATTCGCGGAGCCAGTTCCGCAGAAGGTCGTGGTGTTGGTCACCACAGTGCAGCTTCCCTGCGCACAGCGGCATTCGCCTTCGTGGTACGCATAGACCGGACACATCAGGAGGTCGCAGCGCTGGTTCCATCCCTCGAGAGGAGCGCACTGCTGGGGGCCGCAGCAGCCCACCCAGCCGCATTCCTCGTTGCGCATGCAACCTGTCGGACGCGAGCATCCCTGTCGGACGCGAGCATCCGCTCGTGTTTATCAGGCAGTTTTCGCATCGCACCGTGCCCGTTGCAAAGCCAAGACTCGTGCAGTTCAGCGGGACGGAGCCATCGCACTGCTCCCCGCGCTCGATGCGCCCGTTCCCACAGACCGGGACGGGCTCAGCGCAGCGGAATTGGGGCGCCTGCACCCCGCCGAGCGGGCAGTCAGTCGTCGAGAGGCAAGCGGGGGTGTACAGCTCTCGAATCATGCCCTGCGGACAGACGCAGCTTTCATCGGGGAAGAGGTTCGCATCGTGGGGGAAGCGGACAGCCCGCGGTATCGTATGTGCCCTGCGGAACAAGTCTCCCGTCCGGGCACGGAGGCACATCGTATGAGCATGGTTCTGGCCTACAGTACCCGCCAATGAGAGAGCGCGTATAGAGACAGCTTCCCAGGGACTGACATTCCTGGTCCGTGCAGAGCCTCAGGAAACCGTCGCCGCAGCGGTAGCAGCCCTCTCGATAACCCTCTGCCTGAGGCACTCTCCCCTGGCCGCGCGAGAGCGAGCCCCAGCCTGCGGAGACAGGAGCGGCGAAGAGAACGAGCATCAGGAGCAACAGCACCTTCTTGATGTCAGTCACCACGCCCATCCGGAAGGGTATGACTTAAAGAATGTTGTGGTCACCGAGAGGTGGCAAAGTGTGGCGGCCGTCAGCCGCGCTGGTGAATTACCGAAATTCATGACAGCCGGAAAGCACGCGGCAATGCGACCGAGAGAGGGGGGCTTTCAACGGGGGGCTGTCTATCGGTATCTTTTAATAGGTGGATTTCCCGCAAGAGAGGATGAAGGAGATTCTGCTGCTCGCGGGACCTCGCTCAGCCCATCGAACCCTGCGCTGGGCGAGACCGTGACGCTCACCATCACCGCTGAGGCTGCCCAGGGACTGCAGCGGATTTCCTGGCTCTCCTCACGGCCCTTCGAGGAGGGCTTCGCTGGCGCGTTCGAGTGCGAGCTCGAGCCGGACTGCACCCAGTCGTGGGACGTCGTCACCATGCAGGCCGGCCAGCACGACATCGTCGTCACCATCACCGATGCCGCAGGGCAGCAGTCCACAGGCGCGCCCATGCAGTTGCTGGTGCAGGAGCGCAGGGTATCCACCACCTTCTGCGGCGATGGAGTCTGCGCATCCGGAGAGAGCTGCCCGGAGGACTGCGTCACGTGCGGCGATGGAGTCTGCGCCGCGGGAGAGGCCTGTCCTGAAGACTGCGAAATCCCCGTCGAGGACGAATGCACCTCCAACTCCGACTGCGGCTACAAGGAGCGCTGCGCAAGCGGGACATGCGTCTCCGTGGAGTGCACCACGGACTCGCAGTGCTCCGGCTGCAGGAGATGTTCGGGCAATTCGTGCGTGTCGTGCGGGTCCGGGCCGTACGGATGCTACTGCTAGCCGGACATTCTGAGCAGTTCGGCCGCTCCGGTCACCTGTCCCGGACAGCCGCCGCTACTCTTATAAACGCCGTTGCGTGCATGCACAGAAGCCCCGTGGTGTAGCGGCCAAGCATGCGGGCCTTTGGAGCCTGTGACCTCGGTTCGAATCCGGGCGGGGCTATTGCGGCCTCCTGACCAGCCCGCTGGGGATTCTGCTATCCTCCCGCGGGGATAGGGGGGGAGACCGAGGCCTCGGGCTTCCATCGGCGCTGCACCAGGAACACCGCGACGGAACTCATGGCGATGCTCATCACGATGACCCCATAGACTACCCGGACGAGCAGCATCGCGAAGGGGACCTCCCGGATGATGAGAATCTGGGCGATGGCAGCCGCGGCAAGCCCCCTGGCGAAAATCGCCTGGACGATGCGCCGGTCGAACACCGGAAGGTGGTAGACCACGATGCCCGAGAGGAGCCTGGTTCCGAAGAGCGCGAGCGTGATGAAGAGGGACACCAGGAGGGCCCGCAGGTCGCTGAAGTCGACAAGCAGGCCGACGAAGATGAAGAAGAAGGTCTTGAGCAGGAAGGACAGCTCGCCGTAGAAGAACTCCTCGCTGGGGGTCGTGACCGCGACGCCGTACGAGGGCTGGGTGCCGCCCTGCACCAGGCTCTTCGCGAACGAGGTGATCTCCCAGGAGTTCTTCAGCATCAGCCCGAGGAAAAGGGTGGCGATGGCGCCGTTGCCGTTCAGGAACTCCGTCACCACGTAGACCATGGTGACGTAGGCGATGGTCACCATGTAGGACTTCTGCTCCCTGAAGATGCGGAGCACGAGCACGATCCACAGCAGCCCGGCGATGACTCCGATGACCCCGGCGACAAGGAAGAGGGATGCCATGTGCGTGAGGATGGCTCCAGCATCGAAGGTCTGCAGGGTGATGAGTTCCACTGCGGCCAGCGCGGTGACGATGCACAGCACGTCCGTCATCGCCGCTTCCAGGGTGATGATGGAGGCAGTCTCGCCCTTCACCGGGATGCGCTTCAGCACCGGGACCACGTACGCGGAGGATATCCCTCCGAGGATGAACCCTCCGAGGAGGCTGACGAGGGGCGGCAGCCTGAACAGAAGAAGCACCGCAGTGACCGCGATGACCGAGAGGCAGAAGTTGGAGAGGGTGACCGCGAAGGTCTTGCCGAGGCCGCGAGCGAATGAGCGCAGCTCGAGGTTGAACGCGCCCTCGAAGAGCAGGAAGAGGAGGGCGAACGCGGTGAACACGGGAGCAAAGGGCTCGAGCGGTCCTGGGTCGAGCAGGTGGAACACCGGACCGGCGAATATCCCCACTGCGATGAGGAACAGCACGTCAGGCAGCCCGGTCTTCTTGAAGATGAATTCCGCGAGGAACCCGAAGAAGATGATGAAGCTCAGCCCCGCGAGAATGGTGAGGACCGCCATGCGTCTTGCCGCTCCGGGCCACTTATAAAGGTTGCGCCCCACCGGAGGATTGTGCTGTCTATACGCTGGTTTCAAAAGGATAGCTCTCTTGCCTTTGGGTATGCACGAGAACTGCATCGTCTTCAAGACCATGGATGTCGTTGAACGCAAGTGGGGGCTCCTCGTGCTGCTGGAGCTCTCGAAGGCAGGGGGCTCCGTGAGCTTCGCCGAACTCCGACGGAGAATCCCTCAGGTCACCCCCAAAATCATCACCATCAGGCTCCGGGAGCTCGGCAGCGCGGAACTCCTGAGCCATCACGGCCGGGAGTACACGCTCTCCCAGAGCGGCAGAGAACTCCTCGAGGTCGTCGCGGCGCTCAAGCAGTGGGCCCTCCGCTGGAGATACCAGGGGGAGATTTGCAAGTTCACCGCGTGCAGCCAGTGCTCGCTCTGACCTATACCGTTCATACAGCCTAGAGATAAGTATCAAAAGGATACCATTCGCTCACCAGCGCACCTAGGGAGGTGTGTTGATATGGCTGAACAGCAACCGGTGGACGAACAGGCGGACGGCAAAGGGGGCATGGCCCTCGCGCTCGGAGCGGCAGTTCTCGGGATAGGGGGACTTGCGTACTATATCTGGAATGACAGCCGGGCGCAGCTTCCGGAGCCTACGCCGATTGTCGCTGTCGCTCCGGAGAGCGTCTGCGGTCCAGAGCCCGCTACGAGGGAATTCGCGCTGGAGGCCTTCCAGTGGGGATACCGCATGGACGGCCAGCCGGTCGAGCGTCTGGAGGTGTGTGAGGGGGACACGGTGCGCATCGCGCTCAGCGCAGAGGACTACGCGAACGCGACTCAGCACGCCCTGCACGGCTTGGGGCTGCAGCTCGGCGAGCAGTACTACAAGGTCGAAGCCGGCCCGGGAGAGGTGAACACCCTCGAATTCCTCGCCTCTGAGACCGGAGAGTTCGCCTTCACCTGCAACGCCTACTGCGGCATCAGCGCGGACAGCAGTCATGGCCATCACACCATGCGCGGGGTCCTCGAGGTCCTGCCGCGCGCCGCCACGGAGCCTGAGGTGGCTGCTCCCGCGCTCCCCGCGACGGACATCGCCCGGGACCCGCTGGATATGCCCGGCCCGCTCGCCAGCAGCGGACCCCAGACCCTGGAAGTGCTCCTGACCACCAAGGAGGTCGTCGGCAGCATCGCGGAGGGCACGACCTTCGAGTACTGGACCTTTGACGGCCAGGTTCCGGGACCGATGCTCCGCGTCCGCGTCGGAGACACGGTGAACCTCACTTTGAGCAACGACGCTGCGAGCAAGAACCCGCACAGCATCGACCTCCACGCAGTGACGGGACCTGGCGGGGGAGCGGTACTCACCCAGGTCGCTCCTGGGGAGAGCAAGAGCTTCTCCTTCCAGGCCCTCAACCCTGGCGTGTACGTGTACCACTGCGCCTCGCCTGTCATCCCGATGCACATGACCAACGGGATGTACGGTCTCATCGTGGTGGAGCCAAAAGAAGGCCTTCCGCAGGTGGACCACGAGTTCTATGTCATGCAGGGCGAGCTCTACACCGCGGGGACCGAGGGGCACCAGGAGTTCTCCACCGACCGGATGCTCGCCGAGCAGCCGAGCTATGTCGTCTTCAACGGCCGCACGGGCGCGCTGGTGGACAAGGCCCCGCGCGTCAGCGTCGGGGAGACCGTGCGCATCTACTTCGGCAACGGCGGCATCTCGGACATCAGCTCGTTCCACGTCATCGGGGAGATCTTCGACCGCGTGTACCACGAGGGCGGAAGCCTGGTCAACGAGAACGTGCAGACGACGCTTGTTCCTGCAGGCGGCGCCACGATTGTTGAATTCACGGTGGATGTGCCCGGCCGCTACATCCTCGTGGACCATGCCCTGGCGCGGCTCGGGAAGGGCGCAGCGGGGTTCTTCTATGCCGACGGCGAGGAGCAGCCGGACATCTACCAGGGAGGGCCCGCGGACGAGAGCGGACACTAGCCATGCATGAGATAGAAGCGCAGATGGCGAGGGAGCATGAGGAGGTCGAGCGCCTCGTGGCGCAGCTCCGGACGGGCAGGAGCGCTGCCCGCCTCCTCCCCCTTCTCCGGGAGCGCCTGGAGAGGCACTTCACGTGGGAGGAGAACGTGGTGTTCCCTCTCGTCGAGAGGCGCTGTCCGCAGGCAGAGCGCTCCGAGCTCGCCACGCTCCGGAGAGAACATGCGGAGCTGCGCGCCATCCTCTCCGGCACGGATGTGACGAAGCTGCTCGAACCCCTGGAGAGGCACAAGGAGCGGGAGGAGCGCAGTGTCTACGCGTGGCTGGACGACAACCTGAGCAGGGGCGAGAGGACGGGCCTTCTCAAGGAGGCATAGCCCTGGGTGTATATACCTGTCTGTACAGACTAGAGATTAGCTTGAAGAGGTATCAAAAGGATACCAGGAGGGGGCAAACGTGCGAAAATGGCTTGCGGCGGGCGTGACAGTCCTACTTGCCGCGGCTTTCCTCCTCCATCTCCTCTTCCTCTCGCACCCTGCGCCCGTGACCAGGGGGATTACCCTTACCGCGCGGAAGTTCGCTTACGAACCGAATATCATCTCAGTGAACAAGGGCGACCGCCTGCGCATAACCCTTACCCCTGAGGATGTGGAGCATGGTTTCTTCCTCGATGGGTACAACATCGAGTCGCATGCGCGGCCAGGCCGGGTGAGTACCGTGGACTTCGAGGCCGGCATCTCCGGCAAGTTCCCCTTCCGCTGCTCGGTCACCTGCGGCGCCTTCCATCCATACATGATGGGCTGGCTGAAAGTAGGCCCTAACTATCCCTTCATCGTGAGCATCTGGATGGTGGCCCTGCTTGGCTGGCTGACGCTGGCGTATGCGCTCCATCGCGGAGGGATGCTCCGGTGACCACAACGGATTCGCCGCAGGAGCCTGCCCCGCAGGCAATCTCCCCGCAGAGAAGCAGCCTGGACGATGGGAAGATTCTCTGGCTCATCCCGGAGGCCTGGAGGTTGAACCTGACTTCGGCGCCGTGGGTACGCCGTATCATCAAGAGCCCTTTCTTCAATTTCGCGCCAACGCTGCTCAACCTCTGGATTTTCGTGATTATCATCATCGGCGCCTTTGTCGCGCCGCAGATTGGCAACGCGAACCTCGGCATCATGTTCGTGTGGATTCTCTGGTGGGTGCTGCTCATGATGGTCATGGTTCCCTTCCTGGGGCGGATCTGGTGCCAGTCCTGCCCGCTGCCCTCGCTCGGGGAATGGATGCAGCGCAAGTCCATCGTGGGAAGGACCCCGGACAAGGAGTTCCTCGGGCTGAAGAAGCGCTGGCCGAAGGCGCTCTCCAACATGTGGCTGGTGAACTTCATCTTCCTAGGACTCGCTCTCTTCAGCGGTATCCTCACCACGCGGCCCTGGGCGACCGGGCTCCTGTTCCTCTCCATCATCGTGGTGGACCTTATCGTGGCATACGTCTTCCGGCTTCGGGCATTCTGCCTCTACCTCTGCCCGGTCGGCGGCTTCCTCGGCCTCTTCTCGAATTTCGCCACGGTGGAGGTACGCAGCAAGGACAAGGACATCTGCGCGAGGCACGTGCCCAAGGAATGCGTCGTGGGAAGCAGCACCGGCTACGGCTGTCCCTGGATGCAGCTCCCGTTCTCCCAGACACGCAACACCTACTGCGGAATGTGCTTCGAGTGCCTGCGCTCCTGCTCCTATGACAACATGATGGTCCAGCTCCGTCCTCCAGGGACTGACCTGCTGGTGGACGAGCATCGCGGGCTGGACGAGGCGTACAAGGGTCTCATCATGCTGAGCTGCGCGATACTCTACTCGGTGGTCATGATGGGCCCCTGGGGCTTCATCAAGGACGGTGCGAACGTGCTCACCTGGAAGGCCTGGGCCGTGTACGCCGGAGCCTTCCTGCTCTGGGCCCTTCTCGTGTTCCCAGGCATCTTCTGGCTGGTGAGCGCCATCTCGCGTGTGCTGAGCAAGAAGGCAGGCGAGGCGCAGGCCCCGCTGAAGCGCTTCTTTGTCGCGTATTCCTACACCCTGGTTCCCCTGGGCATGATGGCATGGATAGCGTTCAGCTTCGGCATCCTCCTCCCGAACGGTTCGTACGTCCTCTCGGTGATTTCCGACCCCTGGAACCAGGGATGGAACCTCTTTGGCACCGCGGGTTTCGCCTGGCAGCCGTTCCTCACCGGGCTCACGCCCTATCTCCAGATCCTGGTGATGCTCGGCGCGCTGCTCTTCAGCATCAACATCGCCACCAAGATCGCGGGCCAGCTCTTCCCCTCGGATTCGCGCAGGGCGGTGCACAGCCTCATCCCCGTGATTCTTTTCCACATGACCGCAGTCGCAGCGCTGCTTGCGCTGTTTGTGGGGTGACAGGGTGAACACGCGCGACTTCATCGTCTTCAGCCTTTCGCTTGCGCTTCTCGTGGGGACCATAGGAGCCATGCTCGGATATTCCGCACTGCAGAAGGCGAGGCCTGACCAGATACGCATCGTGATGCGCTCTCCCGAGCGCGGTGGCTTCGATCCGCTGGACATCTACGTCACCCTGGGAGAGCCGGCCAAACTTTATGTCAAGAACGAGGCGCTCGAGACGCATGGTTTTGCGGTACCGGAACTCGGCATCGGGTCGATTGAGGTGAAGCCAGGCAGGCACACCACCCTGGAATTCACCCCCGAGAAGGAGGGGACCTTTGCCGCTCGCTGCTCGGTGTACTGCTCCGACTTCCATCCGTTGATGCAGATGCGTGTCCATGTCCTCCCGCCTGGCGAGGCTAGCGCAGGGGCTGCCCGCGCGTCCACCGCGACTGACCTGCTGCGCGAATTCCCCGCGGACATCGTACGGGACCCCGAGGACCTCCCGCCCCCCCTCCGTCGCAACACCTCCGAGGTGGTGGAGGTGCATCTCGATGCTGTGGAGGTGGTGGATGAACTGAGCGGTGAACCCTACGCGTATTGGACATTCAACGGAAAGGTGCCCGGACCATTCCTCAGGGTCCGGGAGGGAGACACGGTGGAACTCACCCTCTCCAACGGCATCAGCAGCAAGTATGACCATTCCATCGACCTGCATGCCGTCACCGGACAGGGAGGGGGCGCCGCATTCATGCAGGTCGCGCCGGGAGAGAGCAAGAAAATCCGCTTCAATGCCACCAACGCGGGTATCTTCGTCTACCACTGCGCGACCAGCGATATCCCGACGCACATGACGCACGGCATGTACGGCCTCATCCTCGTGGAGCCCAAGGAGGGGCTGCCGGAAGTGGACAGAGAATACTACTTCATGCAGGGGGAGCTCTACGCGAAGGATGCTCCCTCGGCCGCTGGGTTCAGGGAGTTCTCCTTCGAGAAGATGCTGGATGAAGACGCCGACTATGTGGTGTGGAACGGGAAGCCCGCTGCCATCACCGGCACTCGCTCTCCCGTCTTCCGCGCGGGCGAGGCGCTGCGGCTCTTCGTGGGCAACGGCGGGGTGAGCTACCTATCGAGCTTCCATGTCATCGGGGAGATCTTTGACCACGTCTTCCCGGAGGGGGCGCTGGGCCATCCGCACGGAGATGTGCAGACTACCACCATCCCCGCAGGGGGCGCGACAATCGCAGAGTTCCACACGGAGATGCCTGCGAAGTACATCCTCGTTGACCACGCGCTCTCCCGGCTCAACCGCGGCGCGGTCGCGGTGATTGTCGCGGAGGGTGAGCCGCCCAACGGGAGCACCCTGGAGGCGGTTCCCCTCGCGGAAGCCCCCGAACGGCCTCCGGCATCCGCTTCCTCGGGAGGTGGCCTCCATTGAGGCGGCTGATCCTCGCAGGAGCGGTCCTGGCATTCACCGTCTTCTCTCTTGGGCTTCTCGACCGCAAGGCGACCCGAGAGCCGTTCCCCGCGCACTCCCTCGACGGAGCGTTTTCCCTTGCGGAGCAGCGCACCCCGGTGCTCCTCAACTTCTGGGCCTCCTGGTGCTATCCATGCGAAGTGGAGGCGCCTCTCCTTGAAGAGCTCCACCGCCGCTCGCAGGGAAAGCTTCGGGTGGTGGGCATCAACTCGGGCGAGCCGCCTGCGACGGTGAGAAGGGCCGTGGACAGCTGGAACCTGACGTTTCCCGTGGTGCTGGATTCCGACGGGAGCATCCGGGCATCGTACCGCATCCTCGGGCAGCCGCACAGCCTGCTCCTCTCACGGGAGGGTGACGTGATGTGGGAGAAGCGCGGCCCTCTCATCCCGGAAGACCTTGGCAGCATCCAGCGCCTTGGGGAGAGGACGTTAGATGGCTGACCCCCCGTCAGGAGCCCTCGGCCTGCTCCTTTTTGTGGGGAGCAGCCTGTTCTACCTGCTCGCCGGCATTCTTGTGCTGCTCGCCGCTGCGCTCGGCCTCGAGGTCGAGAACCACGCGGTCTATGTGCTCTGGTTCTTTGGCTTCGTGGTGATGCTCGCCTTCGGGGTGAGTCTGCGGATTGTCTCCACCGTCACCGGAACGGCACCTCCGTCCATGCGAGCGCAGCTCGCCGAGCTTGCCCTGCTCCACGCAGGAACCCTGCTTGTCGCAGTGCCGCAGCTCCTCGGCCATCATGCGCCTGGAAGCGGTTCCCTCGTGGGGCTCGTGTCTCTCGCCGCCGCGGTGCTGCTCCACTCCTGGCTTCTTGGCTCCCGCGCGAAAATGCGAGACGCTGGCCAGCCGAACATGGTCTTCCGGGCGCGTCCACGCACCTGATGCACGGGCGTGCGACGACATGCACATACCACTGCGGTGAGGCCGCCTAGAGTGTATAAGTTTCTTAGGCGTAAGTATCAATAGATAATGTATACTTAGGAGTAACAGCATCAGCGGGATGCTGGAGTGAAGCCCATGGTGTGCTATGTGAAACTTACTCTTGGGCGATGCAAGGGGAGCGACTGCCGGAAATGCACCCTCATCGCGCCGGAGCGCTGCGTCTTCAGGAACGGACGCAGTCATCTCCGGGACTCGCATCGTCTCGGCAGGGAAGAGCTGGTCTCGGTGAGCGAGGACGAGCTGGACACCTGGTGCGATGTCGTGGGTTCGTGCCCGAGGAACGCCTATCGGCTCCTGATGAGCTCCTATGACTGGTGAACCTGAATGCCATGGCTGGCGAGGGACTCGATGAGCCTCTCGGCGTTGCGCGCGCCTATCTGGAACTGCAGCGCGTCCATTCCGACGGAGCGGGCGTTCTCGCAATGCGCCGCGTTGTCATCCACGAGCAGCGCCTCCTCTGGCCGTATCCTGAGCTGCGCGCATACCCGCAGGAATGTCGCCCGGTCCGTCTTCAGCGAGCCGAGCAGCGAGCTTCCGGTCACGTGGTCGAACAGCCCTTTGAGGGCCGGATGCGCGGCAATCTTCTCGAGCCGGATGCGCGCGTTGTCGGTGAGCAATGCCACCTTATAGCCGCGCTTCTTGAGGAGCGCGATGACCCTGATGACTTCCTCCGAGGGGAAGATGGTGTGGTGGAACGCCTCGTCGAACAGCGCGAAGGGTATCTCTACCCCCAGGAAGCGGTTCATCCTGCTGAGCAGCTCATGCTCGTCCCAGGCGTGTGTCGCGAAGTGCTTCCACTGCTCCCGCATCCATGCTGCGCCCTTCGCCACGTCCACGGGGATGCGCTCGTTGATGCGCTCCAGGAAGGTAGTGAAGCCATCCCCTGTGGCTGAGATGACCTCGTCGAAATCGAAGATAATCCAGCGCATGCCGACAGGAAGCCGGAGGGATATTTATGAATTGCGCGAAGCCGGCCGCATTGATATCCGCGATGCCTCGCTGGAATCCCGGGTATGCTCAGCAGTGCGGCCGGAGCCCGCGAGCATTTTCCGTCAGGTGCTCAGGATAGTATAGGCGGAAGAAACTTATCCCTGCCTCCCTCTCTCATATCGGGTGGGCACGGGGAAATCCACCTCGTGTGGATAGAGGATGAAGCCGCAATGATGCGGCAACGCATCTGGCGCGGTGTTTGCGTCACGTGCCTGCCCCTCATCATCCCAGCTATAGGGTCTCCCGGCCGAAATGGCGTATGCTATCCGTGTGGTCTCGCAGGCGTGACGATGATCCCCAATGGCCGAGCACGAGACGCCGTTTCCGCAAAGCTTAAGAGAGCCTTTTCCCGATGACTGGCCGTGGTCGAGTCGCTGTTCCTCAACCTGAGCCTGGTCGTGGTCATCACGGTGTCCATCGCCTGGATGATGCGCCTGCTCCGCCAGCCGCTCATCGTTGGCTACATCCTCGCCGGAGTGGTGGTCGGCGCCATCCATGGCACGGGGACATCCGCGCTGGAAGGCCTTGCCCAATTCGGTGTGGTGCTGCTGCTCTTCATGGTGGGCCTCGGGCTTGACCCCAAGGTGGCGCGGGAAGTCGGCACCGTTTCAGTGGTGGCCGGGATGGGCCAGCTCCTGTTCACCAGCATCATCGGATTCGGTCTCGCCCTGGCCCTCGGCTTTAACAGGGTCTCCTCGGCATACATCGCCATCGCGCTCACCCTGAGCAGCACCATCGTGGTGGTGAAACTCCTTTCCGACAGGGGTGACACGCACGCGCTCTACGGTAGGATTGCCATCGGCTTCCTGCTGGTGCAGGACATCGTGGCGATGCTCCTCCTCATGGTCATCGGCTCCCTCACCCCCGGGGCATCCCTGGGGATTGTGGCGCTGGCCATCGCGGGAAAGGGCGTGCTGCTGGTCGCCCTGCTGATGGGCGTGAGCGCCGTGGTCCTTCCCCCACTCGTCCGG
The DNA here is from genome assembly GCA_018302335.1 of Candidatus Woesearchaeota archaeon. GTDB lineage: Archaea > Nanobdellota > Nanobdellia > Woesearchaeales > JAGVZT01 > JAGVZT01. Next base: position 370 of record JAGVZT010000029.1, on the reverse strand, counting down.
AGCGCGGCACGCTCCTCGGAATTCCTGCTGCTCTTCTCACTGGGCTGGTGCCTGGCGGTCGCATCAGCGTTCTGGCTCCTGGGCTTCTCCGTCGAGGTGGGGGCGCTCCTTGCGGGTGTGGCGCTGTCGCTCTCGCCGTTCAGGCATGAAATCAATTCAAGGCTCGTCCCACTGAGGGACTTCTTTGTCGCTCTCTTCTTCATCCTCGTCGGCTCGCAGATGAGCCTTGCGGTGGTGCAAGCGCACCTGACGCATGTCATCCTGCTGTCCCTCTTCATCCTTCTCGGCAATCCCCTGGTGGTGATGGCCCTCCTTGGAGCGATGGGCTACACGCGGCGCACGGGATTCTTCGCCGGACTCACGGTGGCGC
>JAGVZT010000028.1 GCA_018302335.1 Candidatus Woesearchaeota archaeon | reverse complement strand
ATGCCCAAGGGGGACAGCATCTGCACTCTCCGCATCTCAACGACCACAAAGGAGTTCTACCTCCACGTTCCCTGAGGTGACACCATGAAGCGCAGACTGACGCAGGACCAGGAATTCGACATACTGAAACTCGTGCTGGACAAGTACCTCTGGCTGGGCACCCTGGTGATGATTTTCGGGCTCTACAAGATTTTCGCGTCGGGCGCAGGGGGCTTCCTCGTGTCCGGCGCTGCAGAGGGCCTCGTCTGGATACTCGCCGGCAGCATGGTGTTCTTCCTGCTGCTCTGGCTCATCGTCAAGGAGTACGAGTTCATGCGATGAGACGGGGCTCCTTCGAGCTCTCGGCCGAGATGATGGTCGTGCTTATCATCTCGCTGGTGGTGCTCAGCATGGGCATCATCCTGGTGAAGAAGATTTACTCCCGCGCTGAAGCTGATACCGCGCGCCTGAGCGAGCAGACCGAGCGGCAGATCTGGGAGCTCATGGACGAGGGCGGCCGCGTCGTGAATCCCTTCAACCGCCAGGAGACCAACAGGGCCAGGCTCGCCACATTTGGCATCGGCGTCCGGAACGTCATCGACGATCCGGAGACATTCGCCTACAACAGCGACTTCTTCAGTGGGGGAAACCGCTTCCGGGTGCGCATCACCCCTTCGCTCGCCGCAGGAAGCTATCCGCTGGCCGGGATGCAGCAGTGGATACTCGTCTCGAACACCGCCGTGTGGATTCCCCCGCCGCCGCCCAAGGACCAGATAGACTATTACATCCGGAACAATGAGCGACAGGTCTTCGCGGTCGGCATCGCGGTCCCGCGCGACGCGGAGCTGGGCACCTACGCCTTCAACCTTGAGGTGCAGTACATCAATTCGACCCACCCCCTGGCCTTCCACCAGTACGCCCCCACGGAGAAGCTCTACGTCGTGGTGAAGTAGCGCGCGTTGGTGACCGGCCGCGGCATGGGCCCCTGATTGTTGCACATCCAGGTTCTTCTGAGCAACCCGGCCGACACTTCCTTTCTCGCATAGTCGGAACCTTTTTATAGCGCAGAAACCGGGTCCTGGCCGTGAATTACATCAACGGCTCCTGGGTTCCTGCGAAGTCCGGAGAGACCCTTGACAGCACCAACCCCGCGAACGGCAACGTCGTGGGCACGGTCCCGCGCTCGGGAAAGGCGGATGTGGACGTCGCGGTCCAGGCGGCCCGGCAGGCATTCGAGAGATGGAGGCTCACCCCCGCGCCGGTCCGCGGCAACATCCTCCTGAAAGCAGCGCGCATCCTGGAGGAGCGCAAGCAGTCGCTCGGGGAGCTTGTCACCAAAGAGATGGGCAAGGTCATCGCCGAGGGCCTCGGCGACGTGCAGGAAGCGGTCGACATGGGCTATTACATGGCCGGCGAAGGCAGACGGATGTCCGGCCAGACCACCCACAGCGAGCTGCCGGACAAGGACATGAAGTCCATCCGCGAGCCGCTCGGCGTCTGGGGCATCATCACCCCGTGGAACTTTCCCATCGCGATTCCCGGCTGGAAGATTTTCGCGGCGCTCATCTGCGGCAATACCTTGGTGTACAAGCCCAGCAGGGAAACCCCGGTGTGCGGCGTCGAATTCACGCGCGCCTTCCACGACGCAGGCCTGCCAAAGGGCGTGCTCAACCTTGTCACCGGCACGGGAAGCGAGGTGGGCGACGCCCTCGTGAGCCATCCCGGCATCGACGGCATCTCCTTCACCGGCAGCTGCGACGTCGGGCTCGCCATCGAGGCATCCTGCGGGAAACTTCACAAGCCCGCCGCGACCGAGATGGGCGGGAAGAACGCCATCCTGGTCATGGACGACGCGGACGTGGACCTTGCGGTGCATGGCGCCATCTGGGGCGGTTTCGGCACGACCGGACAGCGGTGCACCGCTGCGAGCAGGGTGGTGCTCCACCGCGCCATCCGGAAGGAGTTCACCCAGAAATTCATCAGGCGTGCCAGGGCCCTCAAGCTCGGGGATGGCCTCAGCGCTGAGGTCGGACCGCTCATCAACGCCGCATCCCTGGAGAAAGTAACGCAGTACGTGGAGATTGGCCGGAAGGAGGGCGCGAGACTCCTCTGCGGCGGGAAGCCCACCAAGGGAAGAGGGAGGGGTTTCTTCTTCGAGCCGACCGTCTTCGACAAGGTGAAGCCAGGGATGCGCATCGCACAGGAGGAAATCTTTGGTCCCGTGGTGTCCCTGCTGGAATGCAAGGACCTCAAGGAGGGGATTGCTATCGTGAACGGAACGCAGTTCGGGCTGAGCAGCGCCATCTACACCAGGAATGTCAACAGCAGCGCCGTCGCGGAGCGGGAGCTGCAGTCCGGGCTGGTCTATATCAACGCCTCGACCATCGGAAGCGAGGTCCACCTGCCATTCGGAGGCATCAAATCCACCGGCATCGGCCACAAGGAGGCCGGAGGGCTCGGCGGCGCGCTCGACACCTTCTCCAGGGTCAAGGTGGTCTACCGCGATTTCTCCGGACGACTGCAGCGGGCGCAGCTCGATACCGAGGCGGTGCGATGACGCGCGTGCTCATCATGGGAGCGGCAGGACGGGACTTCCACAATTTCAACATGGTCTACCGCGACAGCGCGCACGAGGTTGTCGCGTTCACCGCGACGCAGATACCAGGCATTGATGGCCGCAGGTATCCCCCAGAACTCGCAGGACCGCGCTATCCGAAGGGCATCCCCATCGAGCCGGAGGAGCATCTGGAGCAGCTGGTGAAGACGCATCGCGTGCAGCTGGTGGTGCTGGCGTACAGCGACCTCTCCCACCTTGAGGTGATGGAGAAAGCGTCACGGGCACTTGCCGCCGGCGCCGATTTTGCGCTCCTCGGCCCTGACGCGACCATGCTGAAGAGCAAGAAGCCGGTCATCGCCGTCACCGCAGTCCGGACCGGCTGCGGGAAGAGCCAGACCACGCGGAAGGTCTGCGAATCCCTTCGCTCCCAGGGCAAGAAGGTCGTCGCGGTGCGGCATCCCATGCCGTACGGTGACCTGGCGAAGCAGGCGGTGCAGCGCTTCGCCTCCCGCGAGGACCTCGCGAAGGCCCAGTGCACCATCGAGGAGCGCGAGGAGTACGAGCCCTATCTCGAGCGCGGCATCGTGGTGTACGCTGGCGTCGACTACGCGCGCATCCTGGAGCAGGCGGAGCGCGAAGCCGACGTGGTGCTGTGGGACGGCGGGAACAACGACGTGCCGTTCTTCAGGCCGGATGTGCACATCTGCGTCGCGGACCCCCTGCGCCCCGGCCACGAGCTGACCTATTATCCAGGACGGGTGAACCTGCGCATGGCGCACATCATCCTGCTGAACAAGGCGAACACCGCGAAGAGGGAGGACCTCGACCTGGTGGAGAGGAACTGCCGCCAGGAGAATCCACGCGCGACTGTCCTCCGCGCGGACAGCGTCCTTTCCGTCGAGAAGAGCGGAGAACTGAAAGGCAAGCGCTGCCTGGCCATCGAGGACGGCCCCACGGTGACGCACGGAGGCATGGCGTACGGCGCTGCCGCGGTCGCCGCGCGGCAGTTCGGCGCGTCGCTCGTCTCCCCGCTGAGCGCTGCGAAGGGCAGCATCAGCGAGACGTTCCGCAAGTACCCGCACCTTCAGGAGGTCCTGCCTGCGATGGGCTATTCTGACCTGCAGCGGAAAGAGCTCCAGGAAACCATCAACGCGGTGCAGTGCGACATCGTGCTCAACGCCTCTCCGATTGACATCGCTGCGATTCTCAAGCTGCGCCATCCCGTCAAGCGGGTGCGCTATGAGCTGGACTGCCCGGAGCTGGAGAAGGCCCTGCGGCAGCGTCTCGAGGTGAGAGCATGAACCTTACGCAGCGAGCCAAGAAAGTCTTCACCCCTGCCCTGGACTGGGAGACGGACCTTGCCATCAAGTCGACGCAGGGCTGCCACCTCGAGGACTACCAGGGCAAGAAGTACCTGGACTTCACCTCCGGGGTCGCCGTGTGCACCATCGGCTACAACCATCCGAAAGTCGTCGCTGCTGCGAAGGCGCAGCTCGACCTCATGCTCCACCACGGGACGGTGTTCCTCACCGAGAGCGTGGTGCGCGCCGGAGAGAAGCTCCAGGAAATCGCCCCGAAGGGCATCGCGAAGTTCTTCTTCAGCAACAGTGGTGCTGAGGCGGTCGAAGGCGCGATGAAACTCGCGAGGTTCTCAACCAAGCGGCAGGGCATCATCGCCTTCCGGGGGGCGTTCCACGGGCGCACGTACGGAGCGATGACCCTCACCACGTCGAAGGCCAAGTACCGCACCGCCTACATGCCGCTCGTTCCCGGCGTCTATCACGCGCGGTACCCGAATCCCTACCGGGACGGGGCTGCGGCGACGGAGCTCGCCCTTACCGAGTTGCGCGACCTCCTCAAGCGGGAAATCGCTCCCGAGGGAGTCGCGGCCATCTTCGTCGAGCCGGTGCAGGGCGAGGGTGGCTACATCGTCCCGCCTGCGGATTTCCTCAAGGCGCTGCGCGAGCTCTGCGACGAGCACGGCATCCTCCTCGTCTTCGACGAGGTCCAGAGCGGGATGGGTCGCACTGCCAAATGGTGGGCCTGCGACCACTTCAAGCTCTCGCCGGACATCCTCTGCGCGGCCAAGGCCATCGCATCGGGATTCCCGCTCAGCGCCGTGGGAGCGCGGGAGGACCTGATGGACCGCTGGGAGGCGAATATGCACGGCACCACTTTCGGCGGCAATCCGGTGAGCTGCGCTGCCGCGGTCGCGACGATAGAGACCATCCAGAGCGAGAAGCTCCTCGAAAAGGGCGCGAGACTGGGCGAGCGCATGATGCGGCGTCTCAAGGAGATGCAGGCGCGCTATCCCGCGATAGGCGACGTCCGCGGACTGGGCACCATGATGGCGCTCGAGTTCATCGACCCGAAGAAGCCTCAGGCGAAGCTGCCCAGCAGGGACATCCAGACCAGCGTCCGGACGCAGTGCCTCAGGGACGGCCTGGTGCTGCTGCCGTGCGGCACCCATGGCAACATCATCCGGCTGCTGCCGCCTCTCATCACCCCGGACGAGGAGGCGGACAGGGGCCTCGACATCCTGGAGAAGGCAGTCAAGTCGCCGTGAACCGGACGCGGAAGAAGTCGGCCGCCATGCCGCACGGGTTCCGTGCTGTCTCGCCGGCAGGCCGGATATTCTCCGCAGTGCGGCCGAGTATCGGCTGCGAGGCTACCCCGGCATAAATTATTTAAAGCACCCTTTTAAACCGGAATGAGCGCCTCCGTGGGAGGCAGTAGGGGGTGGATGCATGTATCTCGAGATCATCTTCGGTCTGTCGCTGGTATCGCTCCTCTTCGTCGGCTATCTCATCAGCTACGTCCTCAAGCAGGACACCGGCAACGCGAAGATGCAGGAGATCGCCGCGGCCATCAAGGAGGGCGCCAACGCCTTCCTCAAGCGGCAGTACAGGACCATCGCCATCATCGGCCTGCTCGTGGCCGTAGGCATCCTGCTCATCTACGCCCTGAGCGGCAACCTCGAGCTGGGCGTCAAGACCGCGGTCGCGTTCATCCTCGGCGCCTTCTGCTCCGCTTTCGCAGGGTTCGTCGGCATGTGGATCTCCGTCCGGGCGAACATCCGCACCGCTGCGGCTTCCACGAGAGACATCAACGCCGCGCTCCGGGTCTCGCTCTACGGGGGAACCATCTCGGGCCTCATCATCGTCACCATGTCGCTCCTCGGCATCGTGGGCCTCTACCTCCTGTACGGGGGCAACCCGGAGAAGACGCCCTTCCTCCTGGTCGGCTACGGCTTCGGGGCGAGTTTCGTGGCGCTCTTCGCCCAGCTCGGCGGCGGCATCTACACCAAGGCGGCGGATGTCGGCGCGGACCTGGTGGGCAAGATCGAGGCGGGCATCCCGGAGGACGACCCGCGCAATCCAGCGGTGATTGCGGACCTCGTGGGCGACAATGTGGGGGACTGCGCCGGACGCGGCGCCGACCTGTTCGAATCGACGGCAGCGGAAAACATCGGTGCCATGATTCTCGGAGTCGCCATCACGCACGCGACAGGCAACGTGGCGTGGGTGCTCTTCCCCCTGGTGATGCGCGCCATCGGCCTCGTGGCGACGATTGTCGGCATCCTCGCGGTGAAGATGAGGCATGAGGACGAGGACCCCATGGAGGCCCTCGACCGGGGCTACATCCTCACGGACGTGCTGGGCGCTGTCGGATTCTACTTCGTGACGCGCGCCTTCCTCGGGGAGCACTGGACGTGGTTCTTCTTCGCGGGCATCGTGGGCATCGTGACCAATTTCCTGCTGGTGAAGATTACCCAGTACTACACCGGGGCGCGCTACCGGCCGGTGAAGACCATCGCGAACAGCAGTGTCACGGGGGTCGCCACCAACATCATCTCGGGCCTCTCGGTCGGCTTCGAGTCGACGCTCCTGCCCATTGTGACCATCACTATCGCACTGATTGTGTCGTTCTGGGCTGGAGTCAAGGGAACCATTCCGGGGATGAACCCGGTGGTCTTCGGCCTCTACGGGACGGCCATCGCGACCATGGGCAAGCTCATCTGCGCGGCTTACATCCTCGCCATGGACACCCTCGGCCCCATCGTGGACAACGCGGGCGGCATCGTGGAGATGAGCGGCGCCCCTGCCGAGGTCCGCAAGAAGACGGACCGGCTCGACTCCCTGGGCAACACCACCAAGGCGCTGACCAAGGGGTATGCCATCGGTACCGCGGTCCTCGCGACCTTCCTGCTGATGGCGGCCTACATGGAAGCGGTCACGGTGCTCAGGGGCAGGCCGTTCGACGTCGTCAACCTCGCCAGCGTCAACGTCTTCGGAGGGGCGATGCTCGGGGGGGTGCTCATCTTCGTGTTCAGCGGGTTGGGGCTGATGGCGGTGAGCAAGGCCGCACAGTACCTCATCGCTGAAGTCAGGAGGCAGTTCAAGAACAAGGCCATCCTTGCCGGGACCCAGAAACCGGATTATGCGGCCTGCGTGGACATCACCACGCGGGGCGCCCTGAGGGAGATGGTCCTTCCCGGCGTGGTGGTCATCGTCTTCCCCATCGTCGTGGGCCTGGTGCTCCGCGCCGAGGCCCTCGGCGCCTTCCTGATGGTCGCGACGATTGTGGGCGTGCTCGTCGCCAGCTTCATGAACAACGCAGGCGGCGCATGGGACAACGCCAAGAAGCTCATCGAGGCGGGCGAGCACGGCGGGAAAGGGACAGAGGCCCATGCCGCCGCTGTCGTCGGAGACACCGTGGGCGACCCCTTCAAGGACACCGTGGGGCCGAGCCTGCACGTCGTCATCAAGCTGCTCAGCACCATCACCCTGGTGCTCGCGCCGCTGGTGCTCTGAGCGGCTACGCCTGCGGAAAACTATTTAAGAGGGAGCGGCCGCCCCGGGTGACCATCGAACCCGCCAGAAAAACCGCGACGTACGCCCTGGGCATCTCTGTCGCCGCTGCGGCAGCGGTCTTCCTCCTCTACCTGGCTCTCCGCTCACCGTTGGCGAAGTTCGCCGGCCTCACGATTCTCGCCGGAGCGGCCGCTCAGTCAGCGGCCGTTCTCGCCGCCGCCCGGATAGCGCTCCGGGCGGATGACGCAGCGTGGATTCGCGGCATCGCGGAACTCGTGCAGGCCATCCCCCTTGCGGGAATCGCTGTCCTGTACATCCTCTTCGGAGCGGACCCGCTCGTCACGCCATTCCTCCTCGTGGGCTACGCCTTCGGAGCGAGCCTTGCGGCGCTGCTCAACGGGCTGCCGGACGGCAGAGTGCGCCCCGATGTCTCCCCCGAGACCATCGGCGCGATGATGCTCGGCGCTGCGATGCACCCCTTCCTCGGAGCCGGAGGCGTCTTGCTTCCCCTGGTGATACGTGCCCTGGGCCTCGTCTGTTCCGCAGCAGGGCTGCTGCGCAATCCGAAGCGCGGCTTCTATGTGACTGCGGTGCTCGGGACGTTCGCGCTCTACGCCGCGGTGCGCTGGCTCGTCTGGAATCCCCTGCGCCATACGGAGAATCTCTTCTACGCAGGCTTCGTGGGCATCATCGCCAGCGTGCTCCTCCGGTGGACTGCCGAGCGCATCCGCCGCGCACCCGGGGCGGCCCTCGAAACTGCGCCCGTGGTGGTCGCGCTCGCGGTGTCGTACGCGCTCGGCAGCGGCATGGGCATCCCGGGAGGCGGACTGTACGGCGTGGCCATCGCGGCCATGGGGCTGCTCGCGACTTCCCCTGTGGATATCGGCCGCACAGAAGTGGCGGACGACTCCAGGCTCCTCGGCACGGCGAGCATGGCGCTCGCCGCCTTCGTGGTGCTCTTCGCCTATCTTGGGGGAGCATCCATGGACCTCACCTCCCTCCCCGTCCTCCTCGGCCTGCTCCTCGGTCCTGCGCTCCTCGCCGGCGCCCTCTGGACAGAGCGGCAGGATGGGACGCCGGCCGATGCCCGCGCATTCCGCACACGAAGGGCAGGGCTTGTCATCCTCGCGCCGGCGCTCGGATTCTTCATCCTTGGCAAGGAGGCCATGGCCGCATTCCTCCTCGCCGCCGCTATCGTCTCCCTGGGCGAGAGATGGGGCACGCCCGGAGCGGTCAGGCTTCTCGGCGCGGTGCTGCTGGTGCTCGCGCCGCTGGTGGGATGATGGTGCTCCTCTCCGCCGACGAGGCGCTGGACCTCGTCGTGATGATACTCGTCGTGGGATACCTCTTCAAGGATGTGTTCAGGAGGCCGAGCGTTCCACAGGTGCTCACCATGCAGCAGTCCGGCGATGGCTCCTATCGCCTCGGAGAGCAGTACCTGGATGTGGGCGCCTATCTGTCCAGCTCCCAGTCCGTGTGGCGACGGGACCTGCTCTTCTCCGTCGCAGTGACCGCTCCGGCCATCGTCTTCCACGAGCTGGCGCACAAGTACACGGCCATCATGCTCGGACTCGGCGCCACGTTCCACGCCTCGTACGGGGGGCTGCTCCTGGGCATCTTCATGAAGCATTTCCTCGGCTTCATCGCCTTCGTCCCGGGATTTGTCGTCCCAAGGGGGGTCACCACCCCGCTGGGCATGGCCCTCATCGCATTCGCAGGGCCCGCCCTCAACCTCGTGCTCTGGCTGACCTCGACGTTCGCGCTGCGCAAGAACCTCCTCGCACGCCACATGCAGGTGCTCTACCTCACGAGTGAGATCAACAAGATACTGTTCATCCTCAACATGCTTCCCGTGCCTTTTTTCGACGGGTTCACGGTCTACACGAACCTGTTCCGGGCGCTGTTCTAGCCGCCCTCACAGAACGTCGATGTTTCTCGGCCGCGATGCCGTACGCTTTCCGCGCTGTCTCGCCGGAATGGCGGACATCATCAGCAATGCGGCCGATGGTTCCCGACTTTCATCGACGTCATTAGCGGAAGACGTTCACCACCAGCTTGATGATGCGCCCGCCGAAGGACAGGATGCGCTCGATGGTGGCGATGTGCCTCGGGCCCTGGAGCGAGATGACTTCCACCGCCCGGGCGCGGCCGGGGATGCCGTCGCAGCACCAGAGCTCATGGCTCGCATTGTAGGGCACGAGCCAGCTGGCCTGCCTGTTCTCGCAGACACGCATCGCCCGGACATCGCTGTACTGGCAGCCCGCAACGCCATGGCATTCCGGCCTGCAGAGCACCTCCCCGGAAAGGGTACAGTCCTGCTCGCAGGCGAGCGCTCCGCTCAGCGAGAAGTCCAGGATGAGCCCCGGGGGAGGCACCTGCCGGTTCCATGCGAAGCCGGTCTCGTACCCGGGAAGAACCGTGATGACATCGTAGCTCAGGTTCGCCGCCACCCGCATGGAATACCAGCCATCCGGTCCGGTGGCGGCGGAGAACTGGAGAGTGACGTTGCTCAGCGGGTCTGTCGTGAGGGATTGCACCGTCACATTGGGCAGGAAGCCTCCGCCGTCATCGGTGACCCGGCCGGAGATGTTCGCGGCGCAGTCGCTGTCGGAGATGTCAGCGGTGCCGTCACAGTCGTTGTCGACGCCGTCCGTGCAGCCTCCGGGACTGACCTCGCTGCCGGAGCGGCATGTCCCCGAGGCGTCCACGCACATCCCCGCAGCAGGGCAGCATGCATCAGGGCCGATTCCAGCCGCGGTGAAGGCCTCCTGGGGTGAGTTGCCGCAGCACCACCGCACTTGCGGCGGGACAGCGTCCCAGGTGAAATTGGACGCTCCGGCGCAGCTGCCGCCGTCTATGTCCCACTGCCATCCTGCGGATTCGCACCAGGAGCAGCAGTTCGGGTCGGCCTCGTCAACCAGCGTGTCGCCGTCATTGTCCACGCCGTCCGTGCACACCTCGGGCGGCGGAGGGGGAGGCGGGCCGCCACCGCCGCAGCGGGAGTCAGGGGCTGGCGAGCACGACGAGTCACATCCGGTATAGGACGGACAGCCGCACCTGATACTGCTACATCTCGCGCACCCGCAAACGTTCCAGCACGTGCAGGAGCAGCAGGTCCAGCAGTAGCAATTGGTGTTGCCTGGGCCCTGCCAGCCGCAGTCTCCGCTGGCACGACATGGGACCCAAGGGGCCATTGCTCCTGGCAGATTTGTCAGCGCAGCGAACGCAGCCACAAAAAGCGCGAGATACAGGAGCCTGACCATCGCTCACGACAGCGAGCCAACGCTTTAAATACCTTGTGCGCGGGTTTATATCCCACGTGCGCGAGGCGCAACGGATGGAGCTGCTCGATCTCCTCACGCTGCCGTTTCTCCTCGTCTTCGCCCTCGCGACCAGCGTGGACGATGTTCGGAAAGGCAAGATACGCAACACCTGGATTATCGCGGCGCTCCTCTTCGCCCTGCTCGCTCTTGCCATCCAGTCCGCGGTGCTGCTCTTCCAGGGAAGTTCGGTGAACGAGAGGTATCTGCTGCTCTTCGCGGCGAACGGCCTGGTGGCGCTCGCCATTGCCAGCGGTATCTGGCTGGCCAGCGTCTGGAGCGCGGGAGATACAAAGCTCTTCCTCGCGTATGCCATGCTGCTCCCTCTGGAATGGTATCGCAGGACATGGACCCCGCTGCCGGCGCTCACCCTGCTGACCAACGTCGCGGTGCTGGCGCTTGCCCTGCTGACGGCGCAGGCTGCCCTGCGCATCGCGAGGAGGCCAGAGCTTTTCCTCACGGCGACGCGCGCCTTTCCCCGAAAGCAGCCAGCGCTCGCCCTCTTCGTGTTCGGGTTCTCGTGGCTTTCGTCGCTCTTGC
>JAGVZT010000066.1 GCA_018302335.1 Candidatus Woesearchaeota archaeon | reverse complement strand
TGGCTCCGCTGCGAAACCGGTGCGCGCTTTCGCGCGGACTTGACAGTCGGCCGCGCGGCTGACGAGTAACGCGCTCTCAGCTCCTCAGCGACTAGATTTGCCAGGCCTGGCCATCCCTGGGGGACTGGCTCAGGTTTGCCGTCCAGGTCTGAAAGATGCTCGCACTCTTCCAGTCCATAGTATCGGCCGAGATGGAAGAGCTCTCCGCTCTTTGCAGGCTGGCCGTGATAAAGACGTTCTGCCAGCATGACCCATGTCCCCCCTCCGCGGACAAGGTCGCGGAACAGGTCAGCCGCCCTTGTCATACAGCACCGCCCGCAGGTCCAGCGCGAGATAGGTCATGTCCTCTCCGGAGTCGAGCAACTCGCTCCGTTCCGAGAATTGCGCCTCCTTAACTTTCTGCTGCAGGGAGAAGGGCCCCTGCTCGCTGTCCGGCACCATGAGTTGCAGCGTAGTGTTCCTGTCTTCTCCCGTGAGCGCGAGGTACCCTGTAATCTTCTCAGCGAGATTCTGCTCCGCAAGGTTCATGGGCTCGGGGTTAAGCTCGCCTGTCTCCGGTGTCAGGAGCCAGCGGACCAGCCTCTCGAAAGTCCAGCGCTCGGCATCCTCAGGAACGCGCTTCACGATGGGTTCGTACGCGCGCTCCTCATAGGGAGAGGACACCGCATCCAATGTCACGATGCGCGGTTTCATCATCCTTCGCAGCTCCGGCCGCCTTGAAGAGCCTTGCGGCAGTTTCTCCGGAAGCTCGTCGCTGGTCCCGGAAGCCTTTTAAGGCCAGCGGAATTCCCATCCCCATGCCCGACGAGTTCCGGATAGTCCATCCTGAGCAGCGGAAGAAACGCGGGGTCTTGCCGGCTCTGCTGCTTGGAGGCGCCGCCGCGCTGCTTGCCGCTGGGGGGTATGTCGCCGGCAGGAGCATCGCGCAGGGGACTCCCCCATTGGAGAGCTCTCCAGTTCTTGTTGCTCCCCACACACCCAGGCCATCCTTGGCGCCAAGCGCCACACCCGCGCCGACGGAAAGCAGCCAGGCAGGAGTTCCGGCTGCGCAGAGCACATCGACTCCCGAGTTCCGCGAGGTGGAGACGCGAAGGCTGACTAGCGTGCTCGGCCTTGAGCTTGCTCCGGCAATTTCAGGAGGAAGTGCTGCGTTCTATCACACCACGGTGGAGCAGGTGGTGCGCTATGGCGTGGTGCAGCAGGACCCTACGGGACTGCTTGGCTTCATCCTGGGCAACAAACAGCCCGTGTACACTGTGGGCACTGTTGACCTCGCGGACGGAACCACGGGAGCGCTGCTCGGCAACACCTTCCCCATTCCTGGCATCGACACCATTGTGGAGAGGATGTTCTCCGGAGCGATGTCCCTTGGAGACTTTTCCGCGGAGTTTCCCGCGGGCGCATCCTATTCTCCGGATGGCAGTCACCTTTTCTTCGTCGCGGGTGGAAAGCCTGCGCTAGTGGACTTTGCAGCCGGGACAGCGGCTGCCATCGCACCTGAGGGGGACGTGGCCTCTGCGGCATGGTCTCCAGACGGTGCGCTTGCGTTGGCGATGGACGGCACAGTCTCAATCTATAATCTTGAGGGACAGACCCTCACCTTGATTGCTCCGGGAGAAGATGCCCAGTGGCTCGATGCGGACAGGCTCATCCTGGCGAGCAACGGAGAGCTGTTCTTGTATGACGGCCAGCTGACCCTTCTGGGCAGTGGCATGAGCCCCGCGGTATCAAGCTCAGGGACGCTTGCGTACTTCGTGCCGAGGGATGGTCTTCACGAGCTGCGACTTGCGGAAATCCGCGATGGCGCCCTGGTGAACGACAGGGCCTACCTGCAGAATGTGCTGCGCCCAGTGGCCCGCTTCTCTCCTGATGGGAGGGTGCTTGCTGTTCCCGGCAACCAGGGGAGCATTGAACTTTATGCTGCGGGGGCGCACCTAGGGAGCGTGCCCGCAACCGATGGCGCCCTTGTGGGTGATTTCGCGTGGGCCAGCAACAGCGCGATTGTGTCCGAGATGCACACCCTGGACAGCGCCGCTCTGGAGCGGCTGCTCGCCGCGAAGGACAATCCAAGCGCTGCGCTGAGCGACATCGATGCTGCTCTGCAGGACACCAATAACATCCTGCAGGTGGACCTGTATATTTCTACTCTAGATTACACCCTGCCGTAAACTATTTTAACGTCCTTTGGCGCTGACGTCCAGGGGTGGTTCCATGGCTCTTGGCAAGACTCTCCTTGGTATCTCGGCGCTGGCATTTGCGGTCACTGCGACCGCGCCGGAACGCATCCCGCTGGAGCGCACGATAGAATTTGCCCCTGCGGTCTCGCCCGCTTCCACCGCGGAGAATGTGGACCTCGCGGCCTACCAGACCGAGATGTTCCGCATTGTCAGCCCCCTGGTGTTCCTTAGGGGAGAGGGCGCATTCGACCCGCGGTACGACCTGGTGCTCATCGACGCGGAGACGGCCCAGGTGCGGCCTGTGGCTCAGAACCTCCCGATTGAGGGACTCACCTACGCCGACCTCGACGCGATGGACATGGAGAAGCTCCTTGCAGCCTTTCCTGAGCCTGCGCGCTGGTCAACAAGGGGGGACCTTATGTATGAGACCGCGGGGACCATCGTGGTATCGGATTCATCTGGATTCGTGAAATCGCGCGTCCTCGGCGACGCTTGGCTGCAGCCGTGGTCTCCGGGCGCAGAAAGCTTTGTGTACACGCGCGACGGCCAGCTGCGCATTCGCAGCGGAACGACCGAGCGCGTTGTGAGCGGGGATGCGAGCCAGCCGGCGTGGAGCGCGACCAATAAGATTGCCTTTGTGCATGGCCGCGATAACGCACATCTTGCGGTCTACGATGCAACGAGCCGTCGCACGCTGATGACGGAGCTGCACGGGCACTCCCCGCTGTGGAGTCCCGACGGTGCGTGGCTTGCCTACCTCGTGCCGGGAGAGCGGGGTGACAACCTCTTCATCGCGGACAGCTCATTCACAGCGCGGCCGGTAGCCCTTGGGGTCAGCGGGGTTCCCGAATGGGCTCCGGACAGCAGCAACATCGCAGTGCTTCGTTACTACTCCGGAGAGCAGGGGCCATTCGCAGCTGCGGATGTCTACGCAACAGACGGCACTCTCGCAGAGCGCATCATTCTCGCCGAAGGCGAAGGCAACGCGGTCGCGACGCTCGACTGGCAATCCGCTCTCTCCTACGAAGTCATCCATTATGACCTTGAGCGGCTGCGCGAGGTCCAGGCGGAGCTCAAGACTGCGAACATCTTCACCATTCCCCGCATCATGGAGAAGGCGCGGAGAGTGCTCACCGCGGACATCTACGTGCTGCGTTGAATCCCTATATCCACCACGACGCATCGCTCCTGCAGTCCGGCTTTCACCAGGCCAGTCTTGATGTCATGGAAAGTGACGATGAGTTCGGCGTCTATCACGGGGTCGGAGCGCTCTCCGGTGTCCGGGTCAAGCCCGGTCTTCCAGCCGGACCGAGGGGAAAGACACGAGAAGTCTCGGGTCAAGCCGCTCGTAGTTGAGCAGCGCTTCTCCCCTCAGCTTTTCCACCCTGCCTAAAAATGCGATTCTTACTTTTACGTGGTGCTGAAGCATGCGTGCGGCCACGAAGCCGTCGCCCCCGTTATTGCCATGATAGCACACCACCAGGACCTTCCTCGGCCGGAAGCGTTCGACAATGATGTCCGCGAGCGCTGCGCCGGCAGTCTCCATGAGCCTCAACGTGGGGATACCGCGCTGCTCACTGAGACGCTCCAGCTCTGCCATTTCCGCAGAGGTGATCATCCGAAGAACTCCTCCAGGAGGGAGACGCACTGCTCGTCGCTCCGCGCGAGGCGTATCTGCCACTCCTTAGGCAGGCACTGCGCGTACTGGGGCCACGCATACCGCATGTCCAGGAAGACGACGGCTCCGCGGTCCTTTTCCGAGCGGATGCACCTCCCCGCGGATTGCATCGCACGGTTCATGGCCGGGTACACGTACCCGTAATCCCATCCCCTGCCGAACTTGCGGTCATAGTGCTTGATGAGGCATTCCGTCTCCAGGTCGGGTCTCTGGAGCGGCAGCCCGACAATCACCACACCCTTGAGCATCCCGTCCGGGAAATCCACCCCCTCTGAGAATGAGCCCGAACTCACGGCCATGAGGACTGCTCCGCTCTTTTTGTAGCCGGCGAAGCGCTCAAGCATCGCCGCCTTTTCTTCCTGCGCCATCTGGCTGTACTCCAGGAAGAGCGTCCTACTGCAGCTCCGCTCGAACTGCGTTTTCACCAAATCCCGTAAACCGTAGCTGGGGAAGAACAGGGCGACATTGCCAGGGACTTTCTCAGCGATGGCGGAGCAGGCCGCTGCGATTCGGCCGAATTGTTCCTCGCCTCGTGCCTTGTACTGGGTAGTGGCGCTCGTGAGCACCACCGCAAGCCTGTTCGTCACCGGAAACGGGGAGGGGTACGTTTTGAGAACTGCGTTTGGCATGGAGAGCAGGTCCCGGTACATCTCCACTGGTGTCAGGGTGCCGCTCATGACGATGAGCGCATGGGCCTGCTTCACCACGTCGGAGGACAGCACACTCGGGTCGAGGCAGCGGTGTGTCAGGCTCGCGAGAGGGAGCCCCTGCATCTCGTTCACCTGGAGGATGCGCGCGAATCCCTCGTCCGGCCCCTTCCATGCCACAAGAAAGGCATGCACTCCCGTGAGGGCGCTTCGCATCTGCCTCGCGACCACCTGCTCCGCGGCGAGTTCGAGCGCGGCAATCGCGTCCTCGTACTCCTGCTCGTTCCCGAGGGCCTTCGCGACGTCGTCGCGTGTCACCAGCCGTTCCTGCCCGCTCTTCATCCGGTCAGAGAGCGAGTTCAGGCTGTCCTGGAGCGCAGTCAGCAGGGGGATAACATCCCTGCAGCCGTGCTTCCTCGCCTCCTTGACGCCGCGGCGGAGCATCATGGTGGAAAGCCTGGTGCTGAGCAGCTCGCGGAGCCGCTGCGGAAGATTGTGCCCCTCGTCCGCGATGACCACTGCCTTGTCCAGTGATTTTCCGGAGCGGCGGAAGAAGCTCCCCCTGATGGTAGGGTGGAAGATGGAATAATAGTCCGTCACGATGACCCGTGCTTTCGAGGAGAGCGCGGAGACGATCTCATACGGGCAGAGCTCCTGCTCTGTGCAGTGAGCGACGCTCTCCTCCACATGGAGCGGGCCGCGCTGCTCAAGCTGTGCCATCGCGAGCTTCCCTTCTGGGGTGAGCCGTGCGCCGGTGCGCGCCTGGGCGTAGAACTGGCAGTTGCCCTCTTCGCGCAGCGCCTTACAGTACTCGTAGAACTCCCCCCCCTGGAGCTTGCCCACCCCCGGCTGCGCGCACATGTGCTTCTTGCCGATGATATCCGCGACCGTGAAATCCAGGGAGTGGCGCTCGCGCATCCTGCGGAGGGTCTCTATCGCGATGCGGTGCTGGGTGTGCCTGCTGGTGAGGAAAAAGACGGTGAGGTCGTTGTCAATGGCGTAGCGAAGGGCAGGAGCGAGGGACGCAGCAGTCTTGCCCAGGCCGGTCGGCGCGTGGACCACCAGGCCTTTTCTGGACGAGATTGCTTCCGTGACCGAATCCATCAGTTCGTTCTGGACCGGCCGGACAGTCTCATGGGGAAAAAGATGCATCGCAGGCAGGGTACGGACCGCGTATAAATACCCTGCGGCGAAGAATCCGGAAAGCTTGGTTTATCGGGGAAAGCGTGAATATGGCCGCACTGCTGAGAATGTCCCGGGTACCTGTGAGACAGCGCGGAACTCGCGCGGCCTCCCGGCCTTGCTTTCTGTCAGGCAATCCCACAAAATATAAATAGCGCGCCGCGGCGATGTGCCCCATGGATGCCGAGGGAACGGAAAAGCTCCTCTCCTGTCTCGCGGAGTGGGCCGAGGCCTATACGCGCCATAGGAGCATCTATGCGAAGGATGTCCAGTCTGTCGTGAGGAAGGGCCAGGTGCTCGAGGTAGTGAAGTCCGAAGGCAAGGAAATCTACTGCTTATTCCTCGGGGGATGGGACCTCTCGCTTGTCGAGAGCAAGGAGGCCCATCGTATCTTCATCGTCAGCTTCAACAACGAGGAAAGCTTCCGTGAGCTTGTGAAGAACTGGCAGCAGCTTCTGGCCCGCAAGAATCTCAAGGTCGTCATGGTCAACCCATTTTCGGCAGGCGAGCACAAATGGATGATCTCTCCAGCGGTGCATCACACCATCACGGAGGAGGGGGCGCTGGAGAAAGGGCTTCTGTCCCTGTTCAAGAGCGTCGAGCAGGTGAGCCTTGCCGACGCGCTGGCCGCGCTGGAGCGCGTCCCCGAGGAGCCTGAGGAGTAGATAGCTCGGCCAGCGGCCCGTAGGTCCTGAGAAACTCTTTCTCGATGCCGGGAACAACTTTGCGGTATTCCCTTGCCTGGAGAAGGGTGTCCAGTCTGTCGCATCTCCGTGCGAGGCGCGCCTCCCTCGTCCTCCCGGACTGGAACTCCTGAAAGAGTCTCTCCGCTTCCCCTCGTATCACAGCCGGGATGTCCTTCAGCAGCCTCCGGAACGCGAGATTCTCCCTTTTCTTTTTGAGGAGAGGGTCCATCTCATGCGGGGTGATGTCCCCGATGAGGCTTTCAGCCAGGTCATGGAGGAGGAGCATCTTGATGACTCTCTCCGCATCAAGGCGCTCCTCCGTCGCCCGGAGCCAGCCGAGCATCGCGGCACCATAGGTGTGCGAGGCGACCGTCTCCCGAGGTGGAGGCACCTTCTTCAGTATCCATCCCGTGCGCTCCAGGCTCTTCAGTGCGGCGAGGTGCCGGAAGAATCTCTGTAGGCTCATGTATCTCTCCCGGGAAGCGAGTATCCTCCGTGTGCCCTGCGGGCCAGCCCGTCTCTCACAAGACCATGCAGAGCAGTGCGTAGCCTCTTAGTATCCGGTTCCATGGTTGATAGCGTCTTCATCCCGACCGGCCTCTCGGCCGCGATGAGCGCCTTCATCACCTTGCCGCGCAGCTGGCGCACGGAGCCCTCGAAGCGGCCCTGCCGCGAGAGAGGCTTGATTCCTGTTGACCTGGCGGTGAGGAACGTCGCTCCATAATCCATGAGGGCGTTGTGCCATTCGCGGCTTCTCCCTTTTGGGAGGCACTGCATCGCGAGTTCCTGAAGTCGTGCCGGACCAGCGGCATCGCGGCCAAACTCGTGGATGAATATCCTCCGTATGTTGGTGTCCACGGCGACGATGTCCTCGTTCGCGGCGAAGATGCGCACCGCGGCCGCGGTGTAGGGGCCGATGCCGGGAATCTTCGTGGAGCGCAGCGCCAGCAGCACGTCGCCCTGATGCTCGGCCACGATGATGCCGGCCGCCTTGTGGAGAAGCAGCGCCCTGCGGTTGTAGCCGAGCCCGCTCCACTCCTGCAGGACTTCGTGGAGGGAAGCCGCGGCGAGCGCCCGGATAGATGGCCATCTTGCAAGCCAGCGTTCGTATCTCTCAACAACACGGCCGACCTGAGTCTGCTGGAGCATCACTTCGGACACGAGAATCGCGTACGCCTCAGTCGTGTGCCGCCAGGGGAGGTCTCTCGCCTTCTCCGCGTAGAACGCCAGGATTTTAGCCTGGAAGCGCCTGATGAGGGCATCCATGGGAGTGCGCTGGGGCGCACGTTTATAAAATTAGGGTGTGTCTTCCGAAGCATGGACCTCAACCAGTACCTGTGCACGTACATCGTGGAAAAAGGGTATGCGGGCAAGGGCGGCGCCCCGGCGGGTCTCGCCGAGCTCATCGACCTTCTCTCGGACGTCCCGCTCGAATGGGCGGTGCTGCCGGATGAGCAGGACAGGGTGCCGAAGACATACGTGTGGAACGATGCGGACAACGCGGCGTGCAGTCCCGAACTTGACGACCTTCGCTTCAGCTTTGATTACATGCGCCTGAGCGCGACGGAACCTGCCGAATTCAACATCCTGCTCGGTGAGGCCTTGACCGAGTGGCAAGCGGGCAATCTTTCCTACGAACGAGGCGCCTCCGTCAGAATCGAGTGGTTGGGCCAGGGCCATGAGCGGCACAAGCTGCCCCGACCAGAGCTTTCGGAGCTCTTCCGGCCTCTCACTGACGATGCCCACACCGTGCGGAGCGTCGACCCGGACTACCTTGCGCTGTTCTATGAGCGTGACGGGAATGGATACTTCATAGAATTCTTCTTCGTCGAGCCATTCCTGTAGAACCATGGCCGACGCGGACCATGTCATCCAGGGGAAGAAGCACCTTCTCGACATCTTCCGGAAGCAGGGCAGGCACGAGCAGACCGATGCGCGCCTGCCTCCCGGACAGAAGCTCGTCTCCGGCTTCCCTGTGCTGGACCTGGGAGTGCAGCCGGACATGGACCTCAAGGACTGGAAACTGGAGGTTTCCGGCGAGGTGGAAAAGCCAGGAAAATATTCCCTGGCCGAGCTGAAGAAGCTCGGTATCCAGCAGTACTCCAAGGACTTCCACTGCGTCACGAGCTGGACAAAGTATGACGTGAAGTGGACCGGCATACCTTTCCGGAAGATACTTGCGATGGTGAAGCCGACCGCGAAGTGGAAGCACCTCATCCAGCACGGCGCAGAAGGATACTCCACCAATGTCCCCCGCGAGGATGTGGAGCGTGATGACGTCTTCCTCGCTTTTGAGCTGGATGGCATGCCCATCCCCCGGGAGCACGGCCACATCCGGCTCATCATCCCCCAACTCTACGCATGGAAAGCGAGCAAGTTCCTGGTGAAGCTCGAGTTCGCTGCGATGGACCAGCCCGGCTTCTGGGAGCGCCGTGGTTACCACAACCACGGCGACGCCGCGAAGGAAGAGCGGTATTCCTGACTGCACAGGGCGCTCAAATTCCTCGGCCGCAATGCCGCATGATATAAGCGTGGTCTCGCTGCCATGCCGATGAGCCTCTCCAGTGCGGGCGGCCACGCTCCAGGCATCACCTGCCTGCGGCGCTTCTAAAGGTTTAAAAGGCATCCCAGCCCCCGTTCTCTCATGCCAGAGCGCATCCGCCAGCCCATTGTGGTCACCGTGGGCCACATTGACCACGGGAAGACCTCGCTGCTTGACAGCATACGAGGCAGCGCCATCCAGGCGGGGGAGCAGGGCGGCATCACCCAGTCCATCGGGGCCAGCATCATCCCCCTCGAAACGGTGAGGAAGATGTGCGGGCCGCTGCTGGAGCAGCTCAAGATAGAGCTGACCATCCCCGGGCTGCTGTTCATCGACACCCCGGGGCATGAGGCGTTCTCCTCCCTGAGAAAACGAGGGGGAAGCATCGCAGACATCGCCATTCTTGTTGTGGACATCAATGAGGGTGTCAAGCCTCAGACACGGGAGGCGATTGCCATCCTGAAGCAGCAGCACACCCCGTTTCTCATCGCCGCGAACAAGATAGACCTCATCCCCGGATGGCTTCCTGTGCAGGGACTGCTCCTCCCGAGCATCGCTGCCCAGCCAGCGGAGGTCCAGTATGAGCTAGAGAGGCGCTTCTATGTTGTCGCAGAGCAGGTGAAGCAGGAAGGCTTCGAGACGGAGCGCTTCGACCGCATCAAGGACTACACCAAGCAGGTCTCCATGGTGCCCTGCTCCGCGAGGACGCTGGAGGGGGTGCCGGAGCTGGTGATGGTCCTTGCAGGCCTCAGCCAGCGCTACCTCAATCAGGAGCTGCGCACCACGGACGGTCCGGGCAAGGGCGTCATCCTCGAGGTCAAGGAGACCAAGGGTCTCGGCACCACAGTGGATGTCATCCTGCACGACGGCATGCTGCAGAAGGATGACACCATTGTCGTGGGGACGCTCAACGAGCCTGCAGTGACCAAAATCCGCGCGCTCTTCCAGCCAGAGCCTCTGGAAGAGATGCGCGACCGGAAATCGCATTTCCTCTCTGTTGAAAGCGTCCGCGCAGCGACCGGCGTGAAAATCGCGGCGCCTCACCTTGAGGGTGCGGTCTCCGGGATGCCGGTCATCTGCTGCTCTCCGGAGGATGTCGCGAGAATTTCGGCGGAGATACGCGAGGAGGTCCGCGGGGTGCTCATCGAGCAGGGTGAAAAGGGAGTTGTCGCCAAGGCGGACAGCATAGGCTCGCTCGAGGCCCTGCAGTGGATGCTGAGGCAGAAGAAGTTTTCCATACGCAGGGCAACCATCGGTCAAGTCACGAGGAAAGACATTGTCGAGGCGCAGATAGGCATCGAGGAGCGGCCCCAGGATGCGGTCATCCTCGCCTTCAACGTGGAGTTGGACCCTCAGGCGAAGCAGGCCCTGGAAGAAAGCGGAGTGAAGCTCTTTACCAGCGGCATCGTGTACACCCTGCTCCAGGAATACGAGCAATGGTTGGAAGACCTCAAGAAGGCAAAGGCGGGCAAACAGCTGTCGCAGAAGCCCTGCAAGCTGCGCATCCTCCCCGGCTACGTGTTCAGGCAGAGCAATCCCGCCATCTGCGGGGTGGAGATTCTCGGGGGCGAACTTCATACGGGAATGCCCCTCATGAAGAAGGCTGGGAAGTCTCTCACCGTCGTGCGGGCAATCCAGATGGACGGGAAGAGCATCTCCGTCGCTCAGCACGGCAAGCGCGTCGCGGTCTCCCTGGACCAGATTATCATGGGGAGGCACCTCGCGGAAGGAGAGATCCTCTATTCCATGCTGAGCGAGGAGCAGTTCCGCAAGCTCAAGGAGCACAAGAACCTGCTCTCGCACGGTGAGATAGAGCTCCTCAAGGAGATCGCGGCCCTGATGCGGGAGGAGAATCCTGTATGGGGAATATGATACTGAACAGCAAGGAAAGGAAGCAGCTCTTCGGCAGGCTGGAGACGCAGTGGGGAATCGCTGTTCCTGATGCGATGCGGGAACAGGCCTGGCTCAAGTCGGGCGAGCGGTACTACCTCGCCGGCCGGTCCCTTGAGCAGCTGCCCGGGCTGCGTCTTGAGCGTCTCGGCATCTACACCCTTAGCGAGCACGACGGCGCGCTGCGCCTGAGCGTCGAGGGAAGCCAGCTTCTCGGGCCATACGCGAAGAAAAACGTGGTCGAACTATCGCCGGAGCTGGCTCATCGCTGGCTCAAGGGGGAGAGCCTGGAGATTCAGGCCGAAGCAGCAGGCTTCGTCTTTGTCCGGAGCGGGAAGGACTATCTCGGCTGCGGCCGCTACGCCGGCGGGAAACTGCACAACTTCGTCCCGAAGGAGCGGCGGCTCTCCGCGCACGCGGAGCCTTTCTAAAGTACACGACTGGCGCAGCAGACGAGTGAGCGGACTCAGCAACAATTTTGATGTATCCCGGCCGGCCGTACGAGTTCCGGATTGTCTCACCGGAAGGGCGGATATTCTGCGCAATGCGGCCAACTCAATGTTCACTTCTTCGCGTGAGCGGAAGAGTTTATAAGGCGCCAGTCATGCCATCGCACCATGACCCTCGAAGCGCTCTCGCCCCTGGACGGCCGCTACGCTGAGCAGAGCGCCCCACTACGCGCGTATTTCTCGGAAGCCGCCCTCATCAAGCATCGTATCATGGTCGAAGCGCGGTACCTCATCGCCCTCTCTGAGGCGAGGGTGTGCAGGAAGCTCTCAAAACAGGAGCGCGGGCTTCTCGCGGAGCTCGAAAAGGGTGACGCCGCGGCGTGCGAGGCAATCAAGGCCATCGAGGACGAGACGAAGCATGATGTCAAGGCGGTCGAATACTGGCTCCGGGAACGCTTCCGCGGAACGTCGCTGCAGGACCTTTCGCCGATGCTGCACTTCTGCCTCACCTCAAGCGATGTCAATGACACCGCATACGCACTGATGCTGCGTGGCAGTCTCAAGGACGTGCTGCTCCCATCCCTGGACGCGCTGCGTTCGACCCTGGCTGACCTCTCGGACAGGTATGCGGAGCTTCCCATGCTCGCCCGCACCCATGGCCAGCCGGCCTCACCCACGACGCTCGGGAAGGAGTTCGCCGTGTTCCTCTCCCGGCTTGACGGACGGCTTTCGGCGCTGAAGCGCTGCGCCTTCGCTGCGAAGCTGAATGGCGCCACAGGCAACTACAGCGCGATGCGCGCCGCGGCGCCCAGGGTGGACTGGCCCGCATTCGCGGAACGCTTTCTCTTCTCCCTCGGGCTTCGCGCGTCGCCGCTCACCACGCAGGTAGAGCCAAAGGATTCTCTTGCGGAGCTGCTCGACACTCTCAGGGGAGTGAACAGCATCTTCACGGACCTTTCTCGGGACTGCTGGCTCTACATCAGCATGGGCTACCTTGTGCAGTCGACGGCCAAGGCCGAAGTTGGAAGCAGCACCATGCCTCACAAGGTGAATCCCATCGATTTCGAGAACGCCGAGGGCAATCTCGAGCTTGCGAATGCCATGCTTGTCTTCCTTTCCGAGAAGCTCACCAAGTCCAGGCTCCAGAGAGACCTGAGCGACAGCACGGTGATGCGCAACATCGGCGTCGCGTTCGGCCACTCCCTCCTTGCCTGGTCGTCCCTGCTCAAGGGCCTCGGGAAGATTGCCCCAAATGAGCGGTTCCTCCTTGCGGAGCTCGACGCTCATCCCGAGGTGCTGACCGAGGCGGTGCAGTGCGTCCTGAGGATGCATGGCGTCGAGGAAGGGTATGAGCGTCTCAAGGAGCTCTCCCGGGGCAGGGAACTCACGTTGCAGGAACTCCGCTCGTTCATCGAGAGCCAGCCATTGCCAGACAAGGAGAAGAAGCGCCTGCTTGCCATGAGCCCCCGCGACTATTTCGGCTATGCGCCGAGCCTCGCGAGGTCGCTCCGATGAGGCTGCTCCTCTCCCGTGAGGGCGATGCTTTCCTGGTCGAGGGAGCGATGCACACACGCGATGGGACCATCCCCGCTGCTGTGCTTTCTGGAGCGAAGCCCGGAGAGAGCTTGCGCACCAATACCGGGAAGGAATACTTCGTTCTTGAGCCATCGTTCCTCGACTCCTACCGGAGAATCTCGCGAAAGGCGCAGATCATCCCCCTGAAGGACCTGGGAAGCATCATCATCCAAGCAGGGATAGGGAAAGACTCCTTCGTCATTGATGCCGGCGCCGGGTCGGGAGCGCTGGCCTGCATGCTCGCGCATATCGCAAGGCGGGTGGTGAGCTACGACATCCGGCCAGATTTCCTCGAGGTCGCGAGGAAAAACGCCGAGCGCCTTTCTCTTGCGAACCTCACGCTCAAGGATGGCGACATCCGTTCAGCTATCGAGGAGCGCGAGGCCGATGCGATGACCATTGACATCCCCGACCCCTGGGCCGCGCTCGACACCGCGTTCGCGAGCCTCAAAGTGGGGGGCATCCTCGTCGCGTACTCTCCGACGGTGCCGCAGGTGATGGACTTCTCTACCGCGGTGAGGAAGCATCCGGGCTTCCTGTTCCTTCGTACCATAGAGATCATCGAGAGGGAATGGGAGTCAGAGGAGCGCAAGGTCCGCCCGCTGACGCAGCAGATTGGCCACAGCGGCTTCCTCAGCTTCGCGAGGAAAGTCCGCTCGTGAGCGCGTCGGTCAGGAGCGGGTTCTCCGAGAGGATGTCCGCGAGCGCCCTTCCACACCTCTCCAGGTGCCGTGAGGTGTCCTGGATCGCGGCCAGGGCAGCGGAGCGCGGAGGGGTCGTCCGGTAGGTGCGCTTCCCGGTCATCGCGTCATAGGTGTCCGCGACCGCGACGATGTCCGCGAAGAGTGTCATGTCCTCAAGGGGGACGTCCGCGGGATAGCCGTCCTTCCTCCGGTGGTGATACAACGCGATGTGCGCCGCCTCTTCGTCCGGCATGAGGATGTCGTATCCCGCGTGGGGATGGGAGAGTATCTCTGCGATGTCATTTTGAGTGAGGGTGCTCGGCTGCCCTGGGTCCACCTTCCGGTTGAGCAGCTCCTTGCTCAGGGTGAGCTTGCCTATGTCGTGGAGCAGCGCCCCTTGGTACAGGGAATCGAGCTCCTCCTGGGGGAGAGAGAGACGCATGCCGATGAGCACAGAGTACACTGCCGTTCTGCGCATATGCAGGTATGTCTCGGGGTGATATTCCTCCATCCTGCGGAGCAGTCCTTCGCTAGAATCTCCTCCCTGGAGGAGCCTCAGCACCCTCTGGAGCGCACGGAAAGGCATGAGAAGGGGTAATCATGGAATCCTTATAAACCTTGACCGAGGAAATGCAGCATCCCGGTCGGGATACCGTAGAATACCCATGGTGTGCGGCATCATGGACACTCTCCGCAATGCGACCGACGGATAACAACAGGACCGTCGGCCACAAAACCATTATACTAGTCGTGCACTCCAGGGAAGCCATGCCCAAGAAGGAGATGCGCTCCCTGGAGCTCCGAGCAGTCGTGCAGGAGTTGCAGCCCCTCTGCGGCCTGCGCCTGGACAAGGTGTACCAGCCGTACGGCCAGGAGCTGTACCTGCAGTTCAGGAAGCAGCTTGTCCGCATCCTCCTGCCGAAGGCGCTCTACCTCACCGCTGAGAAGCCGGAAATGACAAAGATGCCTGGGACTTTCTGCACCACCTTGCGGAACGAGCTGCAGGGCATGTTCCTCGACGCCGTGGAGCAGCTCGGCTTCGACCGGATTGTCACCTTCCGATTCGCCGCGGGTGAGAAGAAGCGCAGCCTGGTCGTCGAGCTCCTCCATCCTGGCAACGCGGTCATGCTCGATGAGGGCGGAGTGGTCCTACAGGCCTGCAGTTACAAGAGCTGGAAAGACCGCCAGATACGCCGGGGCAGCGCGTACACTCCCCCGCCGGCAAGGAAAAATCCTCTGGGCATGGATGCGGGCTCCCTTTCGGCCGCGCTGAGCAACGAGCTGGTGAAGATTCTTGCGGCGGAGTTCCAGCTCGGCAACGCCTACGCCGAAGAGGTCTGCATCCGCGCCAAGGTCGACAAGCACGCGAAGACCCTCGACTCGCACGCCTGCGCGGCCGTGCTGAAGGAGGTCCAGCGCATCGTCTCCGAGAAGCCGGACCCGCACGTGGTATACGAGGGCGAGGGGCTCGCGGACGCGGTGCTCTGGCCCCTGGAGTTCTACTCAGGAATGCGGCTTGTCCGCGTGGCCACCGCGAGCGCAGCCATGGAGGCAGCATTCAAGGACACCTTGCCCGAGGCCGCGCTCACCAAAGTCTCCTCCAAGCATGAGCAGCTACAGCGCGTGCTCGGCCAGCAGGACCAGATGATCGCCTCTCTCGGAGAGAGCATCGTGGAGAACCAGCGCAAGGGCGAGATGCTCTACGAGCAGTATCAGGAGGTCGCTGCGCTGCTCGCGGAGCTAGGCGCGGCCAGCAGGGCAGTGGGATGGGCAGCGCTCAAGGGAAAGCCGCGGGTGCTCGACATGAATCCCAAGGAGAAGAGCGTGACAGTGGAGCTCACACCTTCAGGGTCCTGACGGTGCTCTCGCCCTCCTTGTCCATGGAGATGCCGAAGAGCCAGTCCGCCTCCCCCAGCACATAGTCGTTGTGGGAGACGATGACATACTGCGCACGGTCCGAGTACTTGCGGACGAGCTTCGCGAACTTCTCGGAGTTGTGCTTGTCTAGGGCGGCATCCACCTCATCGAGGATGTAGAACGAAGCGGGCTCGTGCTCCTGGATGGCGAAGATGAACGCAAGCGCGGTCAGCGTTTTCTCTCCGCCGCTCAGGGAGCGTATCGGCAACGGCCGCTTCTCCGACATGCGGGCCTGGATTTCCACTCCGGCATCGAGGGGTGATTCCTCGTTCTCCAGGATGAGCCAGGCTTCTCCTTTCGGCGCGAGCTCCTTGAAGATGCGCCGGAAATTCTGCTCCACGATGGCGAAGGTATGGAGGAACAGCTCCTTCTTCTTGCCCTCTATCTCCGTCATCATGGTGAGCACGTCCAGCTTCTCGGTGGAGAGCTTCTCCTTTTTTTCCATGAGGTTCTTGAACTCCTGCTCCACTGCCTCGTAAATCTCCAGGGCCTTCATGTTGATAGTCCCCATCTCCAGGAGGAGCTGGTCGTACTGGGCGAGTTCCGCGCCCATCGCCGCCTTGCTCTTCTGCTCCAGGAGCGGCACGCCGCTGAACGGCTCGAACTCCTTTTCTTTTCCTGCGAGCATCGCCTTCGCCTCGGCAAGGCGGAGCGCGACGCTGTTGCTCCTGGTGTCCGCATCGGTCCTCTTAGCCTCCAGGTCGCCGAGCGAGGCGCTCAGCTCCTCAAGGCGGCGCTGCAGTCCCTCACGCTCCTCGAAGAGCTTCTTGTTTTTTTCGTAGAAGTCCACGAGCGCCTTCTCCATCTCAGCAAGGCTCTTCTTGCTCTCCGCGAGCAGTGGCATCGTCGCGAGCTGCTCCTGCGAGAAGGCCGCGGCCTGCTTGTCGTTCTCCTCCACAAGCTTCGCGGCGCGCTGAACCTCCGGCTCAAGGATGTCCTTCAGCTCTCGCTGCCTGCTCTGCTTGGAGAGCTCTGCTTCCCGCGTCTTGTCGCGGAGCTCCTCCCTGGTCTTGATGAAGGAGTTCAGCTCCGCGAGGACGCGCGGCTCGCGCAGGGACTGGAGCTGCTGCCTGAGCAGTTCCCTCTCGGTCTTGAGCTTGATGATGCGCTGGTTGGATTGGGCGATATTCTGCATGAGCTTCACGAGTTCCTTGTCCGCGCGCTCGAGGTCGGCCTGGGCTACGAGACGCTGCTGCTTGTCCACCTCGAGGTCCCCCTCTTCCAGATGGAGGCGCTTTTCCATGGCGGAGATCTCGCCTTCCAGAGAGGATTTCTCGCTGCGCAGCGAGTCTATCTTTTCCGCAAGAGAGGAGCGCTCCCGCTCATCCTCCGCGATGTCCGCAGCGAGCTTCGCGAGTTCCGCTTCCAGCCGCTTGAGAGAAGACGCAGCTTCCTTGACCGAGAATCCAGTTCCCTCCCTGCGCACGCGGTGGCCTCCGGACATCGCGCCCGAGAGCTCGGTGAGGTCTCCCTCCAGGGTGACCATGCGGGCCTTGCCGATGCCGATGCGCTTCGCGACGTCGAGCGTCTCCACCACGAGGGTCTGGCCGAAGACGTACTGGAAGACTTTCTTGTGCTGCGCCTTGTGCTCCACCAGGTTGACGGCGAAATCCACCACCCCGGTGGCCTTCTTGAGGGCGAGGTTCTCGGGAGCGCTGCCGTGTATCTTGCTGAGCGGAAGGAACGTGACGACTCCTAGTCTGTTGTCCCTGAGGAACTTGATGCACTGGCTCGCCACGTCCTCGCTGTCGACGACGACCTGCTGCAGCCGAGGTCCTGCGGCGACCTCGAGCGCCATGGCGTAGCGAGAGGGGACTTCCCCCAACTCAGATACCGTGCCGTGGATGCCGCTGATACGCGTCTTCTCCTCCAGGATGCGCTTGACTGCGATGTCGGATGCGGTGCGCTCGCGCTGGGCGCTCTGGACTATCTGCAGCCTGCTCAACTCCCCTCTGCGCGAGAGTTCCTGCTCCCGGAGCTTCGAGAGCTGGGCGGCGAGCCCGCTGTCCTGAGCGGTGGACTTCGTGAGGTCCAGAACGAGAGACTTGTAGCGGTCGCGTTTCTGCTGGAGCTGCTGGACCTCCTCCTTGTGCAGGCGCTGGACTTCCTGGACCTTGCGGAGCTGCTCCCCGAAGCCGTCGAGGTGCACCTGCGCGCGCTCCTTCTTCACCACGAGGTCCTGCTGCTGCTGCCTGAGCAGGTTCACGCCATCATTGAGGGTCTCCAGCTCGCGGTCCGAGGTGGAAATCTGCTCTTCCAGGGAACCCTGGTCCTCGATGTTGTGCTTCTTCTTGAACGCCTGGGTCTCCTTTTCCATGCGTTCCGTGTCCCGGGCAAGGCTGCGCAACAGGTCGTCCAGGCGGGAGATCTCTTTCCTGGTGAGGTCGAGCTTGCCCTCTCGGGACTTTGCATCGCTGAGCAGCGCCTCTTTTCTCTCGCTGAGCTTCTGGAGCTCGTCCTTGCAGGTGCGCAGGCGCTCCTCCTGCCTGGTGATTGCGACTCGCAGTTCTTCCTTCTGCCTGAATAGCTCGCGCTGCTCTTTTTCTCCGCCCTCCTCAATCCTGCGGCTGAGTTCGTCGGACTTCGCGCGGGTCTCCGCAGACTCCTTCTTCAGGCGGTCGATGTCCTCCTTGAGCGCGACAGATTTCGCTTCCAGCTCGGCTTTCTCCTTCTCCAGCTTTTCTCCCTTCGCTGCCAGGTCCCGCATATCCAGGCTGATGAGCGTGGCGCGGAGCTGGTCTGACCGTGTCTTTGTCTCCCTGTACTTCGCGGCCTGGTCCCGGTCCTTCCGCAGCTCCTCCAGGTGCACGCGGCGCTGCTCCAGCACAATCTCCGCCTCGGTGAGCTTCTTGTCGACCTTGTCGAGTTCCTGCATCGCGCGGTGCTTCTTCTCCTCGTAGAGCGAGATTCCCGAGATTTCCTCGATGAGCCTCCTGCGCTCCTCGGTGGACATCTCCACGAACTTCACGATATCTCCCTGGAGGATGATATTGTAGCCCTCCGGGTCCACCTTGGCGTGGGACAGGAGCTCCGTGACCTGCTGGAGGCTGCTCTTCTGGTCATTGATGAGGTAGACACTGTTCCCGTCGGGCTTCACCGAGCGGGTGACGAGCACCTCGGAAGCGTCGATGGGGAAGACCTTCGCGCCGTTGTCGAATGCGATGGCCACTGAGGCCTGCTGTGGGGTCTTGCCAGTCTTCGCCTTGAAGACGAGGTCCCCGGCCTTCTCCGCGCGGAGGCTCTTGCTGGAGCGCTTGCCCAGCACGAAGCAGAGCGCGTCCAGGATGTTGGATTTTCCGCTCCCGTTCGGCCCGAGCACTACATTGAAGCCGTTCCCGAAGGGGATGAGGGTCCTCTTGGCAAAGGACTTGAAGCCCTTGAGCTCCAGCCTGAGAATCTTCGTCACGCTTGCGCTCCTGAAAGGGCGCGCCAATCCACCTTTAAATATCTTTGCCGGGAAGACGCTGCGCGGCCTCCGTCGGCCGTAGTGCCCACGATATCCGTGCCGTCCCGCCAGGATATTCCCTGCAGTGCGGCCGGGGCTATTTCTGCAGCGCGGGCCAGGACGGAGGGTTTAAATACCCGCCGGGGATTCCGCACTTTAGCGGGGTAGGGCAGCCAGGAGTGCCCGTCGGGCTCATAACCCGGAGGTCGGAAGTTCAAATCTTCCCCCCGCTATCCCATGCTGGAACCCATTGTCACCTACATCAAGAGCGGTGGGCTTGGCGGACGTAGCTCCACACTTGAAGTGTACGACGACGGAATGTTCGTGGCAGAGGCGGCAGGAGCAACTGTAGGGAGTGGCAAGCTCAGGTCTGATGAGCTTGAGGCATTGCTTGGCCTTTTTGATGATTTTCCCTCCCTTTCTGCTGAGTACAGGTCCCATTCTCCCGCTCCGGACACGTGCCAGTACGAGGTGACCTACCGGACGTCTGAGGGAATGAAAACGGTCACTGCGTACCAATTAGCTTCTCTTCCCCCAAGCTTCCGCGAGATTCAGTCGGAACTCGAGGACCTCTTGCGGCACGCGCTGAAGCCGTGAGCTGGACACCAGCGATGCAGGTGCCATTCAACTTTTTATAAAAAAGGACCACTCATAAGAAGTTATTTAAAGCGAACTTTAACCCTTTGTTTCATGGCCAAGAAATCCTCTCGCAAGACTCAGGAATCATCGCTCGACTCGAACCCGCACGATTTCGACGCCTCCGCCGCAGGGCAGGCTCAGCTGGATTCCATGTCTGCAACGAGACTCCTTGTGGAGCTCTTCGGCGACATCCAGCGCGGCACGCGGCTGCGGCATGACTTTTCCAAGGCGCTCAGCGAACACGGCCTCGGGTACGCCCTGCGGACAGCAGGCACCAGGGCGCCGCACCGGCTCGTCGATGCATTTGAGGGCATCCGCGCGTATCTTCCGCAGCTTCCCTCGCTCGGCCTCACCATAGAGGAAGCGAAGGTCCAGAATGCGAAGGAAATTGACGCCGACCTCCGTGAACTCGCGCAGCGGGCCTATGACCTGGGGGACGGCACCCTCGCGGACCGCATCGGAAGCTTCGCCGAGGGTATCTCTGCCGGTATGGTCTCGCACTCGGAGAGCGCCGGTGTCGTGAAGGACATCGCCCAGCTCATCTCCACCGGAAAGGAACCACAGGTCGCTGAGTTCGCCAAGCAGCTCGTCGCCATCTACAGCAGCGGGCAGGGGCAAAAGCACCTGGACATCGAGCGGGAGCTGAAGAGCAAGGAAAGGAAGCTCCGCTCCGCGGAGAAGAAGGACAAGGACAAGCAGCTCTCCACGGTGTTCGGCAGCACCCTCGGCGAGCGCGCCAACCAGGTTCTCCGCGATGTCAGCGGAGTCAACCCCGTTGCAGTCGCAGTGGCCGGAGCTGCTGTGCTGGGGTTCCTCGGCTATAAGGTGGTCGGGGACTGGATAGAGACGAGATATCTCCAGAATGACCTGCACAACCGCACCCTCTACGCGATTGAGGCCGGCCAGGTCATGGAACCACCGGAAGGATTCGCGTCCGTTGTCCCGGTGGCGCAGCGCGCGGGGAACATCACTGCGGCGATGGACCGTGTGTACATGGCATCGGAGGGCGGAGAGCCCTTTCCGCTGTCCCGTCTCACCCTCCTGGAGATAGACACCATGCTTGGTCAAGCTGAAGGCGAGGCCTCCGGCGTCCTTGGCATCTATGGCGACCCGCAGCTCGACCGGGCGGTCGCGCTTGTCGGAGCAGGAGGCCAGCAGATAGCCAGGAGCGTCTCTGAGTCCTACGTGCCCATCTTGATTCCGGTGACCACGTGCACTTCCGATGGAGACGGCGGCACGAGCTGCACCACCACTCTTGAGTGCCGCGGCAGCACCACCTTCTGGAGAGTGCATCGCGAGGAGGGATTTGCTGGACTGGCGACGCTGCTTGACGGTTATGGCATGGAGCTTCAGGACGGACGCACGCTTGCTGAGCAGCATGCTCCGGTGCTCGCCGAGGGCGTCAACCTGGAGAATGGGACCGTCAAGGGGTACAACACGGCCGCGGAGTCGCTCAACGCCCTCCCCGGCCAGCTTGCGCGCTTCCAGCGCGAGTGGCCAACCGTCCCCGGGTCGCATTCAGAGTGGTCCCCTTTCTGCGCTCCCGGGAGCTGGTGGGTGGACAGCATGGTGGACGAGCTAGGCTGGACATCCTCTCGCGTCTCTTCTCTCCAGCAGGTGGAGGAACATCTCGGGAGCTATCTTGAGACCGTTCATGTCTCGCAGGACACGCTCCAGGGCCGCCAGCAGGGAAACGTGGCAGACGAGCTCGGCGACCGGAGCATCGACATCCTCCGCGCGCTGGACTATCCGAACGGCCGCGGCCACCTGTACAAGCCGGAGATTGAGGGATGGGTCACCGCGTGGAGATGGGGGATGGGCATCATCGGCGTCCTGGGCGCAGGCGGCCTGTACTACCTCCACGAGAAGGGGAAGGAAGGCAGGCGTTACCGCGAATACGGGAGCTACCGGTGAGAGGCCTTAAATAGCAGAAACTCTCGGAGAAGGCATGCCCCTCATCTGTGGCATCGACGAGGCTGGCCGCGGCCCGGTCATCGGCCCCTTGGTTGTGTGCGGAGTCACCATCGAGGAAGAGAAAGAATACCTCCTCCGCCAGATAGGCGCGAAGGATTCGAAGCAACTCTCCCCGGAGAGACGGGAGCGCATCGCGGAGCAGCTCAAGGGGATGGCAAAGGTGGAACTGCGCGTCTTCCAGCCTCCGGAGATAGACACCGCGGTGTACGCGAAGGGCCTCAACAGGCTGGAAGCACAGGCCATCGCATCCATCATCAACGCCCTGCAGCCGCAGAAGGCGTACGTGGACTGTCCGAGCACCAACATCGCCGCGTTTACTGATGAGTTGCAGGGCATGCTCACCTGCACCTGCGAGATTGTCGCTGAGCACAAGGCGGATGCGAACCATCCCATCGTGGGCGCCGCGAGCATCGTGGCCAAGGTCACCCGCGACAGGCAGATAGAGGAGCTGAAAAAGGAGTTCAAGGTTGACTTCGGAAGCGGCTACCCCGCCGACCCGAGGACAAAGGCCTTCCTCGAGCAGCAGAAAGACTATGTGTTCATCAGGAAGAGCTGGTCCACGGTGAGGCGCCTCTCCCAGAAGGGCCTCGACGACTTCTAGCTGTCTGACTCGGTGACGATGAAGCTCACGTCGCCCGTGGTACGCTCCACCTTCACTGCATGCACCGGATTGGTGATGGCCATGGTGGCAATGCCATCAGGATACTCGTATCGCACGGCCGCTTCAAGGCCATCGCCGTCCCTCGCGACACCGGTGATGGTGGCGCTGTGCCCTCCGCACGGCATGCTGCCCATGTACGCGACCAGGACCTGGTACTGGCTGAAGTCTATGTGAGGAGCAGGCTCAGGGGATTGGTTCCCCTTGGCAGCGGCCACGAAGTCGACCACGAAGCAGTTTCCCGTGTACTCATTCCAGAAATGGGTCCACTCTTCCCCGCTCCTGATGACCAGTTCCCTGGCGTCGCCAGACAGCCCATTGTATTCGCTCTTGACGACAGTTTCTATGGGAATATCCATAAAATCACCACAAGTGGGGGGTGGATATGTCTTTATAAAACATGCGTCCTACGCCTTCCCGAGTTCCTTGAGCAGCAGTCTCGCCGCGCCAGGGTCCGCCCGGCCCTTCGTCGCGCGCATCACCTGGCCAAGCAGGAAGTCCAGCGCCTCCGGCCTGCCGCTCTGATAGTCGCTCACCGCTTTCTGATTTTCTTTGACCACTCGTTCGCAGACAGCGCGCAGCTCGTCACCCATCACGACTGACAAACCCGCTCCCACTCTTGTTTTCACGTCGAATGGCTTCTCGAAGAGTTTCTCCAGCAGCTCTTTTGCGATAGCGTCCGTGACCTTCTTCTTCTCGACAAGCGCGAGCAGGGAGGCAATCTGCCGGAGAAGCTCCAAAGAAATGACGCGCTCCCCACGAAGATTGAGCACGCGGAGCACCTCGCGGCGGGTCCATCTCGCGGCCAGCACCGGGTCGACGCTTCCCGCGATGGTCTCGAAGGCATCCGCCAGGCCGCTGAAGCAGATGATGCGGCTGTCGTCCTCCGCGATGCGGTACTGCTTCACCAGTCTCCTGCTCCGGGAAAGCGGAAGCTCGGGAAGCGCCTTGCGCACCTCCGCAAGCCATCCCTTCTCCAGAGGATGCGGGACGAGGTCAGGCTCCTCGATGTAACCATAGTCCTCCTCGCTCTCCTTCGAGCGCATGGGTTTCGTCGCACCGAGAGCCGCGTCCCAGTGCCGCGTCTCCTGAACAATCGCTTCCCCTCTTGCGATGGTCTCGCGCTGGCGCGCCTCCTCGTACTCCAGGGCGCGCTGCAGCTCGCGCTGCCCCAGGATGTTCTTGATTTCCACCCGGACGTCGCTGAGGGAGATGTTCGCATCCACCTTGAGGATGTTGCGCTCGGGGGAGTACACTCCGAGGCAACCGAGCAACA
Organism: Candidatus Woesearchaeota archaeon; assembly: GCA_018302335.1. Classification (GTDB taxonomy): domain Archaea; phylum Nanobdellota; class Nanobdellia; order Woesearchaeales; family JAGVZT01; genus JAGVZT01. Next base: position 19,571 of record JAGVZT010000066.1, on the reverse strand, counting down.
CCGAAAGCTCGTCCACGAAGGCCCTGGCTTCTTCTGCATTTTTCAGCGCAGGTTCCGTGACAATCTCCAGCAGCGGGCACCCGCTCCGGTTGTAGTCCACCAGGACGTAGGAGCCCCTGTCGACGATTGCCCCGGGGTCCTCTTCGAGGTGAATTCTCCTGAGGGCGACGCTCCCGAAGCTCGTTTCCATCGTCCCCCCTCCTCCGAGGGGGTGGTCGTACTGGGTAATCTGGAAATTCTTCGGCAGGTCCGGGTAGAAGTACGATTTCCGCGCGAAGCGCAGTTCTGCGGGAATGCGGCAGCCAAGGGCCAGCGCAACGCGCAGGGCGTGCGACACCGCCCTGCTGTTGGTCAACGGCCGTGAGCCGGGATGCCCGAGACAGACCGGACAGCATCTTGAGTTCGGCCGCTCCTCTGGAGAAGGACGCGCGGAGCACGCGCAGAAAAGCTTGCTCTCGGTGTCCAGCCCGCAGTGCACCTCAAGGCCTATCCTCATGCCATCCTCCCGAGCCTGATGAGCGTTTTCTCCTGCAGGTGGTTCCCGATGAGAAGGAGGCCGGCTGGAAGCCTTGCCTGCAGCGGGATGGAAAGGTGCGGGAGGCCCGCGAGATTAGGCCCCACGAGCAGATGGTCCATGGCATAGTGCTGCAGAGGAGTGAGTTGCGAAAGCTCGTCGAAACGGGGCGGGAAAAGAGGCATCGCCGGGCTGACGAGCGCGCCGAATCTCTTCAAGACGCCCTGGTACTCCGCGATGATGCGGCTCCGCACCGCAAGGGCGCGTTCATAGTAGGCGGAGCGGTAGCCTGCCATACGCGCGTAGGTCCCGAGGAGGATGCGCCTCTTCGCTTCCGCGCCGAAGGCCTCCCCGCGCGTCACGGTGAAGTGCTCCTCTGCGCTTCCCTCGACCGGCGGCTGGAAGCCGTAGCGAAGTCCGCAATATCTCGCGAGATTGGTGCTCGCTTCGCTCGTCGCGATGATGTAATATGCGGCGAGGGCGAACTTAGCAGTGTAGGGCAGCGAGACTTCCTTGTACGACACCCCGGAGCTCTCCATGCGCTTCACCGCGTCCCACATCGCGGACGCCACTTCCTCGGCTACTCCCTCCTGCTTCACCAGGGCGATGCTCTTCGGCATCGCTTCCGGGGCCATGGTCCGCTGCAGGGAGGTAGCGTCAGCGGCATCGAATCCCGCGATGACATCGAGGACCCTGCTCACGTCGTCCAGGGAGCGGGCGATGGGGCCTATCTTGTCCAGCGAGTTCGCATAGTCGATGAGCCCGTTCCGTGAGACGAGACCATAGGTGGGACAGAGGCCATGCACGCCGCAGAAGGCAGCCGGAGCAGCGATGCTTCCCCCGGTTGATTCCGCGATGGCCACGTGCGGAAACAGCGCCGCTGCAGCCAGGGCAGCCGCCCCTCCGGACGAGCCCCCGCAGCAGCGCTCCCGGTCGAGAGGATTTCTGGGAATCCGGAAATCCTTTCCCACATTCACCGAGAAGCTCCCGAAGCCGAACTCGTCCTGAGCGGTCTTGCCGAGCACGATGCATCCCGCCTCCCGCAGGCGGGAGACGACGGTCGCGTCGAATACTGGAGTGTAGCCCTTCAGGGCCTTCGAGCCCGCGGCGCTCTGGACACCGCGGACGCAGATGGCATCCTTGAAGGAGACGCAGAGGCCGAGGAGAGGCCTTGCCCTGAGGATGTCCTTGCCGAGCTTCCTCTTTTCCGCATCCAGCGCCTTGGCCTGGGAGCGTGCCAGCTCCTCGCTGATGGCAGTCATCATCGCATACTCGCGGTCCAGCTCCCGCAGGGAATCCACAGCCTCATGCACATGGTCCGAGAGCGTTATCTCTCCCTGGAGAATGCGCCCCTGGAGAGCGGGAAGCTCAGCGGACGCGCCCTGCTTTGATGTAGCCTTCTTTCGAGCGGGCATTGGCAAGCGCCTCCTCCTGGCTGAGTGACGAGCCAGCGATATCCTCGCGGAGCCTGGGAGGAAGCTGTAAGGGATGGAGCGCCCTCTCCGGACCGGTCTCCGCTGTTTCCAGAAGGGAGAATGCATCGAGGATGCCTCCCATGTCCCTGAGAGCAGCCTCCTTCTCGGCAGCGGTGAGGCTGAGCCTGGCGAGCCGTGCCACGCGGGCGATGGTATCTGTGTCCACCAGGTGCCTCCGAGGACAAAAGTATAAAAATCTGCCGCACCAAGGGTTCGCGATGAGAAAGCTGGTGCTGTCTTTTTTCTCCGGATTCACCATCATGGTGCTGGAGCTGCTGGGGGCGCGGATGCTCGCGCCGTATTTCGGCAATTCCACCTACGTGTGGGGCTCTGTCATCGGAATGTTCATGGTCGCGCTCGCCATAGGATATTCTCTTGGCGGGAAGCTCGCTGACCGGAAGCGGGACGAGAGGACGCTGCTCTATGTGCTGCTTGCAGGCATCGCTTTTTCCCTCCTTGCCGGCGCGGGATACAGCCATCTCTTGGGGGCGCTGCGCCATCTCGGAGACATCAAGGGCTCCATCGTGGGCAGCGCGCTGCTCTTCCTCGTGCCTACCGCTCTGCTTGCCATGGTGTCCCCGTACCTCATCCGGCTGCTGTTTGAGGGGGATAAAGTAGGGGAGACCGCCGGGAAAATATACGCGGTGTCAACAGCAGGAAGCATTCTCGGGACGTTTGCCGCGGCGTTCTACCTCATCCCCTCGCTGGGCATCCGCGCGACGCTCTTCGGCACCATGGGATTCTACCTGCTCATCGTGCTCGTCACCCTTCGTGCCGGAACCCCAGCGCTGCTTTCCATCCTGCTGATGCTCCTCTACCTTGTGCCGGCGAGGGCCGAAGTGGAAAGTGGATGGGCGGTCGCCCATGAGACCGAGTCGCCGTACAACTTCATCCAGGTCCTCACCGACGGCAACGAGTACCGGCTGCGTCTCAACAAGAAGAACTCCTTTCACACCGTGACTGTCCTTGACAGTCCGGAGACGGACTACTACTATGACTTCATGCTCCTTCCGCCCCTGACGCGCGAGATGCGCAGCACCCTCATCCTCGGAGCCGGAGCGGGAGCGAACATCCGTCAGCTCCTCTCGGCGTTTCCTGGAATGCGCATCGATGCGGTGGAGATAGACCCGGAGGTGTTCGAGGCGGGGAAGCAGTTCTTCGGCTTGCCGGATCATCCCAATGTCTCGCTCATCGTCGACGACGCACGGCCTTTCGTGCGCCGGGCGCCGTCCACGTACGACCTGGCCATTCTGGACGCCTACAACGGCGGGCTGCACATCCCGTTCTATGTCATGACATGGGAGTATTTCCAGAACATCCATGCCATCCTCAATGCTGATGGGATGCTGGTCATCAACGTCATTTCCGCGAATGAGGAAGGCAACCGGGACTACACCCTGGTGGAGCCCATCGCAAAGACCCTGGGCCAGGTCTTCACGCATGTCTACGCCCTGGACCACGGCATCAACACCCTGCTCTACGCGAGCAACACCCCCTGGGAGATTCCGGTGCTGGAAAGCCAGGCGATCTCGCGGCACAAGGTGGAGTATGCCCGCTTCAATCTGCGCGTTGAGCCAGGCGCTGGAGAGGTGTTGACTGACGACCGCTCCAACCTGGACGCGCTCACGAACCGCATGCTCGGCTCGAAGCAGTGAACATACATGTGGCGACAATTGGCGCGAGAGAGTATCCGGCGCGAGACCACACGGGAATCGCGCGGAATTCCGGCCGTTGGAGATGTCTTAAACTGTCGCGCAGTACACGCGGAAACCGCCTTTGCTTGCCAGAGTTTCGCAGTTCCCGAAGCGCTCCTGCATCCTCCTGGAGAGCATCGTCCCGCCCTTTGCGTGGCGAGCCACGAGGACAAGCCTTCCCCCTTCGCAGAGATGCGCTGGCGCCTCGTCGATGATGCGGTAGCAGGTCTCTCTCCCAGCGGCCATCGGGGGGTTCACCAGGATGGCATCGAACTTCCCCGGGACTGGCGCGTAGAGGTCGCCCGCGAGCACGCGCGCCTTCACGCGGTTCAGCTTCGCGTTCTGCCCAGCGAGGCGCGCCGCACGCTCATTGACCTCTGTCATGATGACTTCTGCGCCAAAGAGGCGAGCCATGGCGATGCCGATGATGCCGATGCCGCATCCGAGGTCGAGAATTCGCACGTCCGGGGGAAAGGACACAGATTCGATGAGCAGTCTCGTCGCGGGGTCGACGCGGTACTTGGCGAACGTGCCTGCAGCTGACACAAAGGTGAACGACCTTCCGGCAAGGATGCAGGTGAATTCCCGCTCCCGTGAAGGACTGCTCTGCCCTGGACTGAAATAGTGCTCCATCAGCGCGGCACGAGCTGCACCGGACCGCTCGGCTGGGCACGCATCACTCCCAGCCAGTGGAGCAGCAGCCGGTCCACCGAGCGGAGAAGCTCCGTCCCGGCGCCGGTGAGCATGATGCAGTCCCCTGCGAAGGTGACGTTCGCTTCTCCTTCTGGCTTCAGATAGACAGTGGGGGCGCCCTGGAAAGAGCAGGGAGCGATGGGCCGGGATGCGCACGCAGAGCTCTCATTGCGGGTGCATGCTGCAATGGGAGTCCTGCCGATTGCCTTGGCCATCACGAGGGTGAGCTCCGCTGCGGAGAGGCCCGTGTGGCTGCCTGCTGTCGCGATGGAGACATTCTCTGTATCCAGGATGGCGTCCGGGTCCACGGAGATGTACGCATACCCTGCGTCGATGAACCCCTTGGAGAGCGGTCCTTCAATACTCACATCCTCAAGCTCCCTCGGGCTGTAGTGCAGCGCGACCGTGAAGAGTCTCGGGCCGTTCGGCTCCTGGACCTGGGTGAGCCAGAGACCGCCCCTGTGCACGAAGGTGAAGCTGTTGTAGGTGTAGAACTCTTCCTTCTTCTCCGCGCGCTGCTTCTGTATGCCGTACATGCCGATGAAGGCAAAAGAAAAGAGGGCAAGGACGGCGAGCGCGGCCCCTATGGCCTTGAGGCTCATGGCATCACTCCGAGGAGCGAGAGCAGCATCCGGTCGTAGAGGCGGTAGATGTCCTGTTCCGACGCAGCTTCCATCACGATGCAGTCTCCCTCCAGATGGAAGCCGGTGCTGTCACCCTTTCTCACATAGATGACGGGTACCTCGGGCGTGGCGTTACCGCAGCTGATGACAGGCATGGCGCGCAGGCTGGGCAGCGCGTCCTCTCCGGGAGCGGACCCGAGCGCAAGCACCACCTCGGTGCCCAGCTTAGGCAACTCGTTGACGTACTGGTAGGAAACCAGTCCGATGGCGTTATCCAGCCTGGTGAGGTTCAGCGGCGGCGGGTCGATGGAGGCGACAAGCACCGGAGCGCGGAGTTTCTGCGTCATCCCATCTTCCAGGCCGATGTCGGCGAGTTGCGTGGGCAGGAAGAACACCTCGAACTGCTGGCCCTGGGCCTTCACGGTCCAGGTCCCGCTTCCGCTGGGGGAGAACTTGTACTTGCCGAAACGCTGCGCCCCGCCGCCTGCGTTCTGGAGGATGAAGCCAAGGGAACTCATGACCATGATGAGGATGATGCCCGAGGTCACGATGGCTTTTGTCGAGAGACCCTTGCGCGGAGGCATGGCTCACCCGAACATGCGGAGGTACTCGTCGCCTTCCAGCTCTTCCTGGTGGCGGACCTTTACCACGGCGCTGAGGAAATCGGCATTCTTCACCGTGGTCCGGTTCTCGCGGATGGCGAAGTAGCCTGCCTCGGTGCAGACCGCCTTGATCTCTGCCCCCGAGAATCCCTCGGTACGCGAGACGATTTCCTCGACGTTCACATGGCGGAGCGTCATGTCCTTGCTGTGAATCTTGAATATCTCGCGCCTGCCAGCGTCGTTCGGGAGCGGGACATGGATGAGCCTGTCCAGCCTTCCCGGGCGGACGATTGCCGGGTCCAGGATGTCCTTCCTGTTCGTGCAGGCGATGACCTTGACATTGTCCAGGGGCTTGAAGCCGTCAATCTCCGCGAGGAACTGCATGAACGTGCGCTGGACCTCGCGCTCCCCGCTCGTGCCTATCTCTATCCTCCGCGCGGCGAGCGCGTCCAGCTCGTCGATGAAGACGATGGCCGGCGCGTTCTCCCGGGCGAGGTCGAAGACCTCCTTGACGAGCTTCGCCCCCTCGCCGATGAATTTCTGCACGAGCTCTGATGCGACTATCTCGATGAAGGTGCTGTTGGTGCTCGCAGCGACCGCCTTGGCGAGCAGGGTCTTCCCGGTGCCGGGCTCGCCGTGCAGGAGGATGCCCTTCGGCGGGTGGATTCCCACCTTCCGGAAGAGCTGCGGTTTCATCATGGGCAGCTCGATGATCTCCTTGATCTCGCGTATCTGCTCCTCGAGGCCGCCCACCTCCTTCCAGCTGAGCTTCGGCTTCTCCATGATGACGAAGCGCTCCACGTTGAACTTCTTCGACGCGGGGACTTTCTTGATGAGCACGAGGTTCTTCTGCTCCGCGAGCGCGGTGTCTCCTGCGTTGACCTTACAGCTCGGGGCGATTTCCACCAGGAACTGGTTGCCGTTCGGCAGCCGGACCACCGCGCGGCGGCCGATGATATCACGGACCTCGCAGAGGATGAGGGGGGGCTTCTTGAACTGGTCGAGCTGGGTCTTCAGCTGGCCGACCGTGTGCTTGAGGACCTTGTTCTCCTCCTCGAGCTGGGAGATGTTGAGACTGTAGCCGTAGAGGACAGAGTTGGCATCCGGGCGCGCTTCCTGCGTCTCCTCATCAGGTTTCATCGCGCAGCGGGGGGTGAGCGGCTATTTATATGTTTTGAGCCGTCGAGAACGAAAAACACGGCCCAGTTTCGGCTGCATTGCTGAGTATATCCGGTCTGCGTGCCGTGCTCACTTCCCCGGGCGCGTGAACCGCACCGCGTCAACAGCCGCGGGCGGCGTCACGGTGGGCGTTTCGACTTCCCACCCGCGGACCTGCCGCGCATCCTTCCCCACCGCGGAGACGGAGCGCATGATGCCGAGCAGGTTGTCGCTGATGCGCAGCTCCTTGAGGGGGGCGGCAAGCTCCCCGTCCCTGATGAGGAAGATGCCGTCGCGGGGGATAGTGGAGAAGTCCCCTGCTGCGTAGTTGTTGAAGCGCGTGTACCACACGTTCGTGACGTAGATGCCGTTCCGCACATGGGAGAAGAGCTGCTCCAGGCTCTTGTTGCCTTTCGCGAGCACCACGTTGGTGGGATTGGGCACCACAAGCCCGGCGCTGCCGGTGCTCTTGGTCTTGTAGCGGCGAGCGGTGGAGGTGTTGTGCAGCATGCTCCGCAGCACGCCTTTCCGGATAAGCGTGACTCTGCGGCGCGGAACGCCCTCTTCGTCGAATGAGGAGGAGTCGTAGCCGTTCGGTAGGGAGCCATCGTCGTACAGCGTGACCTTTGGCGACGCGACCGTGTCTCCGAGCTTTCCGGTGAGGCAGCTCAGCCCGGACTCGACGTAGAACACCGAAGCTGAGGATGCGACCGCGTTGAGCAGGTTCGCGAACGGGAGGCTCTCGAACACCACCGGATACCTTCCCGGCTTCACGCTGGACCTCGGCCGGTCGGCGAGCTTCGCGATGTCCACCGCACGGTCCACGCTTCCCGTGACGTCAAGCCTGTCCAGGATGCGGGAGCAGCTCACCATGTGGCCGGAGGCGGTCTTGCTCCTCAGGGCGCGGACCGAAAGATACGCCTGCGTCGAGCGCTCGGCCGCCTGCACTCCACCCGAGGTGACCATCTGGACCGTGCTTACCCCGTGCTCATACACGCCCGCGACCCGCTGGACCCCGTGGCCGGCGGCGCGGGTGATGACGCGCTCCACAAGCTCCAGGGAATGGTCCTCCGCAGAATCCCGGTCCGCGATACGCGCATCGAAGCCGTGACGCACGGGCTTGTAGGTGAACGGGCCCTCGGCGATTCCCATGTAATCCTTGTTGGGCGCGAGGGAGCGGGCGAACTGCGAGAGCCGCAGCGCAGTCTGCTTCAGCGAGGTAAGGGAGAGATTGCGCACCGAGGTCATGACTATGTGCTTCCGGAAGGCTGCGAAGACGAGCATGGCCGAGAGGTCCCAGTTTTTTGTCGCGCTGACCTCTCCGTTCGAGAACTTGACCTGCTGGCTCTCCTCGCGCAGCAGGTGGAGCACAACGTCTTCCGCGCCACGCTTCGCCAGCTCCCTCCGCATGAGGTCGAGCCTGCTCGTCATGTGACCCTCACCTTGCGCAGGCGGATGGACGGGCCGCCCAGCCACACGCTGATGCCCTGCATGGGCTCGCCCTTCCCGCAGCTCCCCGCGTGCATCTCCAGGTTTTTCCCGCAGGCGTCGATGGAGGAGTAGAGCGCAGGAGTGGTTATCTCAAGGGTGGGCGAGAGCAGGGGCTCCGCGACCTCGCCCCGATGGATGCGGTAGCATTCAGCCCCGACATACCTCTGGTTCATGCGCTGGTCGTCGATGTTCCACTCCATGAAGTTGCGCATCAGCACCCCCTCTCGGATGCCCTCGATGAGCTCTTCCTCGGAGTATTTTCCGGGAAGCATGAAGGTGTTGCTCATGCGCACGATGCTCTCCTTGTCGAAGTCCACCGAGCGCGAGGAGCCGTTGCTTCGCAGTCCCATCAGGGCCGCGGTCTGCCTGTTGTGCAAGAATTCATGGATTCTCCCCTTCTCGAGGAGCACCTTCCTGCGCGCGCGGACCCCCTCGTTGTCGAACCGGTAATACCCGAAGCTGTTCTTCAGCGTCGGGTCGTCCACGATGGTGACCGCCTCGCTCCCGATGCGCTCGCCCACGCGCTCCGGCGAGATGAAGGATTCTCCGGCCTGGGCCGCTTCCCTGCCGAAGATGCGGTCCGCCTCATAGGGATGGCCGCCGCTCTCGTGGACCATGATGCCCGTGACCTGTGGGCCTGCCACCAGGCTGGTGATACCCTTCGGGAACTTTTTTCCTTTGGTGAGCATGGTGTGCAGGGTCCTGGCCTCGCGCTGCATGAGGGAAGGAACATCCCACCGCTTCACGAACTCATACCCGCCGGAGTTCCCGTACATCCAGTAGCGCTGCATGGACTTCCCGTTTGCGGACACCGTCAGGTAGTAGTTGAACTCGACGCGCGGGATGGAGGACCTGATGCTGGTCCCTTCCGATGTCACGAGATGCTCCTCGCTGATGCTATCGGACAGCGTGAGAAAACGTCCGGTGCAGTTGACTCCTGACGCGAGCAGGGCCTTCTCCGCTTCGGTGAGGAATGCGAGCTTCTCCTCTGCGGAGAGGTCGCGCATGTCGATGCGCTGCTTCACCACATCCTTGCCCCGGAACGGCTTTTCATTGGAGAGGGCAACCTTCTCATGGAGCGCGGACCGCATGGAAAGGGAGTGGGCAATCCGGGAGATCATCCTGCGTATCTTCTCCCGGGAGAACTGGTTGGTCGAGACGAATCCGAGACTTCCGCCGATGAGGAGGCGTATCCCGATGCCGCTCCGCTGCTCGAAGCCTGACAGTTCGGGAGTGCCGTTCTTGAGGAGGAACGTGTTCGCCGCGGTGCGCTCGAAGCGCGCCTCGCAATAGCTGGCGCCGTGCTCCTCCGCGACTTTCACCGCATAGTCCGCTAGCTCGGCGCCTTGCATGCAAAAATCGAAGGAAAGAGCCTATTTAAATGTTCGCCCGGGGATGCGGAAAGGTCTGGGGGGAAATCGGCCGCAGTGCGGAGAATATCCTGCCTGCGAGACAACGCGGAACTTATGCGGCAATGCGGCCGCTTTTACTACGCCTGCTCAAATCGACGGATGTGCGCCCGCATCTCGTCGAAGAGCCAGCCGCAGGAATACAGGGGTTCGAGCTCGGCCTCAAGGGACACATAGACCTCGCGGACCTCGCTCAGCTTGCGCTGCGCGCCTTTCTCGCTCAGATATCGTAGGGTGCGACAATTGTGCTCTAAGTCCACCATCTTGACGAGCTTCGCCCTGGGCTCCGCGGAAAGGATAGCAGCGTAGTACGCCTCCCTTGTGGTCCACTTGGTGAGCACGCCCACGAGAGAGCCGACTGCCGGACCGAACTCCCGGAAGATATCGTCGAGCGTCGCGTCCGTGTCCTCAACGACGTCATGGAGCCAGGCCGCGGCGAGCACCTCCGGCTCCTGCATCCCGCAGAGGCGCAGCGAGGCGACAATCGCGGCTGGGTGAGAGATGTAGGGCGTGACGCCGTCTTTCCGAAGCTGGCCGGCGTGCTTCTCTCCCGCGTATATCTCTGCCCTGATGAGAAGGTCGTCCACGGTCCATGGTGGTCTTACAGCGCCGATTATATGCGTTTCGCTCATATCCCGGTGACGAGCTCCCCGTGCTTCTGGACAAGTTCCTCCAGCCGGCCATGATTCCTGAGCACATAGAGGGAGCCATGCCTTTCTCCTGGCCGGACGAGGAAGCCGCCCCCCTCGTCATGCGCATACCAGGTGCAGTCGCCGTAACGGGATTCCGTAGATATCAGCGTGACCCTGGAGAAGCCGTAGACCTTGCCGCAGAGGTGGTAAGGCTCCCGGTCGAGCCAGACCGCATCGCCAACTTCCAGCGCTCCCTCTTCTTTTTGGGTCATCGGCCGGAAGCACCGGCGTATCTCCGGCAGGTCCACTCCCTTCCAGAGGTTGTAGTAGAAGACCTCTTCCACCATCACCCCCTCCGGACGCCGCAATCGCTCCTCGTCACCTCGGCATACGTCCGCAGGTCCACCTCGTGGGGGTACGCGCTCCCGTCAGGCCGGGAATAGGATTCCGGTACCTCGTCGGGCATCCTCGCCCAGTACTCCTCGACGAAACGGTCGCGGTCCTCCTCGTTCACGTGCAGGGAATAGCCGTCCGGGCGTATCCCCCAGCCGCGCTCGCTCTCCAGCCAGTCCTGCCGGAGCACCACCCTCGTGCCCGGGGCGTCCAGCAGCTTCTCCAGTCGCTTTTCCAGATTCTCGTCCTTTGCCATGATGGGAGAGTGACTGGCATAAATATATTCATTTGGCTATAGACTATATTCTAGGATATATTTAAGAACCCAGGACGCTTCCTCGCGGCATGCGCCGCAGGCTCATTCGCCAGGGAGGAGGAACGCTCACCGTGTCGCTGCCGAAGGAATGGGTGGAGCGCGAGGGGCTCTCTGCGGGCAGGGAAGTCGAGCTCATCCCTGGCTCCCGGGAGCTGTCCATCCGCCTTTCGGCCGGAGGAGCTCGCGCATCGTCCATCGACGTGTCGTCCCTCGCGTCCGGAGTCGCCCGGGGAACCATCATCGCCAGGTACATCCGCGGCGCTGATGAGCTCCGCATCACTCACGGTGAGGCCCAGCTGGAGCTTGTGCAGGGCATCGTGGATAATCTCATCGGATTCGCGGTGGTGGAGCAGGAAGCAGAGCGCTGTGTCGCGAAGCAGCTCACCGCGGACGCTGATACCGACTGCCTGCAGCTCCTCCGGAGGATGTACCGCCTCGTGCTGGATCTCGGGGAAAGATGTGCGGCGGACGCCGCGGTCCGCGCAGGCGGCAGGAAGCCGCTCACCTCTCCGGAGGTCCCGGAGGAGCAGGATGCGGGCATCAACCGTCTGGCGTACTTCACCCTCCGGCAGCTTTCCCGAAAGCCTGATGGCGCGCAGTTCGGCCACCTGGTCCACCTTCTGGAGATGCTCGGTGATGAGTTCGTCCACCTCTGGGGCGAGGTGCTCTCCGGGACAGCGCGGCCGGAGCATCTGAAGCCTGTGCTCTCGATGGCCAGGCAGTGCGAGAAGCTTCTCTTCACGTACGACGGGAAAGAGGCCGGCGAGGTCACGAGAGCCAGGGACCGCATCCGGCAGCTGTCGAAAGACTATCACGTGAGGAAGATTGCAGAGCTTTGCGTCAACGTGCTGCAGGCTCAGCTCTTGCTTGCGCCAGTTCCCTGAGCACGGCGATGCCCCGCTCAATCTCCCGGTCGGGCGCCGCGAAGGAGATGCGGAAGTGCGTGTCCCGATGGGAGAAGACATTTCCGGGGATGACGAGCACTCCTCTCTGTATCGCCCGCTCGACGAAGGCGCTCGCGTCGCCTCCCGGGGCCTCGGGGAAGAGGTAGAACGCCCCCTCGGGCTTGGTGAAGCGGAAGCCCTTCAGCTCCCTGCACAGCCTGTCGCGCTTCTCGCGGTAGTGCTTCACATGCTCCCAGATATCGGCGTCCATGGTCGACGCGAGCGCCTTCTGCGCGAAGCTCGGGGCGCACACGAAGGTGTACTGCTGCAGCTTCTTCATCGCCGCGATGAGCTCCTCGGGGCCTGTGGCGTACCCGACGCGCCAGCCGGGCACCGCATGGCTCTTGGAGAATCCGTTGAGCGTCAGGGTCTTCTCATGGAGGGAGCCGATGCTCACGTGCTCTCCCTCGTAGAGGAACCGCTCGTAGATCTCGTCCGATATGACGAGAAGGTCATTGCTCGATGCGAACGCGGCGAGCTTCTTCACGAGACTGCGCGGATAAACCGCTCCTGTTGGGTTCGCGGGAGAGTTGAGCACAAGCGCTTTGGTCCGCTCCGTCAGGGCCTTCTTCAGCCGGCCGATGTCCGGCAGGAAGCTCGGGTAGGTATCCACTTCCACGGGGACTCCCTCCATGAGCCTGACGAGATGGGGGTACGCGAGGAAGAACGGGTCCGTCATCATGAACTCGTCGCCCGGGTCGATGAGCGCGGTGAACGCGAGGGTGATGCCCCCCATGACTCCTGAGGTGATGAGGACATTCTCCGGGTCCGCGGCGATGCCGTTGCGCTCTTTGAGCTTTCTCGCGACGGCCTGGCGAAGCTCCAGGATGCCCTGGGTCTGGGTGTATGCGCTGAACCCTCCGCGGATGGCGTCGGCAGCGGCGTCAAGCACCTGCTTCGGCGGCGGGAAATCCGGCTGGCCGATGCTCAGGTTCGCGGGGTCCTTGAGCTTTGCTGCGAGGTCGAAGACCCTGCGTATGCCCGAGGAATGGATGTGGTCCATCCTCGATGCGAGTTTCATAGCTCGAAGCCCGAGACATCCTCCGGGTTGTCCATGAGCTGCACTTCCCCGTCCGGCCAGAGGCGGTAGACCGCCTCGTGCCTGGGTCTGCTGTCCCGTGGGGCGTACACGCGGTACAGCGTTGTCGGCCTGCGGCCGATACGTGACAGGTGGGTTGCCTCGTAGTCATTGTCGAGCATGAAGCCGAACTCTCCGAGAATATCCGTGATGTCCGTATCCGCAAGAACCTCAAGGATTGCCGGCACCATGTCTTCCATGTTGTCGTCGAGCATCCTGATACCCCCGTTCCCTTTCGGGCTGCCACTTACTTAAGCGTTGCGGTCTGCGGAGAAAAACCCCAGGCTTCCGGCCGAATTGCCGTGCAAGTCCCGGACTGTCTCGCAGGCAGGATATTCTCCGCACTGCGGCCGAGGGTAAAGCTTTTTCTATGTCCCTCTCCCTTCTCCGAGCGTGCTGAGCGTAAGCAGTCTCGCGGAGTTCCTGTACTGCAGCAGGAAGCTCTATCTTCAGGAGCACCACGCCGAACGCCCACCGCGGGCCCCGGGCGTGCTGCTGCGCTCCGAGCGCCTCCGGCTGATCGGGAAGGTGGACGAGGTGCGCAAGGAAGGTGACGCGGCCATTGCGGTGCAGAAGAAGACCGGCCGCGCCCCCCGACAGGGAGTCTGGCCCCAGCATAGGGTGCAGATGGGCGCCTACCTCCTCCTGTTGGAAGAGCTCCATCCCGGCACGGAACCGGAAGGGGTCATCCGCTATGCGCGCGCCGAACGCCGGGTGACCCTCAACCCGTTCCTGCGCTACGAGGTTCTCGAGACCAGGGACCGGGCGCTCCAGGTCCTCCAGCAGCGGACCCTCCCTCCGCGGATTGACGACGAGAAGCGCTGCAGGGCATGCTCACTTTTCTCGCTGTGCTACGACGACAACAAAATGCGGGAGCTCGGGTATGGCTGAGTGTCGCTGCGGCTCCCGCGCAGTGATCCTGCCTGCCCGATGCGAGAAGCATTTCTTCAAGGACTTCGAGCGGAGAGTCTTCCGCTCGCTGGATTCCTTCGGCATCCCCGCAGGTGCGAGAGTCGCGGTCGCGTGCTCCGGCGGCAAGGATTCGCTCACCACGCTCCACTTGCTCCACGAGTGGGGAAGAGTCTCCGTTGAAGCCATCGCGGTGCACGAGGGCATCGCAGGCTACCGGGACCGGACCCTTTCTCACCTGAGAGCGCACTGCGAAGCCCTGGGAGTTCCTCTCCGCGTGGTGAGCTTTGCCCAGAGGGGAGTGCAGTTCTCCGCGCTTCTCACCCACGCGGCGCGCGCCAACGGCTCCGTGTGCAGCTCCTGCGGAGTGCTCCGGCGCTCGCTGCTCAACGAGGCCAGCCACGGCTGCGACTACCTCGCCACAGGTCACAATCTGGACGACGAGGCGCAGAGCGTGGTGATGAACCTGGTGAAGGCGAATCGTCCCCTGCTCCCGCGTGGCAAGAGGGAGGGTTTCGTCCCGCGCATCAAGCCTCTCAGGCTCTGCTCCGAGCGTGAAGTCGCCCTGTATGCCCTGCTGAAAGGACTCCGGCCGGATTTCGAGGAGTGTCCGCATGCGGGGAAGGCCTACCGCTCCACGGTCCGCAGCTGGCTCAACCAGATGGAGCGCCTCGCCCCGGGCACTAAGCGCAAGCTGGTCAAGATGGCATGGCCGGCGGCATCCGGCGGCGAGATGCGGCGCTGCTCCTGCGGCCAGCCGAGCAGGGGCGACCGGTGCGCGGCATGCCTCACCGTCGCGGCCCTCGAGAACCCTGGAGAATCGGCCGCGACGCGGGGAATATCCGCAATCCCTGCGAGACAACGTGGAAAGCGCGCGGCAACGCGGCCGATGATGCTTTCTACAACTCCCGTCGCGAAGGCTATTTAAGCCTCCGTGGGTTCCTGCCATCATGTTCTTCGACATAGTGGAGCCGCAGGGCAACGAGCAGGCGCTCATCGCCATGGCGAAGCGCCTCTCCATCGGCGGCCTGGTGATGCTCTATCCGAAGCGCGCCGAATTGCCTGCAGCGGAAGGTCTCGTCCTCGTCCCGGGCCGGATTTCCGATGGTGCGCGGAAGGACCCTCTCGTCTTCTCGGTCGCAATGACTGCAGAGCCGGACATGGCTCTCCAGAATGGCGTCGATGCCATCTTCGGGATGGAGCTCGCCACCCGGCAGGACGGGCTCCACGCGCGGCATTCGGGGATGAACCAGGTGCGCTGCGCCGCCGCGAAGGAGAAGGACGTGCTTACCGGCATCGCGCTCCGGCCCATGCTGGAGGCAGGCCCCTATCTCCGAGCGAGGCTGCTCGGCAGGCATAGCCAGAATCTCCGGATCTGCGAGAATCGCTGCGCGGTGACCATCGCGAGCCTCGCGCGGCATCCCTACCAGATGCGCTCCCCGCAGGAGATGCGCTCCCTCCTCGCCGTGATGGGAGCGACGACGGAGCAGGCAGCGGCAGCGATGGCCGCGACCAGAGAGCGGGCACAGCGCGTGCTCGATGCGCACGAGGGGGTGCTGCACGGCCAGGGCATCAGCGCGCGGCCTATCCCCCAGAAATCACCGAAAGAATCCTGATGCGGTCCTTCGCCGAGACGCGATCCGCCTCGGTGAGCACCGCCCCATCCCTGGTGACGAGGACTTCCTCCGGAGAGAGCCCCAGCTTGTCCAGCAGCCCGGCGACGGTGCCGCTGAAACGCAGAGCCCGCTGCGCACCTGAACGTTCAATGCTCACCTGCAAGTGACCTCACCCATGCGCGGACTTCCTCGTCGGATAGCCCCACCAGGGGACAGAGCACGGGGATGTCCCTGGCCATGTCAGGATAGTCTTCTGCCGACGCCCCGAGCACGAGGGCCTTTGCCCGATGCTCCGCGAGCAGCGCCGTGAAATCCCCCGAAAGCCGCAGGCCAGGGGCCCAGTCCTTGAGTCTTTTGAACCACAAAGGCTTTTTCTCGGCGCAGACGACCAGCTCGCAGCCCCTCTTCAACGCGAGCCATCCCGCGAGAAAATCACGGTCATCTGACCCGCTGGGAACCAGGGCAGCGACGCCCTCGATGCCCGAGGGAAGCCCGCCTGCGCCCGGAATCCTTCCTGCGTAGAGCGCGGCGCCTTCCGGAGAACCGTGCTCCAGGATATCGACGGAGAGCTCGATGCCTGGATTCGCAAGGTTGACCACCATGCCGGTCGCCTCCCGCACCGCATCGCCGACCGCGCGCTCAAGTTCAGGGGAGGAAAGGGGGAACCTCTTGTCCTGCCGCTTCGCGGTGATGCGGAAGCTTGAGGCGCGGTGCTCGGAAGCGAGTCGCACAGTCATCGCGCATATGGCCTCCAGCTCCGCCGGGACCAGGCGCGCGACGCTCAGGGAGCTTATCCCGAACACCCTGGCGAGCCGGCTCAGGATGTCATCAAGCACCTCGTCCTGTATCGTGAGGAGCAGGAACTGCCCCATGCGCCGGGGCTTCGCTCCGGGCACCGCGAGCGCGATGTTCTCCATCAGTTTCCGGACGAAGACCGGCCTGTTCCTTCCCTTGAGGAACAGCTCTCCCACGCGGATGATGAGATGTGCCATTTTTTGTTTATAAATGCCTGCCGGATGGGACCCTGAGACGCACGATTTGCCCCTTCTTGGCGGAAGGAGCAATTTCCATAGCATTTTTAAATCTTTTTAAATTCCTACCCCCATGGCTACTCGCAAAGGGGGAAAGAAAGTGCAGAAGACCGCGGCAGTGCAGAAGGCCCAGCCAGTGCAGAAGGCTCAGCAGAGAGCGGTCGAGATAACCGTTGTCAATATCGTGGTCTCCACCGCCCTCGAGGAGGACATCCCGCTCGAGAAGATGGCGGCGACCCTGCCGAACACCGAGTACAACCCCGAGCAGTTCCCCGGGCTGGTCATCCGCATCAAGGAACCCAAGACAAGCGCTCTCATCTTCAGCTCGGGCAAGGTGGTATGCACCGGCGCGAGGTCCATGGAGAAAGTGGAGGAGAGCATCGGCCAGATCATCAAGGCCCTGGAGAAAATCAACATCAAGGTCAAGATCAAGCCGATCATCAAGATTCAGAACATCGTCGCGTCCGGCAGCGTGGGGATGGACCTCAACCTCAACACCCTGGCCATGAAGCTCCGCAACACCGAGTACGAGCCGGAGCAGTTCCCCGGCCTGGTGTACAAGCTGCTTGAGGCCAAGGCGACCTTCCTCCTGTTCAGCAACGGCAAGGTCGTGTGCACCGGGACCAAGAGCGAGGAAGAGGTGCACCGGGCCCTGGACATGCTCATCGTCAACCTGAAGAAGGTCATGAAGTAGGCAATCCTTCGTTCCGGCCGGGTTGAGAGACAATTTCCGAGCTGTTCCGCAAGTTATCTCTCCTGAGCACAGCAAGCCATAAAAAGGCTGCTGCCGCTCGCGCCTCCGGATGGAGGCCGGCGAGACTATCAAGGCGATGTCGGAGTTCCTCGACACGCACTACAAAGAAGAGCTACTGAAGCGCGTCGCCGAGGGCAAGGAGTTCCTCGCTCTTTCCTTCTCCCAGCTCGCGGAGTTCGACCCTGCTCTCGCGCAGGAGCTGCTGGACAATCCCGAGGAGACCATCAAGGCGGCCGAGCTGGCCATCTCCCAGATGGAGCTCGCCCGCAGGGTGAAGCGCTTCCGCGTGCGCATCATCGAGCTGCCGGAGGGCACTGGCAAGGGCGTGGAGATGATGATACGCGACATCCGGAGCAAGCACCTGAAGAAGCTCATGATGATACGCGGCCTCGTCCGACGGAAGACGGACGTCCGTCCGGAAGTCACTTCGACGCGCTTCGAGTGCCCGAGCTGCGGAAGCATCACGGCGATTCTCCAGCTGGAGACCGTCTTCCGCGAGCCCATGCGATGCAGCTGCGGACGCAAGGGGCACTTCAAGCTCGTGAGCAAGGAGCTGGTGGACGCGCAGAAGATTGTGCTCGAGGAGGCGCCAGAGGACCTCGAGGGCGGGGAGCAGCCGAAGCGCATGGACATCATCCTGAAGGACGACCTTGTCTCTCCCCTGAGCGACCGCCGCACGAATCCCGGAAGCAAGATCATCGTAGTCGGGGTGCTCAAGGACTACCCGCACATGCTTCCCGGAGGCATCAAGAGCACGCGCTTCGAGCTGTTCTTCGAGGCGAACAACTTCACCCCGCTGGAGGAGGACTACACCCAGATCACCATCACCGATGAGGAGGAGGCGAAGATACGCGACCTCGCGCAGGACCCCCAGGTGTACGACCGGCTCATTGCGAGCATCGCGCCGAGCATCTACGGGCACGACAAGGTGAAGGAGGCTCTCATCCTCCAGCTTTTCGGCGGGGTGCACAAGGAGCGCGGCGACGGCGTGATGAGCCGCGGCGACATCCACATGCTCCTCGTCGGAGATCCGGGCGCTGGGAAGTGCCTGCATGGCGACAGCAAAGTGATGCTCTCCAGCGGAGAGATAGTTCCCATCCGCTCCATCGCGGATGGTTCTGGAGCGGAGCAGCAATCCGCCGACCTCTCTCTCCCCTCGCTTTCCTTCACCGGCGCGATGGGCATCCAGCATAGCCAGCGCGTCTGGAAACGCGAGGCGGAGACTCTCCTGCGCATCAGGACCAGGACGGGGAAGAGGCTGCTTGTCACGGAGGACCATCCTCTCTTCATCTCGGTGGACGGCTATGTCGCCGCTGTCGGAGCCAGGGAACTGGGCAGAGGCGACAGGATAGCGACGCCGAGGCGCATCCCGGTGCGGGGTGAGCCGCAGGTGCTGCCGGCATTCAGGCCGAGACTCGCGAACAACAGCAGGAAACACCGGTATCCCACCGTGGTGGATGAGAAGCTCGCGCTCCTCCTCGGCTACCTTGCGGGGGACGGCTATGTCGCGTATTCAAAAACTTCCGGATGGGTGAGTCTCACCAACAACGACGAGGATGTCCTGGCCAGTTTCCAGCAGCTCATGCTCCTCCTCTTCGGCGCGCTCACTACGCGAAGAGCATCGCATTCCGAAAAGAGCGCGCAGGAGGCCTACCTCACCGCAAGGCCCATGGTTGATTACCTCGCCGCTCGCTTCCCTGAGCTGATGGGCGGCTCGGCAAGAAAGAGCGTCCCGTCGCTCATCCTGAAGTCTCCGGATGCCGTGCTGGCCGCCTTCGTCCGCGGTCTCTTCGAGTGCGACGGGCACGTCAACGTGCGGAAACGGCAGGTGGAATTCTCAACCATCAGCAGGGAACTTGCGGAGACGCTGCACCTCGCCCTGCTGCGCTTCGGTATCGTCTCCCTCCTGAAGACCAAGAGGAAGTGCGCGACCAACACCACCGCAAAGCGGATGGTGACTTCCTATGACCTAATCATCAGCGGAAGCTTCGTGCAGCAGTACACGAGTCAGATTGGCTTCGTGTCGCAGAGGAAGAGCCTGCGGCTTGCGCTGCTGCAGCATTCCAACCACAATACGAATATAGACCTCGTTCCCGGGGTGAACTACCTTCTCAAGAGGATTCGGACCGAGTTGGGTCTGACCCAGTCCCAGATGGGGCTCCCGAGGCCGAGCTACGCCCATTACGAGCAGAACAACAGGCTGCCGAGCACGGTCGCACTGCGGAAGATTGTCCATAGT
>JAGVZT010000065.1 GCA_018302335.1 Candidatus Woesearchaeota archaeon | reverse complement strand
CGCTCTCGAGGATGTGCTCGCCTCCCTCCCGCTGAAGGAAGTGGAGCCTCGGGCTGCCTCCCTGGAAGAGGCCATCGCAGAGAACCGCGCAATGCTCGGCCGGAAGGAGCGGTACATCGCCTTCGAAGTGCTATGACGCGGCCTTGCGCGCGAGCTTCCGCTTGATCATCTTGGTGCGGAAGGTCGTCTCGCGCTCTATCTCCTCGAGAGTGAACGCGATGTGGTTCCTGGTGCGGACCATCCGCGGGATGACCTCGAACTCCAGCGCGTTCACGCGCCTCTTCGTCTTCTCAATCTCGTCCAGGAGCTTGCGGATGGTCGTCTCCACCTCAGCGACGAGAAGGACCTGCTCGGTGAGCTGCTCGTAGGACGCAGCGGTCTCGTTGACCGCGCTGGACGTGGTGAGCAGCCCGTACCCGCGCTCCGCCAGAGAGCGCTGCATCCCCCCGGAGGAGATGCTCGGCACGACCGTGCCCATGATGTTCTTAGTGGCCATGGAAATCTCCTGCTGGGGCTTCACAGCCAGAGAGAGAGAGTAGAGATCCTGGTCCATATGCAGCGCGCGCGCCGCACGGATGCGCTCACTGGCGACGCCGAACGCGAGGACGAGGTCGGAGCGCGCGGTCTTCGCCTTCTTGAGCACCTCGAAGAACTCCAGGATGAGGCCGTCGCGCTTCTTCTTGAGGAGCTTGTGGCCGGACACGGCCATCTTGATGCGCTTCTTGAGCTTGATGAGCTCGGAGCGCGTCGGCTTGACGTCCGCCATACTTCTGCGAGAACCCAGCGTGTTTAAAAGGTTTTAGCCGTCCGACAGGGGTACCGGATGAGACTTCGGCCGCATCGCAGAGGATGCCCGAGATTCGAAGGTACGATGCGCGCGCGCAGTTACCCCTTCATGTAAATCGGGCACATGGTGCACACCAACGCGACCACGTCGGGCTTGATTTCCTCGGGGCAGTCCGGAAAGGTCCCCCTGCACAGGGGGTATCTCTTTCCCTTCATGAACTGGTCCTGCTCCTGGGCCCACTTTGGCTTTGGGGCGTAGGTCTTCTTGTGAGAGGGGGCTCGACCCATGCATCAAGGGGATGAGGGGTCCTCTTTAAAGCTTGCGATGGCCGCGTCTTCGTGCGGCCGAGATTATGCCTGCCGGGCCGCTAGCCGCTCGCCTTCCGGTACGCACGGAGCCCCTCGCGGATATCATCAAGGTCGAAGTCCGCAGCGCGCTCCACGATGCGATGGCTGTACACTCCCTTGGCGGGCTGCTGGCGGGCGGTCCATCGCGAGGTCTCCACGGTTCTCAGGGAGGACCTGCCGCGGGTCGCGCGCAGAATCTCCGATGCGACGTTGACCGTGACGCGCTCGAGCTGGCTCTCCTCAGGGCAGAGCCTGCCGCTGGCAAGCGCGGCATCGGGCACGAGAGCGGCGACTCCCTCCGATGCGGCGTGCAGGACCTTGCCCATGTCCAGCTTCGCCTTGCCCTTGAGCAGGTCAATCGCAAGCGCGACTCCCGGAAAGACGAAGAAATTATTGCACTGGCCCACCTCGACATGCCGTGCCTTCCACTCCACCGGAGGGAAGGGAGAGCCCGTCGCCAGGAACATCCGTCCCTGGGTTGCGGCGAGAAGCCGCTGCACCGCGCTGCGGAGCACGGCGAGCTTGCCTTTGGCATCAGCCTGTATGTACGCTTTCCCGTCCTCGGCGCTGATGCACTCTGTCACTGAGGTAGGATTCGAGAGCGAGAAGACCAGCAGGGAGTCGTTCTCTCCGCGCTCCCGGAGTCCCTGCTGCACCGCGGAGAGCAGCTCGGGGGTGAACTGGCCGGGGAGGGTCGAGGTCCCTATCATCACCGAGGTTCCCGTCCTCGCAGCGGCTTCCATGGGAATCCTGTCTCCGGGCTTCCATCCCTCCGCTTTGAGTTCCTCGGCCTGCTCGGGCGAGATGCGCATCTTCTGCTGGAAGGGCATGAACTCTCTCTGGCCGCGTTTGGTCTTCACTGTCCTGCCCTCGTAGAGCACCCCGGCACTGTCCGTGAATATCATGCGAGACCACGAGGCGCTCCCCATGAAATGGGCGGCTTGCTGGGCGATGCCAAGGGCAGCGCCGCCCGCGCCGTGGAACAGCACCCTGCGCTTCTTGAGCCCGGGCACGGTCCTGTTCGCGGCCATGAGGGCTGAGACCACCACCGCTCCGGTCCCCTCGATATCATCGTTGAAGCAGGGTACTTTTGGATGATGCTTCCGGAACCAGCGAAGTGTCTCCCACGCGCGTTCTCCGCCAAAATCCTCGAACTGCAGCAGGCCCGGCCTCATCCCTGCGAGCGCGTCGAGCACCGCGTGCATCAGGGGATAATACTCGTCGTCCTTGAGCCGCGGGTGCCGCATCCCGTCATACGCAGGGTCTTGCAGCTTCGCCTCGTTGTCTGTGCCGACGTCGATGCCCAGCGGCAGGGCGTATCCCGGGAACATGCCGTTGCCGAGGAAGTAGCAGTTCAGCTTTCCCGAGCATATCTTCGAGCCGGACTTGCCCTGGTCCCCGATGCCGAGGATGCGCTCATGGTCGCTCAGCACGATGAGGCAGCGCGGCAGCACGCTGGAGGTCCGCGAGCGGGACACCGGCTTGTGGAAGTCGCTGAAGCGAAGGTAGTACTGGTACCTCTTGTGCATGTAGTCGAGCACCGCCTGTCTCACGCGCTCCTGGAGCTCCTCACGCACCTTCCTCTGGCCGAGCTCCCGGGGGGCATGGCCTCCGAGAAGCTCCTCGTCCTTCAGCACCAGGGCCTTGTTCTCGGGGACCAGGTAGCGAGGGGACCAGAGGTGCGAAAATGGAATCGCCTCGGCGATGACCGGGGTGTAGACCATCCCGATGAGCCCGTGGGACAGCACCACCCTGCGGAACACCAGCGGGTGCTCCTGAAGAAGCCGCTCAAGGTAAATATGCCCCGCGAGGTCGGGGAATTCATGCTCCTCCTCGACGATGTCCTGGAAGCGCTCGAAAGCCGTGGTGGTGACTTCCGCGAAGGTGGTCATCCGCAACTCTCGTGATTCCGTCGCATATAAGCCTTGCCTCTAGACAGCCTTACGGACACGTTCCCGGAACGCAAGGAATCTTGGATTCTTCTGGATGCGCTCCCGCAGCGCCATATCGAGCTCCTGGGGAGCGGTCATCAGCTCGGCTGAGAGGACGCGCTCCAGGTCCTTCTGCTCGATGACGTCCTCTTCCCTGATGACCTGGATGATGCTCTTCCCGCTCTTCAGGCCGCGCTTCACCAGCTCCGCGACCACCTCATAGCCCGCATAGGGATTGAGCGCCGTCGCCATGCAGAAGCTTTCCTCGAGCAGGGCGCTGCAGCGCTCTTTCTCTGCCCTGATGCCCTCAACGCAGAACACGCGGAGCATCTGCATTCCCGAGGAGAGGATATCCGCCGCGAAGAGCAGATTGAAGGCCATCACGGGCGTCATGACGTTGAGCTGGAGCTGGCCTGCCTGCGCCGCAAGCTCGACGACGTGGTCCGCTCCCATGACCTGGAAGCAGATGAGGTTCATGCACTCCGGGATGCTCGGGTTCACCTTGCCTGGCATGATGCTGCTCCCGGGCTCCACATCCGGAAGCGTGATCTCCGCGATGCCGGTCTTCGGTCCAGAGTTGAGCAGGCGCAGGTCATTGCTCACCTTGGTGAGCTCAACAGCCAGGTACCGCAGCGCCGAAGAGTAATGCAGGAAAGCCCCCATGCTGGAGGTGGTCTCAATCAAGTTCTTCGTCGGGACAAGTGGCTCCTTCGCAAGAGTCGCGAGTTCCTTGACGAGCCTCTGCCGGAACTGCGGCACGGTGGTGATACCTGTTCCGATTGCGGTGCCGCCGATGCCGAGCTCCCGCAGGGAGCCGAGGGATTCCAGGATGCGAGCCCGGCTCTTCTGCAGCGAGACCGCGAACGCCTCGAACTCCTGGCCCAGGCGGATGGGAACGGCATCCTCCAGATGCGTCCGGCCAGCCTTGAGGACTCCGTCGAATTCTTTCCCTTTCCTGCGGAACGACACGATGAGCGCATCCAACTCGGCCAGAAGCGCCCTGCTGCGGAGGCAGCAGGCGATGCGCATCGCGGTGGGGATGACATCATTGGAGCTCTGTCCCATGTTGACGTGGTTGTTCGGGTGCACCTTGTCGTACGCGCCCTTCTTTCCGCCGAGCAGCTCGTTCGCCCGGTTCGCGAGGACCTCATTGACGTTCATGTTCGCGGGCGTTCCTGCGCCTGCCTGGAAGATGTCCAGCGGGAATTCCTTCTCGTGTTTTCCTGCGAGGACCTCGTCCGCAGCGGCGATGATGGCTTTCGCGAGCGCTGCGTCGAGCAGCTTCAGGTCCGCGTTAGTTTTCGCCGCAGCCTTTTTGATAAGGGCGATGGAACGCGTCAGCTCGGGGTGGACGCGCTGGCCGGAGATCTGGAAGTTCTCCATCGCGCGGGTGGTAAAGATGCCGTAGTAAGCCTCCTCGGGAACCTCCCTGGAGCCCAGGGAGTCCTTCTCGATGCGTGCCATGCCCTTCTTTGTGGATGCCTGCTATAAAAGGGTTTTTGGCGTGACCGGTCAAAGAAGATTTCGTCTTTTTGGTCTTTTGAAGAACAAATTGAATGACGCATCCAATCATCTGGAAATAAATTTAAATATCCTGACGCATGCAGGCTCCCCGTGCAACGGGGGTGGCATCGAATGGGAGCAGATGATGTGCAACGGAGCGTCAATGACCTGATTCGCGAGTTCTTCCCCTGGGCGGAAGAGCCGGACGACTGGACCGAGACGCTGGAGGAGTTCCGCAGCGGCCTGTCTGACTCTTTCCGGAAGATGTCGGACATACTCAAGGATGCCTTCTCCGGGTCATATGGCAATCTCTCCCGCGAGGAGACGGACGACGGCACGCTCTACCGCCTCCAGCTTCCCGGCGGGGTCACGCAGGAGCACATCACCGTCACGCCGCTGGAGAGGGCCCTTGAAATCCGGATATCCTACGACAGCACGACCGAGACGGATGGTCTCACCGCGACCAGGCAGTACCAGATGCTCCACCGCGTTTCGGTGCGGGAGCACGAGGACCTTGACAACCTCACGACGTCCGTGGACAAGGGCCTGCTCACCGTGAGCGTGCCCCGGAAATGGGACATGGGTATGCTCACAGGGCCAGAAAAATGATGTCCGACCAGCGCGGTTTCGCTTACGATATCGGCCCTGATTCTCCTGCGCCGTTCGACTACCGGGCCGCGTGCGCGGGTTCCCAGGAGCTGCTCGACAAGGTCGAGCGCGACCGCAGGGAGGGCAAGACCCTGCAGGACATCATTCAGGAGGCCGAAGTGCGGCGCAGGCTCGAGGAGCGCGGCAAACTGCCCCTGGACGATAGGCGGCCGCACCGCGCAGACGGTGACGACGCATGACCTTCGGGGACTATTTCGGCGAGGGGCCTGACCTTTCGGAACTCGCAGGCATCCTTGAGGAGACGATGCAGCGGACCGGCATGGTCTACATCGGCACTGTGGAAGGCCGTCAGTACATGCTCCACGTGCAGGCTGCGGACGCTGATTACCGGTACTCGCTGCCGCTCCCCAAGGGGGCGCCCAGGGAAAACATTCAGCTCGACATCATCGACGGCGAGCTGGTCATCTCCGCCGAGGGATTGCAGCACAGGACGATACTGCCTCTGGACGCGGAGAGCGGCGCTGCCGTGTCGATGCGGCTCGCGGACCGTCTGGAGGCGCTCGTGCCTCGCATCCGCGAGTAGTCACGCCTGCTCGGGCAGCCGCACGAAGAGCATGACCCGCATGACCCGTGGGGAACTCCGCTCGTGCCGTGAACTTTCCGGATTTTCCTGGTAAAGACTTATCAAGGCGGTCAAGGTCAGCTATGGCATGGAAGCCGAGCGATCCGCGAGAAACCTATTTAAACGCGACAGCGCACCTCTCGAACCGATGAAGTTCACCATCATCATCGAAGAAGGAGAGGACGGCTATCTCCTCTCCGAGGTCGTGGAGCTTTCTGGATGCCGTTCCCAGGCGAAATCCTATGAGGAGCTCATCAGGCGCACGAGGAAAGCGATTCTGGTCTATCTCGAGGCCGAGAAACCGCAGAGGTTGACGAGATTCGTCGGCATCCGGCAGATTGACGTCGAAGCGTGAAGATGCGCCTGCCGCTGCTGACCGCTAGGGACCTAGCTGTGATTCTCGTCAGGCTGGGGTTCAGGTGCCTGCGACAGAGGGGGAGCCACCTGTTCTTCAAGCATGCTGATGGCAGGACGACCGTGATTCCGAACCATCCAGGAGAAAAGCTTGACCGCGGACTGCTCCACAAAATCATGAAGCACGACGTACGTTTGTCCAGGGAGGAGTTCCTGAAGCTCCTGTGACTACGCGTGCTCGGGCAGCCGCACGAAGAGCATCACCAGCGCGCTGAGCAACGGCGTTCCGTGCGCGAGCAGCAGCACCAGCCTGACGTTGATGAACACGATGGTGAGCCAAAGCCAGACCGCGTGCCAGTCGTTCGCTTTCTCCACGGTGTGATACGCCTGGTGCGCGAGGGCGCAGTCCCCGCACTTGGCCGCGGTGCGGTCGAAGAAGTACTTGATGCTGTGGCAGCTGAGGATGAAGAGCACCCCGAACAGCACGTAGAGCATCTCCACCGAGACATCCAGGAGTTCGAACGTCGTCCCGGCCGAGAGGCTCCCGAGGAAGACCGGGATGACCTCCCGCAGATGGAACGGCATCAGGATGACGGTCGCCCAGATGAAGTACTTGTGGTAGTAGAACAGCTTCGAATCTCCAAAGTACAGGGTCTTGCCGAGCAGCTTCGCCAGCCAGGAGAACGGCGCCTTCGCCCAGAGTCCCTTCGGCTCCGGGTCGCACAGGTAGTCCTTGGTGTTGCAGTGCGTCGGGTGCAGCCAGGCGAACCTGCGCAGCAGGAACCGCACATAGTAGCAGGTCACGGTGCGGAGGATGATTGCCGCGATGAAGACCGCCGGGACGACCGCTGCGAGGCTCACTTTCGCTCACCCCAGGAGTCCAGCGGGCCTGGCTTGTTCCTCACTCTCCGGATGAGCGCGTTGACGATGTTGTTCTCCTCCACGATGCGCTCCTTCGCGTAGGTGATGAAGTTCTCGGTGATGCGGATGCCCTGGGGGCAGGACGAAGAACAGCAGCGGTTCATGTTGCAGTTCCAGATATCCTTGTGCATGAATAGCGAGCGGTCCATGCTGTCCTTGGGGTGCCGGTCCAGGCCCACCGCGTGGACGATGTTCACCGGGCCGGGGAAGGGCAGCTCCTTGTGGTTCCGGATGACATGGCAGACGTCATAGCAGATGTAGCACTCGATGCACAGGCGCGCTTCCTCCGCCTCGTGCAGCTCGTGCTCCTTTATCCGCCAGAACTCCTTCTTCGCGTCCTCCTCCGGGCGGGGGGCGAGCCAAGGGCTGAGCTTCGCGAGTTTCTCGCGCACCTCGCGCACATCGGCGACCAGGTCCTTGACGCACGGGAAGGAGAGCATCGGCTCGATGAGCATCTTCCCGCGCACCTCGGTCTTGCAGGTCAGCACCGGCTTCCCGTCCACCTCCATCGCGCAGGAGCCGCAGATGCCCTCCCTACAGTTCCACCGGTACGCCAGCGTGCCGTCGAGATTCCTCTGGATGTACCGCACCGCGTCGAGGACTTTCATGCCCTTGACATAGGGCACCTCGTACTCGACGTATCGCGGAGTCTTCTCCCTCGTGGGGTCGAAGCGCCGCACTACTGCAGTGACATGTTCCTGGACTGCATCCATTGCCTGACCTCTGGTCCTATCTCGGGAAGCGGCCGCGTCTTCAGCAGCATCCTCCCGCGGTTGACACAGATAATATTGCGTTTCCAGTCTTTCCGCATCTCCGGGAAGTCGGTGCGCATGTGCGCCCCTCGGGACTCCTGGCGCATGAGCGCGCTGCGCAGGATGGCCTCGCACACCACCAGCGCGTTCCCGGCATCGAGATAGTCCAGCCAGCCGGGGTTGAAGCGCAGGTCGCCGCTCACGGCCATGGCCCTCTTTGCGAGGGCCTGCAGTTTCGCGAGCCCTTCCTCCAGTCCGGCGGCGCTGCGCTCTATCGCCGCGTGCTGCCACATCAGCTCGCGCACCTCCTCCTGCACAACTGCCGGTGAGATGCCGTCCTTCCTGCCGAAGGAGGTGGTGATGCGCGAGTACTCGGCATCGATCTCCGCCCTGTCCGGAGCTGCCGCCGGAGCGGCCTTCGCGTACTCCGCCGCTGCCTTTCCTGCGATGTTCCCGAAGACCACGAGGTCCGTCAGCGAGTTTCCCCCGAGGCGATTCGCCCCGTGGACCCCGCTCGCGACTTCGCCCGTGGCGAAGAGCCCGGAGAGCGAGGTCATGGCGGTGTCCGGCTCGACGCGGATTCCGCCCATGGCGTAATGCGCGGTGGGGGCGATTTCCATGGGCTCCTTGGTGATGTCGACGCCCTGGAAATCCTGCATCATCTTCACCATCTTGGCGAGCTTCTTCCGGATGAACGGAGCGGGCTTGTGGCTGATGTCGAGATAGACCGCGCCGCGGGGAGTGCCGCGGCCCTCCTTGACCTCGGTGTAGATGGCTCGCGCGACGATGTCCCGCGCGGAGAGTTCCATCCGCTTCGCGTCGTAGCGCGTCATGAAGCGCTCTCCCTTGCTGTTCTTGAGGACGCCCCCCTCGCCGCGCACCGCCTCGGTGACCAGGATGCCCATCGCCGTCTCGGGCCACGTCATGCCCGTCGGATGGAACTGGACCATCTCCATGTCCATCAATTCGGCGCCGGCGCGGTAGGCCATCGCCGGGCCGTGGCCGAAGTTCTCTCCGGGCGACGAGGTGATCTTGTAGACGCGAGCGTAGCCGCCGCTCGCGAGCACCACCGCGCGGGCGAGATAGCAGTAGAATTCTCCTGTCTTCAGGTCAACCGCCGTGGCGCCGATGGCGCGCTTCCCCGAGCCGCTCCCTGAGGTGAGCAGCGAGGTGATGACAATCTCCTCCTGGATGTCGATTCCCCGTTTCCGTACCTGGGCGAGGAGCGTCTGCACGAGCTCGAGCCCGGTGCGGTCCCCCACGTGGCACGTCCTTCGGTAGGTGTGCGCCCCGAAGGGACGCTGCATGATCCTGCCATCCGGAGTGCGGTCGAAGACCGCTCCCCAGCGTTCCAGCTCGAAGAGCCGCTCCGGTGCGTCCCTGGCGAGCCGCTCCGCTATCTCCGGATGCGAGAGGAACTCGCCCTCCTTCAGGGTGTCGGCTGCGTGGACAATCCAGCTGTCTTCAGGGTCCAGGTCCCCGAGCGCGGCGTTGATTCCGCCTTCTGCCATCACCGTATGGGCCTTTCCCTGCAGTGTCCGTCCGAGAACCGTGACCTGGGCGCCGGCGTCGTGCGCCGCGATGGCGGCGCGGAGGCCAGCACCTCCAGAGCCTATGACGAGAACTTCGACAGGAACCGTTCGGACGTTCTGGCCTGGCATCCCAGGCGCTCCCTGGGCGACGGCTCTTAAATACCTTTGCTTGGAATGCCTCGATGCGCAGTACGATACCTATACATTCCAGACAATGCGTTCATAATCCCCTTGAGCCAGTTGTTTCCTGCACCACAGGAGGGGGCTGTGCCGCACACGGTCCCCTCCCCCTTTATCTCGCCCCGAAATTTTTGTAGGCCGGAGTGACGGGCAAGTATCGGGATGTCTCGCCGGTCGGATATTCTCGCACGGCCGACTCTGCTTCGCCCCATCACACAGTTCCGCGGGTCGGCGCGCTTGAAAACGGGCTTGTCAGCGCGAGGCCGATTCAATACGTCGCGTGCCAAACTATTTAAGAGGCTATTCCCATAGTGTGCGCATGGAACTCAGGCGGGTCCTCCCTCTCCTTCTGGCGCTCGGCGCCGCAGCCCTCGTCCTCACCGGGAGCGCTGCGACCGCGATGCAGTTCCTCACGGGCGGATGGTCCGCGGTCAAGTCGGCTCTGCCGGCGTACACCCTCCTCATCGTCGGTGGTACGGTACTCCTCCTGATGATGGGGGCATACTTCCGGGTGCGGGAGAGCCAGGTGCGCATGAGGTCACAGGTCGTCATCACCTTCATGAAGCTGCTCTTCGTGGGCGCGCTCATCGCGGTCGTCGCCGCGGCAGTCTTCTTTTACCTGCGGCTCCGTCCGTAATCCTCGCTGCCCTTCCCGTGCTCCACGAGCAATGCGTGGAATTCCTGGTAGAGCGCGGCATCCCTCGGAAGCGAGCGCTCGAACAGCGCCTTCAGGGCATCATAGCGGGTCTCGCGCGTCATCCCGGCCGAGAGGAGGACGCGTCTCGTGTACGCGTCAACGACGAACGTGGGCACCCTGTACGCGTAGAGGAGGATGCTGTCCGCGGTCTCCGGCCCGATGCCCCAGAGCGAGAGCAACTCATCCCGCGTAGGAGTGCGTCCCGGGAGCCCCTGGAAGAAATGCGCGAACACTTTGAGCTTTTTCGCCTTCTGGTTGAAGTACCCCGCGGGACGGATGTGCGCCGCGAGCTCCTTCTCGGGAAGCCCCAGCAGCGCGGCCGCGCTGAGGGCCTTCACCGCCTTCAGCCGCAGGAGCGCCTTCTCCACGTTCGGCCACGCGGTGTTCTGGGTCAGGATGGCTCCGACGCAGATTTCGAAGCGCTGCCCCGCGTTGCGGGGATACGTGAAGTCTCCCGGATGATATCCCCGGAGCGAGCCGGTCTTCGTGGGATTTGTTCCTCTCACCCCGAGCAGCGGCCACCAGCCCTGGGGGCCGTGCTCCTTCAGGAGCGCGCGGTAGAGTTCTCCGAGTGCAGTCTTCCCCATAGCCTGTCCACCTGCGCCCGCAGCAGCTCCAGCTTCGGGTCGTCGCCGCTGTTGTAAATGGTGTAGTCGGAGAACGGCCAGCGTACCATGCTCCTGCGCTGCAGCTCGACGACCGCCTCGGCATCCTCGCGGGAGAAGCCGCGGCTCTGCATCAGTCGGTAGCGCTGGATGTCCGGCAGGCACTCCACCTGGATGACCGCGTCAAGCCGCGAGGCGTACCCGGACTCGTAGAGCCGCGATGCCTCGATGACCACGCTCCCTTCCGCCGCCCTGACGCGCTCCTCTATCTCGCGCAGCACATAGGGCCAGGCAATCCGCTCCAGCTTCGCAAGCATCTTCTCATCGGAGAAGACCTTCTCCCGGAGCTTCTTCCGGTCCACCGCAGGGGGCCAGGAGAGGATTCCCGGGCCGAAGGAGAGCAGGAGCCGTGCCTGCAGCGTACGGTTGCTTCGGTAGAGGCCGTGCACGATGCGGTCCGCGTCGAGCACGGTGCAGTCCTTCTCCGCGAGTAACGCGCCCACGGTGCTCTTGCCGGAGGCGATGCCCCCGGTGAGGCCGATGATGCGCTCGAGTGTCATCGTTCCCTCCGGATATAGGTCGCGAGGCCTTCGATGTGCGACAGCTGCGTGCTGAAAAGAAATTCCCGGAAGACGTTGTCCACCTGGACGCCGAGGCGCGAGAAGCCCTGGCGGAGCTTGCTGTACAGCAGCTTTCCCTCCTTGTCCAGGTCCGTGAGGATGACGACGCGCTTCGAGCGCGCGGAGATGCCTTCCACGACCTCGTGCAGCGGCTCTCGGCTGAGCGTGACCACATCCAGGATTCCGAACTGCTCCAGCGCAGCGCGGTCCTTTGGCCCCTCGACGACGATGGGGCAACCCGCTGACTGCAGCGCCGCGAGCCAGTCCTCCAGGGACTCCATGCGGTCCATGCGATGGGAAGCGTGGTTGTGCCTATAAGGATTGCGCCGGACCAGGGAGATGAGTCCGAGATTTAGGCCGCGATGCCGCACGGTTTCCGGGCTGCAGCACCGTCATACCGGACATCATCCGCAATGCGGCCAATCCCGCCCTCGGGCTCGCCTATTCGCGGGGCGGAGCGGCCCGCTCCACGAAGATGGAGTGCTTGTCGAGGCCCTGGAGCTCCTCCAGGATGCGGCTGATGATGACCTTCCTCGGGTCCGGCATCAGCTTGATACGGTCCTGCATGTCCTGGAAGCTGGAGAACGGGCGGATCTTCCGCTCATTGACTATCTCCCACATGCGCTTCTTGCCCATGCCCGGGAGCAGCTCCAGGGAGTGCATCCGCGTCGAGAGGGGCTGGGCCTTGTTGAAGAACTCCACGAAGCGGGCCTCCTCCTTCTGCACGATGTCCTTGAGGACGAATTCCAGCTCGGCGCGCGCGGTGTGCGTCAGGCGCTCGAAGGCGAGCCTGCCCTGGATGTGGTGAATCTTGTCCCGCTTGCCCTCTCCGATGTAGACTTCCTCGAGGGGCTGCAGCGCGGTCCCCGTGCGGGGCACCAGCTCGAGCAGCACGAATCGCGTCTTGCCGACGGCCTGCGCCACGGGCGATTTCAGATGAGCGGGCTTGTTCTCGAAGGGGTAGCCGTTCGGCAGGTAGTCCAGCACAATGGCGGCCTCCTCCCGTGGTTTTCTCAACTCGTCATTAGGTGTCATCCCGGCTCATCCCCCTCTATTCTTTCTTTGCCGGGGAGAACTCCCTCACGACGTCGGCAATCTTTTTCAGGTTCTCTGCGCTCACAGAGAGAGGATAGGCCTGGAGGACCATCTTCACCTCGTCGGGCGAAGCGGGCATGAGGTCCACTATCTTGATGAGGTGCATGTCCTTGAGCCGGGGCACCTCGAGCTTGTGCAGCTTCTCCAGCAGCTCCACATGGCTCTTCTGCTTGAGGAACTGGGAGAGGTATTCTTCGACCTTGGTGACCCGGAAGCTCACGACTTCCCCGTCGCGCTTCTTCACCTTCCTCAACTCCTGCAGCAGGTCTCCCATGCTGAGGGCATCCTCGGTGATGATTTTTGCGTCGGTCATTGGCGGAGAAGGTGCACGGGGTGCACCACGAGGGTTTTCTTCTTGGAAAGGTCCTTGATTGTGACGCGGTAGCAGTCGCCAGTCTTGCTGTCGACAACCCCGCCCCGGCCCTGGAAGCGCGGGTGGAACATGCCCTTGTGGTAACTCGCCTCAAGGGCGAGCATGACGCGCTGGCCGGGAGAGAACTCCGCCAAGTACCTCGCGATGCTCAGCTTCCCGTTCGTGCCGGGCTTCTTCGCAATCTTGTGCCTGGTCTTCCTGCGGTATCCGCCCTTGCGATTGGTCATGGTGTCAGCCTTCCGGCTCAGCGGGGAGGAGTCCCAGCGTTTAAAAAGGTTGCGGCCTCGGCCTCGCAGGAAGAGCCCGCAGAGAGTCGGCCGCTTTGCGGAGAATATCCGTCATTCCGGCGATGCAACCCGGAACTCGCACGACACTCTGGCCGGAATCAGCAGATTTCCTGCATGGCCGTCAGGAACCCTTCTGGTATCGTCCCCTGCGCTCGACGAGCGCCAGGCGCTCGAGCACCGGGCCGGACTGCTCCAGTCTTGCCTTCCGATAGGCCGAAATCGCCGCGCCGAAGAAATCCTCCGCGAGCGCAGGATGCCGGGATGTCAGCGCCCTCCTCAGGAGGTGCAGGTCCACCGCCTTGTCCTCGGCCTTCGCAGAGTAGTATCCCAGGCCGAAGTCGATGAGGTGCAGCCTCTTCCCGATGAGGAGCATGTTCGAGGTGGTGAGGTCGCCATGGATGATGTCGTTCTGGTGCAGCTGCGCCACGAGCGCGCCGAGCTGTTCCGCGAGGGGGTTCCAGTCGCAGCTCCCGTCGAGCAAGTCCCTGACCTTCTCGCCGCAGAGCAATTCCATGCGAATCTCGGCCGCCCTGTCGTCCATTGCCCGCAGCTCCGGAGACGGGAAGCCCAGGCGATGCAGCTTCTCAAGGATTCCGGCCTCCTGCCTCGTCCTTGTGGAACGGAGTCGCACGTCGATGTCCGGATGGCGGTAGCGCTTCTCCTTCCTGAGCTTCACGGCGTCCCCATCCCGGGCAACGACAACTGCCTCGGCGCCGTCACCGAGAACGGATTCCATCCTTTCAGGGGAACCGCGCGGCCTTTAAAAATGCTGGCAGGTCCCGGACCCAGGAGAGTTCATGGTGGTCTCACCGTGATGCCCGGCATTGTCCGCAATGCGGCCGCTGCGGTCGCGAGCCTTTTCCGATGGGCGCATGGCAAAGCTTTTAAGCCGCTGCGTCACTGCGGAGATGTGAGCCAGGCGCGAGCAACAGGAGGCTCCAAGAGTTCCCGAGTGGTCTTTCTGGACGGGAAGTATTACCGCGGAAATGCGCTCCCGGACTGGCTCACCCTTGAGGAGTTTCTCTTCACCCATACCCTGCACTACGGCGGAGGCGCATTCGAGGGGGGGCGGTGCTATCCCAACAGGAAGAAACCGGGCGTCCTCAACGTCATCGGACTCGACCTCCGCGTGGAGAGGCTTTTCGGCTCTTTGGAGTACATCTGGCTCCGTCCTCCTGCAGGTGCCCCGCTCTGGGACCGATTTTCCAAGAGCCACCCTGCGGTGGCCAGGAAGTACGCGGAGTTCTTCCAGAGCACCGGCCAGAAGGTGGCTGCCCGGCCTGCCGAGGGACTCACGTTCACCAAGGCCGAGGCTCGCGAGGCCATCCTGAACACCATCCTGCTCAACGTCGCGTCGGGAAACATCAGCCCGGACACCGGCGGGTATTTCAGGCCGCTCGCGTGGGTGGGGGCGAGGGCCGACCGCTCCCTTGGAGTCTTCTCCCTCCACCATCCGAAGCATTTCATGGTCGCTGCCATCCCCTGGGGGAAGTACCTGGGAGAGCTGGAATTCCAGCGCGGAGCTCCGGTCCTTGTCGCCGAGACGGGAAACGCTGAGTTCAACCGGCACCACAAGCTGGTCTCCAACTACGCGACGGGCCAGCGTGCGGTGAACACCGCGAAGTCCAATCACTTCTCGGAGATGCTCCTGACGGACACCTCTTCGAAGCGCCATCTCCTGGAGGGAACTGGCGAGAATCTGCTCTTCTACGAGGGCAAGGGGCGCTGGATATCCCCCAAGCAGGAGGGTCATCCCATCCTTCCCGGGAAGACCCTGTGGACGCTCACCCGTATCCTGGATGCGCAGGGCGCCAAGGTGGCGTTCAGGGATGTGCCTCTGGACGAATTGCTCGCAGGCAAATTCAGGGGGGTGGCGATGACCGGGACAGCGGCAGAACTCACCCCCATCTGCCTGGTGTTCGATTCGAAGACGGACCGCTGCGTCGAGCTTGATGTCCCCGAGGAGATGAAGCAGCTCCAGCGGACGTACCTTGACCTTGTGCAGGGGCTCGACCTCCCTGATGCGCTGAAGGGGCTCCAGAAGCAGCTCGTCACCGAGGTCCGATGGGAAGGACACGAAGGCTTGCTCCGTCAGCTCGACGGGGAGCCGCTGCAGCACCCTGCCTGAGCCTCAGTGCATGCTCCAAAAATGGGATTATGTATACCTGCTTATCAAATAAAAATAAGTTTATTTCCCATTTTAACTCTCAGTTTTGTAAATCCTCCGTATCTTCGGCCGATAGGCTTATTAATAATGCATCATCCAGATGATGCTGTCTTCGTGACCTAGTGGAACTCATGGAACCGAACCCCGCGCCGGAAGAGGAAGTCTACGGAGCGAAGCACATCACCGTGCTTGAGAACCTGGAGGCCATCCGCAAGCGGCCGGGCATGTACATCGGTTCCACCGACCAGCGCGGGCTGCACCATCTCGTCTACGAGGTGGTGGACAACTCCATCGACGAAGCCCTCGCGGGATTCTGCACCAAGATAGTGGTGAAGCTGCACGCCGACGGCAGCGTTTCCGTCGAGGACAACGGCCGGGGCATCCCGGTGCAGAACCATCCCCAGTACGGGAAGTCAGCTCTCGAGATTGTGATGACCAAGCTGCACGCCGGCTCGAAGTTCGACCGGAAGACCTACAAGGTCAGCGGCGGCCTCCATGGCGTAGGAATCTCCGTGGTGAACGCCCTCTCGGTGAAACTGGAGGTGTGGGTGCACCGCGAGGGGCACATCTATTACCAGCAGTATGCGCGGGGTACTCCTGTCGGTGAAGTCAGAGTCCTGGGCGATTCCGCCACCAGGGGCACTACCGTCCGCTTCTGGCCTGATACTCAGGTGATGGAAACCCTGGACGTGGACTGGGGCACTATCGAAGAGCGCCTCCGGGAGCTGGCCTTCCTGAATCCCGGACTGGAAATCACCCTCTCGGATGAGCGCACCGGCAAGAGCGAGCGTTTCCACGCCAGCGGCGGCATCGTCGAATTCGTCCGGTATCTCAATCACGGCCAGAAGCCGCTGCACGACCCCATCGTCCTCCGGAAGGAGAAGGACGACATGCAGATGGAGGCGGCCCTCCAGTACGCCGAGGCTTATCATGAGCGCATTTTCGCCTTCGCCAACAACATCAACACCCATGAAGGCGGCACCCATCTCACTGGATTCAAGAGCGCGCTCACGAGGACGCTGAACGCCTACGCGAAGAGCAGCGGCCTGGGCGAGGAGCAGCTGAGCAGCGACGATGTGAGGGAAGGCCTCACCGCCGTGCTCTCCGTGCGGCTGCGGGAGCCCCAGTTTGAGGGCCAGACCAAGACCAAGCTCGGCAACTCAGAGGTGAAGGGCCTGGTGGAGAGCATGGTGAACGAGGGGCTCGCCAGCTACCTGCAGGAGAACCCCCTGGTCGCGAAAGTGGTACTGGGGAAATGCGTGAACGCGGCCCGCGCCAGGGAAGCGGCCCGGAAGGCCCGCGAGCTCACCCGGCGGAAGAGCCTGCTCGAGAGCACCTCCCTCCCTGGCAAGCTCGCCG
This sequence comes from Candidatus Woesearchaeota archaeon, assembly GCA_018302335.1. Classification (GTDB taxonomy): domain Archaea; phylum Nanobdellota; class Nanobdellia; order Woesearchaeales; family JAGVZT01; genus JAGVZT01. The sequence continues at coordinate 25,853 of JAGVZT010000065.1, read as the reverse complement.
ACTGCAGCTCGAAGGACCCCGATGAGTGCGAGCTCTTCGTCGTCGAGGGCGACTCCGCTGGTGGGAGTGCGAAGCAGGGCCGCGACCGTAACGTACAGGCAGTGCTCCCCCTTCGCGGAAAGATCCTCAATGTGGAGAAGTCGCGGTTCGTGAAGATTGTCCGGAACAGGGAGATAGCCGCGCTGGTGACCGTCATCGGCACCGGCATCGGGGACGAGTTCGACCTCAAGAAGGCGCGCTACCGGAAGGTCGTCATCATGACGGACGCGGACGTCGACGGAGCCCACATCCGGACACTGCTGCTGACGTTCTTCTTCCGCCACATGCTTCCCCTCATCGAGGCCGGCTACGTGTTCATCGCCAACCCCCCGCTCTACCGCGTGAGCTGGGGGAAGAAGGAGCAGTACGTGTACAACGATGAGGCGCTCAAGGCCCTGGAGGGGCAGAAGATCAATATCCAGCGCTACAAGGGACTGGGCGAGATGAACCCCGGGCAGCTCTGGGAGACGACCATGGACCCAGAGCGGAGGAGTCTCATACGGGTGACTATCGAGGACGCGGTGTACGCTGACGAGGTCTTCACCCTCCTCATGGGCGACGATGTGGAGCCCCGGCGAGCGTTCATCGAGGAGCACGCCCTCGAAGTGAAGAACCTCGACGTCTGAACTCCCGCAGGAACCGCAGACCGTAGGCCGCGCCGCTGAGCATGTCCGGCATGACGGCGAGACAGCCAGGAACTCGTATGGCATTACGGCCGAAAGGACTTCTCACGGACCGACACGTTTAAAACGGAATCAGCCTCCCTCCCACGGATGCGCCTGGTGCTCTTCACCGATATCCATGGGAGCGAGTCTGCTCTGGCCTCTGTGCTCGAGAAGGCCAGGGCCGCTGACGCGATTGTCTTCGCGGGGGACATCAACACCGTCGAGGGCAGCGTGGAGAAGCTCCTCCGCGGCCTCTCGCGGGCGGGAAAGCCCTGCATCGTCGTGCATGGCAACCACGACAGCCTGGAGGAGATCAAGGCGGTGTGCGGGAAGTATCCCCCGCTCCTCTTCCTCCACCAGGGGGTGTACGAGCACGAGGGCGTCACCTTCGTGGGCCACGGCGGCGGGGGATTCGCGCGGAAGGACGAGGCCTTCGAGCGCTTCTGGGAGAAGTTCCTCCGCGGCGAGCTGAAGAAGGCGGAAAAGGTGGTGTTCGTGACCCACGCGCCGCCCTATGGCACCAAGGTTGATTCTCTCTACGGCGAGTTCCGGGGCAACGAGTCCTACCGCAGATTCATCGAGGAGCAGCACCCCGTGCTGCACGTCTGCGGGCACTTCCACGAGAACTTCGGGAAGGAGGACTTCATCGGGCCGACCAGGGTCATCAACCCCGGACCGCGCGGAGTGCTCACGGAGATTTAGCGGGACTACAGCCGCCGGTAGTGTAGGACCGGCACCTCGCCTGCGTCCAGTGTCGCGAACCACTTGTCGCACCACGCTCCGGGATTGATGACGTGCATGCCCTCTCCTAGAGCGTAGCGGCTGCCCGCAGTAGGTTCCTCAATCCGAAGCTTCTCGTTGAGAGAGGCGAGTTTTGGCGCGTGGTCGTGGCCACGGATGAGGATATCGACGCCCTCTGCGCGCATCGCGGCGAAGTTCTGGAGGTAATCCTCCTCGCAGAGCAGCCGGAGCCATAGGTCCCTCTCCGCAGAGGGACAGGCAGGATAGCTCACCAGGCTGCCATCAAGCGCGGCATGCATCACCAAGGCGTGCCTGCCGCCGATGTCCAGCGGAACTCTGAAGGGCATCTCGTGCACCAGCAGGTGGAGATAGTCCCTCGCGATGGAATCGGCGTGCAGCTCGTCGTGGAATTCCCAGAAGGACTTGCCCTGGCGTGCCATGCTGCCTGAGTAGATGTATGTGCCGTCGAGGACTGCCAGGTCATGATTTCCCGCCACGCTGACGACCGGTTTTGTTCCCATTCGCTCCTGGAGCGCCAAGAACTGCCGAATGGTCTTCGCCTGGTCGAAATCGCTCAGGCAAATGAGCGCGTCTGGCGCAATCTGCCCCATGGCTGTTTCGAGTGGGCCGAGGTCGCCTCCGTGCAGGTCTCCCATGATGAGGTATCGCATGCTTACTTCCCTGTGGTCCTTCGTTAGTGTCTGTTTAAATCGATTTCTTTTTGTGATGCGCATGAGCAATCCGCACTTGCAGGTTCACCCCACGATGACTGTTTCCAGTTTCCTCAGCCCGCAGAAGTCGCTCGCGAAGTTGTACGCTCCGGCGTTCAGGAAGCGGATGGTCTCCCCCTCTTTTGGGGGCCGCGCGAGCCGCACCGCATACCGGAAGAGGTCCATGGAGCAGGGAGTGCAGCCCTTGAGGGTGTACGCCTTCCCCTCGCTGAGTTCGCCATCGACGGCAAGCTTCAGCGGGACGATGAGCGAGTCCATCGCGCTGTTGTACACCGAGCAGTCCAGGATGACCGTGTCGCCGACGACACGCTTCACCGTCGTCTCCAGCACCACGGAGGGCGCGGCGATGAAGCGCCCCGGCTCCGCGATGACCTTGATATCGCGTTCCTTTGCGAACGCCACCACCTCCCGGAGCTTCCGGAAGATGCCCTCGAGAGCGTCATCCGAGCTGTTCGCATAGCGCGCCGGGATGCCCCCGCCGATGTTGAGCAGCTGGATGCCTGCCTCGTCGTCCAGAATGCCCTTGAGTTCCTCCACCAGCGACCACTCGCTGATGTTCTGGCTCTTGCGGTGGACATGGACCCCGAGCGCCTCGATTGCCGGATGGCCCTGCAGCTCCGCAATCTTCCTCCGTACCGTGGCTGAGTCCATCCCGAAGACGTAATGCCTGCCGGTGAAGACCGAGTGCTCCCGGAACCGGGCGCGGAGCAGCAGGGAAATGCGATGGGAAGAGCTTCCGAGAAAGCCTTCCAGGGCGGCGAGGTCCGCGGTGTTGTCCACCACGAAGCGCGTCACCCCGCGGGAGACTAGCGAGTCTATCTCCTTCACATCCCAGCCCTGGCCGTAGTACCACACCCGCTGCGGGTCGCGGATGAGTCCGAGGTCCTCCATCGGGTGCATGACAAACAGCGCATCCGTCTCCCGCTCCAGGAGCTCGGCGACGAGGGGATTCGTCTTCACGCTGTACGCGACCGTCAGGCCGAGTTCGCGCAGCTTTCTGTACTTCTCGAGCGCAATGCTTCTGGAGAGCACGAACCTCGCGCTCACAGCAGCCCCTCCTCATGGAGCTGCTCCAGCGCGCTGAGCGCGATGAGCGGGAAGAACACGCTGGCTTCGCCGTTGATGGTCACCGCATCCGCGTCGTCCTTGATTTTCCCCCAGCTCTTCGCCTCCTGGGTGGTCGCCCCGGACATGCTCCCCGAGGTATAGCGCGCGGTGCTAAGGTAAAGCGCATAATCGAGGCCCCCGGTAAGAAGGGCGGCGAGGATGGCATGATGCTTCGAGACGCCGCCCCCGAGCGCGACCAGCCCCTTCTTGTCGTCGTGCGAGGTCCAGGTGATGAGTTCCTTGAAATCCTGCACCACATCCACCACGAAGTCCGGGTGCTTCTGCTGGAAGAGGTAGAGATGGAAGCCCATCGCTCCGTCCGTGATGGCCGGGCAGAAGACCGGCACGCCTTTCCGCGCGGCCTGGAAGAGGATGCTCCGCTCGTCCTTCAGCATCAGGCCGAGTTCGCGCAGGAGCTCGACGCTGGACCACCGCGCCTTGCGTCCATAGAGCTTCGACAGCATGGGGAGCAAGAGGTCCTCGAAGCGTGCGTAGCTCTCGTTGGTGATCATCAGGTTGCCCACCCTGTTCATGCCCTTCTCGTGGAGTTCGACGTCATCGCTATGGAAACTCCCCACCAGGAAGCGCTCCCCGTGAGCCTTCATGATATCCTCCTCGACACTGCCCACTGTGGTCACGACCGCATGGACAAGGCCGAGCTCGATGAGCTGGGCGAAGAGGCCGCGCAGCCCGGAAGTCGCCATGTTGGAGGTGAAGGTGAGGAAGACTTTCGCGCCCTCCTTGCGCATGCGGACCACGACCTCAACTGCGCGGCGGAGCTCTACGCTCTGGAAGCCCACGCTTCCCAGGGCCTTTACAGTATCCTGGAGCGATATGCCCGGAGTCCAGAGGATGTCCTTTACGTATTCCATAGTCCAGAGAAATAACTAGTCGGAGGTCAGCTGCTGCCCCTGACTGTGTCCGACATGGCGCAGGGAGACGCGGGGAGCCTTAAAAAACTATGCGGGATTTCTGCAGATTCCTTACGGAGCCCGGCCGCGATGACGTACGGGTTCCGCTTTGCCGGAACCCAGGATATGCTCCGCATCGCTGCCGATTGCCCGTGGCAACATTAATAAGGGGATATTACCCCTAGAGTGCGTGGGTTTCGCCGACCTCCCCTATGACGAGCTTCATGGACGGCTCATCGCGCGCGCAAGGAAGCTCGGAATGCCGGTGCATACCTACGGCGTCATCCGCTATCCGAAGGTAGCGTATCCCCTCATCCGCATCGGAAACCTCCGGGCCGCTTCGCTCATCGTGGTGGAGGCCGGCCTCCATGGAGAGGAGCGCGCAGGCCCGCTTTCCGTCCTGGTCCATCTTCGCGAGATGCAGCTCCACGCGGAAAAGAGAGGCATGTCGCTCGTGGTATACCCCTGTGTGAACCCCTCGGGATTTGATAGCGGCACTCGCTACAACGCCATGGACGAGGACTGCAACAACGATTTCATGAGGTATGTGCGGGACAATGTCCTGGTCAGCGACTTGCGCAACTCAACGCGGTTCGACAGCTGGGTGTGGAGCTCGGACCCGATGCTCAACCTCGGCCTTCCCGCGGAGACGAAGCTGCTTCATAAGGATTTCAGGAAGCTTCCCTTCAGCCGCATCCTCGGTATGGCGGACCTCCATCAGGACTATTTCTGTGAGAGGAAGCTCAGCTATGCCTACATCTTCGGTAGCGGGGAGGAGTATTTTCCCATCGCGCGCCGAGTATCGCGTCTTGTCCCGCTCCTCAAGCATTCCCCCATCGATTCCGGCTACAAGCCCGTGCCGTCCGAGGAGACGCCCTGCACGGACGCCTACGGCCTGGTGTGTCGCCACGACGGGGGCATCACCGACCTGTTCTATCGCATGGGCACCCGGCACTGCGTGACCGTGGAGACCACAGGTAAGGTCCCCCTGCGGACCGCGATGCGCGTCAACCTGTTGTGGACGAAAGGAATCATGGACCTGGCGGCGAAATTCCGGGATTCACGGGGGAAACTATAAATAGCTCGCGCCTTGTCCGCTGTCGGGGGATGATACGCGATTTCCGGCCTCGGCTCTACCAAGAGACCATCCTCAACACTGCCGCGCTGAAGAACACCCTGGTGGTGCTGCCGACAGGGATGGGAAAGACTTTCATCTTTCTCATGCTGGCAGCCCAGCGGCTGCTGCAGTATCCTGGCTCGAAAGTCCTTCTCCTTGGGCCGACGAAGCCGCTCATCGACCAGTACCATGCGGTCTTCAAGGAGCACTTCGACCTTCCCGAGGAGAAGCTCGCGGTGTTCACCGGCGAAGTCCCTCCGGCACGACGCGCCGCGCTCTGGAAGGATGCGGCCGTCGTCTTCTCGACGCCGCAGGGGCTGGAGAACGATATCATCTCGGGGAAGATTGCGCTGGAGGAGGTCACCCTTCTCGGCGTCGATGAGGCGCATCGTGCGGTCGGCTCCTACGCTTATGTGTGGATAGTGAAGCAATACCTCAAGATGGCGAGATTCCCAAGAGTCCTCGGACTGACTGCCTCTCCTGGCAGCCAGCTCGACCGCGTCCGCGAGGTGTGCAAGAATCTCGGCATCGAGGAGATTGAGATGCGAACCTACGAGGACCCCGATGTGCAGCCTTATGTGCAGGAGGTGCGCATCGAGTGGGTGACGGTGAAGCTTCCGGAAAGTTTCTCCAAGGTGCACGGCTATCTCCAGGCGTGCGAGCGCTCGAAGGTAGAAGAGCTGCGCAGGCTCATGGCACTGGAGTCGCTCAGCATGCGCCGGGGAAGTCTCCTTGAGCTGCAGGGCCAGATACAGGCGAGGCTTTCCCACGGAGAGCGCGACTTCTCCCTGATGCGGGCCTCCTCCCTGCTTGCGGAGGCTCTCAAGGTTGAGCACGCCGTAGGACTCCTGGAGAGCCAAGGAGTGCAGCCGCTACATCTCTATCTGACGAAGCTGGTGGAGGAGTCCCGTACCTCCGCGGTGAAGGCGGTCCAGAATCTCGTCAAGGACCTCAACTTCCGCTCTGCCTGCGTGCTGACCGAAGGGCTGATCTCCAAGGGGGTGCAGCACCCAAAGATGGGGGCATTGCGCGGTATCGTCACCGAAGAACTGGTAAAGGGGGACCGGAAAGTCATCATCTTCACCCAGTATCGTGACACCGGAGTGATGCTTGTCAACGATCTCCACTCGCTCCCGGAGGTGAAGGCGCGGCTCTTCGTGGGCCAGGCGAAGAAGTCCGGCACCGGGATGTCCCAGAAGGAGCAGCGCGCCCTTCTGGAGGAGTTCCGGGACGGGGCGTTCCAGGTCATTGTGGCGACTTCCATAGGGGAAGAGGGCCTCGATATCCCCAAGGTGGACCTGGTCGTGTTCTACGAGCCGGTGCCCAGCGCCATTCGCACCATCCAGCGCCGCGGCCGCACCGGAAGACTGCACCAGGGCCGTGTGGTTGTGCTTATCGCTGAGAAGACGCGGGACGAACCCACGCGCTGGATTGCGCAGAGAAAGGAGCAGCGGATGCACCGCATCCTTGCCGAGCTGCGCAAGGAGTTCAAGGCCTCGCCCCCAGCGCAGCCAACGCTCGATTCATTTCAGGAACGGCAAGCTGCGGGCATCCGCATCTTCGCCGACCACCGGGAGCGCGAGTCGGGCATCCTCAGGTCGCTCGCGGAGCGCGGCGCCGAAGTGGAGCTCTCCCAGCTCGCCTGCGCTGATTTTGTGCTCAGCAGCAGGGTCGCGGTGGAGCTGAAGACCGTTCCCGACTTCGTGGACTCTCTCATCGACGGAAGGCTCCTGGAGCAGGTCCGGCAGCTCCGGCAGAGCTTCGAGGCGCCCCTCGTCATCGTGGAGGGGACCGAGGATGTCTACTCCATGAGAAGGGTGCACCCGAACGCCATACGTGGCATGTTCGCCACGATTGCGGTGAGCTACGGCATCCCGCTCATCTTCACCCGCAACAGCCAGGAGACCACGGAGTATATCCTGCTCATCGCACGGAGAGAGCAGGACGAGTCCGGCAGAGGCTTCTCCCCCCATGGTTCGAGAAAGCCTGCGACCATGAAGGAGCTGCAGGAGTACATCGTCTCCGCGCTTCCGGGAATAGGGCCAACCCTCGGAAAAGACCTCCTTGCCTCCATCGGCTCCGTGGAGGGCGTGATGACCGCGTCCGAGGAGCGCCTGCGGCAGATAGGACTCATCGGCGAGAAGAAGGCGAAGGATATCCGCCGGGTGGTGGGCTCTCCCTATGAGCACCTATGACACTCCCGGGCTGCTCATGAGGAGCGACCTGCAGCTCCTCAGGGGGGCAGGGCCCGGGCAGCACAGCCTCGGGCGCCTCATCATCTTCGCGCTCGGGGCCTTCGGGACCCTGCTGGCCTTCACCACCAGCCTCTCGGCCCTTCCGGACGAGGTGCGTCGCGCGTACTACCTCGCTGGCCTCGGATGCTTTTGGGCGGCGCTCCTGCTACGCTTTCTCCTGGAGCCTGTCTCCTAGGCCGGCTTGCGCTTCCGTATCTCCCGCTTGAGCCACTCCTCCCACTGGACAAAAATCCTCTTGGAGTCCAGGTTGCCGCTCTCCTCGCGGACCTGGTCGCTCCTCCGGTGGAATTCATCATTGGACAGGACAACGAAATCCGCCTCGAGCAGGTCCGGCATCGCCGCCTTCGTCGCATACTGAACAAGGGTCTCCTTCACCTTCGCGCGGAGCATGATGTTGTCCCACACCGCATCCCAGTTGCCCGCGTACTCCTTGATATTGCCTGCTATGGACTTGAGAATCTCGCTGTCCCCGTTGATGAGGTCGTGGCTTGGCTCAAGGCTGTCGGTGATGGAGTTGTAGCGCATGAGGTCCACGAAGCCGCCTTCGGCGAGCGGGTCCTCCTCCCATTTTTTCCGGACTTCGGTGATTTGGGTGACGCGGCGCCAGCGGTGCAGCCCGTCCGCGGAGCGGATGGGATTGGCCACCACCACGATGTCGGTCGCCTTGAAGCTGGTCCTGGGCACCTTGAGGTCGTTCACCACGCGGTCGAACACGCCATACGGACTGTCTCCGTGGATGGTGCCCGCGACCACGTTGGCCAGCGCGCCGACGCGCATCGCCTCATACAGGGCCCTGGCCTCGTCGCTCCTCACCTCGCCGACGATGAGCGCGCTGTCACCCAGCCTGAGAGTGGTGCGGATGCCCTCCTCCGCGCTCACCTCGGTCGTGCCGTGGGTCAGCGCTCCCTGGACTTTCAGGGGCTGAATGTTGAAGCCAATCTTGCGCAGCGAGGTGGTGGGAAGCTCCAAAGTGTCCTCGATGGTGATTATACGGTAGCGGCGCATGATCTCCACCATCATCGCGCCGAGCAGGGAGGTCTTTCCTGCTGAGCGAGTGCCCGCGACCAGGAAGGTGCGCGAGCCGTCGATGAGGAAGCTCAGGATGCCAGCAGCCTGGGCGTTGAGCATGCCCTGGCTCATGAAGAGCGGTAGCGTCCAGGGCTTATCCCTGTGTCTCCTGAAGGCGAAGGCGAGGCCCTGCGGATTCAGGGGTTCTGCCACCGCGGCCACTCTCGCCCTTGCCCCCGGAAGCAGGAGTTCGGTGTCGAGGATGGGATTGGCCTCATCAAGGGGTCTTCCAGAGACAAGCCGGAGCTTGGTGGCCCAGGATTCCGCCTCGGTCTTGGTGGGGATGATGTTGGTGTAGCAATTCTCATGCTTCCCGTGGACCAGGAAAAGCGGAATCTGGCCGGGAGGCGAGTTGACCGTGATGTCCTGGACCTGCGGGTCCTGCAGGATGACCTCTATGAGGCCGAAGCCGACGGTGTAGCGCACCAGGATGGCCGCAAGCTCGTCAATCTCCTTCGCCCGGAGCTTGAGGTTCCGGTAGGACGTAAGCTCCTCGATGAGGTCGTGACCCACATTGTGGAAGACCTGCCGCATCCTCGTCGGTTCCACGAACTCCTGCCTGCTGGGTTTGTGCTCCGAGATGATGTTCCTGGCGAGGTCCAGGATCTCGTATTTCTCCTCGGACAGCTTGAACTCGGGAGGGATGAGATGGTACAGCGGCTGGATAGTCTCCGGAACGCGGAAGATGGTGACCTCGGTCCCGTCGGGAAGCGAGTAGCTGTCAATTTCCTCGCCCTGGGCGGGAAACGATGCCATGAGCTTGGTGAACATGAAGTCGGGCTTGATGATGGGAGAGAAGAGCTTCCGGTAGAGGGTGCGGTCGCCCGTGCGGTAGCCTGCAAGGTAGGGCTTCACCTGTGCGACCAGCTTGGTCTTCTCCAGCAGCCCGAGAACATAGTCCACCAGCGTCAGGTACTTCTTGATGGCCTCGATGTACTGCTCGTCAATCTCCTTCTCGAGCTCGATGCGCTCCCGCCTGGAGATGCGGCGCAGCTGCACATAGGCACCGATGGGGTCCGCGCGGAGGGTGTTATGGATGAGATTCCGCAGCTCAGTGTATCTCTGATGGAGGACGCGCGAGGGGTAGTCCGCAGCGAGGAGCTGGTAGCTGAACATATCTTTCTCCTTGAGGAGCTTCTTGAAGATTCCGGCGAACTCAAGGAGGAGCTGGGTCTGCTCGAAACTGTACTCAAAATCCCGCTTCTCCAGAAAGATGATCTTGGTGACGTCAAGATTCTCCACAAGCCTGGAGACGGTGCGGGACATGCACATCGCGTCGTCTTCCAGGGAAGGCGCGATGTTCGAGCCCTCATAGTTCACCTTGAGAATGGTATCGTCCCCCTCATGGACGATTTCGTACTCCCCCGCCTGGAGACCACGTTCGAACAGCATCTTACCGACTCCCTAGAAAATCGCGTGCCTCGGCCGCAGCGCTGCTGACCCTGCCCTTGACCTTATCTGCAAACCCCATCTTACCGCAAAGTTCTTATAGGAATTTTTCCAGCGAGGTGTATAGCGGCCTGTCTGTGGCGTCCCCCCGCTCGTGCGGACCTGGGCAAGCCACTTTATAAAACTGTCGCAAGCGGGATGGGACTCTTCAGCAAGGAGCAGGAGAACTCGGAGAAGCTCTACGAGCAGGGCGGCCAGCAGGAGCAGCCGGCACAGACAGCGGTTTCCCTGCAGGAATTCCTGGACCAGCTCGGCTCCCTCGGCAGGCGCGTGAAGATTGCCGAGGAACGCGTCGTCAATCTCTCGAAACGCATCCAGCTGAGCGACCACAACCTCATCGAGAGCAGCCAGAAGCTCCACGGCGACCTGCGTGCCCACGCGGAGGAGATGCAAGAGGTCCGCGAGAAACTGCATGAGCTTGAAGAGAAGGTCACGCTCATCATCCGGGAGTTTCGCAACGTCCCCCGGAAGGAGGACCTTCAGGTGCTCGAGAAGTATGTGACCCTCTGGAACCCCATGGAGTTCCTCACGAGGAAAGAGGCGGAGAAACTCATCGGCGAGGCCGTCGAGGAGCGCATCCGTCAGGGAAAGAAGCACAACGTTTAAAAAGTGCCGGGGAGCCAAGAGAAGCATGGCCATCTTCAACCTGGGCAAGAAGAAGGAGGAACCCCTCTTCCCGCAGCCTTCAGCGCCCGCGGTGCCAGTGCAAGATGTCCTTTCCATGCGGCGCCAGGGTCTGAGCAGCAACCAGATCATCCAGGCCCTGCAGAGGAGCGGCTACAAGAGCCACCAGATATTCGATGCCATGAACCAGGCTGACCTGCAGACCGGCCAGCCAGTGGGCCACGATGTGCAGCCCCCGCAGCAGCCTGCAGAGGCTCAGATATCCCCCTACTACCAGCAGGAGCCGCTCCGTCCGTGGCCCCAGCAGAACCCCATGGTGCAGCCTTCGATTGAGCAGCCCGCGGTGCGGGAGCCGGCACACGACGAGAGCTTCACTCCTTTCACCTCGGAGACCCAGCCGGTCTTTCCAGGGCCGCATCCCGCGCAGCAGCCCTACCCAGCCCAGCAGCCATATGCCCAGCCATATCAAGAGCAGGCCTATGGCGAGCAGCAGTCCTCTCCCGGTCAGCAGATTGACTCCACCGACCACATCGAGGAGATTGCCGAGGCGATTATCGACGAGAAGTGGAAGGAGCTGATGAAGCACATCAACAAGATCATCGAGTGGAAGCAGCGCGTGGACCAGCGCATCATCGAGATGGAAGGCCAGTTCAAGGAGCTCAAGGATGAGTTCGACAAGCTGCACGAGAGCGTCCTCGGCAAGATAACCGAGTACGACCAGAACATCCGGGACGTGGGCACCGAGATGAAGGGGATGGAGAAGGTGTTCCAGAAGATTATCCCGGAGCTGAGTTCCAGCGTCGCGGAGTTGGGAAAGCTCAAGGACGAGCTCAAGGAGAGGCGCAGGAAGTAGCTCCTTAGGCTCGTGAAGGAGCGGTCATGCTGATGATTCCCGGTATGCCGGTAGGACCATCCGGAACGCATACGGCGCGCCGCCAGATATAGTTGGGCCTACTTCATGACCAGCGTGCGCACGGTGAAGCTGCCTATCAGCAGGAGCACAATCATCCCCAGGAACGTGGGGTGGAACAGGGTGTTGCGCAAATCGGTGCTGTAGTCACCCGTGCCCGTGGCGCCCGGTTCGCTGGGCTGGACAGCCTCAGCGGGGCTCCCTGATGCCAGCAGCGGGCCCACAACCTGCCCCGCGGCGCCCAGAAATACCAGGATGCCCACCACGATGAACCACCAGGCTGCGTTCTGGCCGCCGAGCATGGTGACGATGCTGCTGTCCTCGACGCCTATGAAGCGCGTCGCTATGAGGAGGAACATCGCCATGAAGAGCAGCAGCACCAAGATGGGAGTCATCTTCGCGATGATTTCCATCACCGTTGACGAGATGAGCATGATCATGCTCACCGCGATGGCGATGAACGCGTCCAGCGAGGGCTTGCCGCCTAGGGCCTGGGTCTTCTGCAGCAGTGCGTAGATAAGCACGAAGACCAGGATGACCATGAAGATGGCGGACAGGCCCTCCAGTATCCCGAGGTCCACGATGCTGGACTCGAGGAGGGTCGCCATCTCCTCAGGGCTTCAGCATGTGCCGGAACTCGTCGAGCACGCGCCCGATGCCCATTCCGGTGCTGCTGGCCTTGTCCTCCTTGGTGATGTACCAGATGAGGATGAAAAACACTGCGAACACCACCACGATGGCGCGAGTGTCCGGGTTGTCCAGCATGTTGAACGGCCATGGCAGGCCCGGCACCCCCCAGTTGGCGGCGCGGGCGAAGATATACGCGACCACCACGAAGGCGAGCATGGCGATGAGCCCGCCTGCCCCGGACTCGTGGAGATGCAGCCGGTAGCCGAAGATGCCTATGATGAGGATGACGCTGAGCAGGGCGATGAGCACCACGCTCACGTTAGGGAGGGACCTGGCGATGATGCCCACCACATAGCTGTTGGACGCGACCAGGAATCCCATCACGAACGCGATGATGACATTGACGCTCTTCTTCTCGAAGATGCGTATCTTCTCCAGAATGGCATACACCAGGGCGAACACGAGGAGGAACGGCAGGAACACCGCGCTCAGGCCGTAGTTGTTCAGGTCCGCCATCAGTTGGTTGAAATCATAGACTGCCATGTTGTTTCCTCCTTACTTCTTCTTTCCAGAATTGTCCCCCACGATGAACCATATCGCGCCGAAGATGAGCAGCAGGAACACCACCGTCGCGACGAGGTTGCTCTGCCAGTTATCCCTGAGGAAGTTCATCAGGGTGCCCAGCCATCCCACCGCGTGCATGAAGATGAGGATGAGCGAGACCAGCATGATGATGATGAAGAAGGTCCGCAGGGCGCCCTCCTTAATGAAGAAGCCAGAGTCGGTCTGCTCGTGGAAGGAGCCGATGAGCAGCAGGAAAAGCACGCTGCCAAGGAGGAAGAGCACCGTGAGGGTGCTGACCTCGGTGACGATGTGCACCATCTCGGCCGACGCCACGAAGAAGAGGGCGATGACGAATGCCATCATGGAGTTGAGGTTGCGCTTCGGGAATGGCTTCCCGTCCACGTCCTCCGTGCCGAGTACGCGCGTCTTCTCCAGCAGAGCGAAGACAAGGGTGAAGATGAGCAGGAACGGCAGCACCACATCGTACAGGCCCAGCCGGTTGAAAAGGTCGAGTGCTCCCCTGAAGCTTGATGGTTCCACCATGGGTCTCACCGCACATTCGCTCTTTATTAATCTTGTGCTCCGGCCGCGCCCCGACGGGCGCCGCGCGGCTCACCTACGACCCGTAATAATTTCTATCTGCTAGTAGTAACTATTTGTACCTTTCTATTTAAATTTTGTGGTCCTCCAGTGGATTAATCCGGGAACGCTTATAAAGCAGGGCAGCCTCCGGCATGCCATGCCCCGGAAGACCGAGCGGAAGCCCGACGAGAGCCCTGCGCCGGAAGTGGAGCGTATCGTCGCGCATTACTCCCGGAACCGCGTCGTGACCGAGGCTACGGACGCGGCCCGGCTGCTCTTCTCCCAGAGCGGCTTCGGCAAGCCGACCGACGACGGCAAGGTCCACCTCTCCCTCATGGACACGCTCTACCTCCTGGAGAAGGGCCGCCTGAAGGTCCTCGATGGCCGGGAGAGGGAAATAGCCTTCGAGACATTGCTGAAGCAGGAGCGCCGCGAGGAGCCCCAGCTCTGGGTCCGCTATTCCGTCTTCAAGAACCTCCGCGCGCGCGGGTACGTGGTGAAGACCGCCCTGAAATTTGGGGCGGACTTCCGGGTCTACGACCGCGGCGTCAAGCCCGGGGACGACCACGCGCGGTGGGTGGTGTACCCGGTGCACGAGTCCGGCTCGATGACCTGGCACGAGTTCGCCGCGAAGAACCGCGTCGCCCACAGCACCAAGAAGCGGCTGATGCTCGCCATCGTGGATGACGAGGGCGATGTGACGTATTACGAAGTCCGCTGGATGCGGCCGTAGGTTTCGTCGGGGCGGAAATTCTCCAGCAAGGCGGCCGGACTGGGCACCGATTATCGAACTTTTCCGTCAGGCCGCCAACCGCAGGGCTTAAATAGTCTCTTGACCGCGCTTTTACCGATGTTCGACATCGTCATCGGGCGCTCGGAGGACCGGCGGCAGAAGCTCGGCACCGAAGGGACGGTCCAGCTGGGCAAGCAGTACGTGAAGATGGACCGCACCACCTCGCTGGCGAACATGGTCCACATGGACGTCTCGACCAGCCATGTGGTGTTCGTATGCGGGAAGCGCGGCTCCGGGAAGAGCTATTCCCTCGGCGTCATCGCGGAGGGGCTTCTCGACCTTCCGGCAGAGCTCTCCCAGCGCGTCAGCGTCATCATCCTGGATACCATGGGGGTGTTCTGGACCATGAAGTATCCGAACAACCACGACGCGAAGCTCCTCCAGGAATGGGGGCTCGAGCCCAAGGGGATGGACGTCACTATCTACACCCCGGCCGGCCACTTTGAGGATTTCAAGGAGAAGGGCATTCCCGCGGACAGGCCGTTCTCCATCCGGGCCAATGAGCTTGACGCGTACCAGTGGTGCGAGGTCTTCGGCCTCACCCTGAACGAGCCCATGGGAGTCATGGTGGAACGGATGCTCGCTTCCCTCGGGGACGAATTCTCGCTGAAGGACGTCCTCAAGAAGGTACGGGAGGCAAAGGGTTTCACCGAGGAAGTGCGCCGCGCGGTGGAGAACCGGTTCCTCGCAGCCGAGGACTGGGGGCTCTTCAGCGAGGAGGGCACGCCACTCAAGGAGCTGATACGGCCAGGCTCTCTGGCGGTGCTTGACCTGAGCTGCTACGCGACCATGGCCGCGTCCGACAGGCTCCGCGCCCTGGTCATCGGGCTGCTCTCCCAGCGGATGTTCGCCGAGCGTCTCCTCGCGAGAAGGAACGAGGAGTACGCCGACGTCAGAGCGGGGACGTCCATCTTCGAGGTGCCCCGCCAGAGCGAGACCCCCATGGTGTGGCTGTTGCTGGACGAGGCGCACGAGTTCCTTCCCCTGGAGGGGAGCACTCTCGCGTCGGAGCCGCTCATCAGGATTCTCCGCGAGGGGCGGCAGCCGGGCATCTCGCTCGTGCTCGCGAGCCAGCAGCCGGGCAAGATACACACGGACGTGATGACCCAGAGCGACATCGTCATCTCGCACCGCATCACCGCGAAGTTAGACATCGACGCTCTCGGCGCCCTGATGCAGAGCTACATGCGCGAGGGCCTCGACCGATACGTCAACGATCTGCCGCGGCAGGACGGCGCGGCCATCGTCTTCGATGACATGAACGAGCGCCTCTATCCCATGTGCATCCGGCCGCGGAAGAGCTGGCACGGCGGATCCTCGCCGAGCATTCTGGAGGCGAAGAAGCGCCTCTTCTGAGCGGCCAGGAGCGGGGCCCGGTCGCACGGGTGAGGATTTGCCGCATGCCGGCGAGACACCGCGGAAATCACACGGCACCCCGGCCGAAAACGGGGAGTTTTCTCCACGGCCCGGCCGAAGCCTTTAAAAGATGGCCTGACTCTCCAGTGAGAACCATGTCCAAGAAATCAAAGCCTTCTCCGCGCCCTGCGCAGCAAGATTCACCGTCGGCAACCCCCAAGGCAGAGGGCCAGCACCACATGGAGGAGATACAGAAACAGCTCCAGGCCAAGCTGCCCAAGGAGGCCCAAGAGCGCCTCAAGGAAATCACCGGGCTGGTGGAGAAGTTCAAGTCCCGCGTGCTGGAGAAGTTCGACAAGTATGTCATGGGCATCGCGCTCCTCCCCCCGAAGAAGCCGAAGGAGGGCGAAGCCGCGGACGTGAAGACCATCAATGTCCTCGTCCTCGTGGACGACTCCGACAGCCAGAAGATGAGCAAGGAGGAGCTGCGCACCAAGCTCACGGCCATCATCGAGAAGATGGGCAGGGAGGTCTCGCCAGACCTCGCGGCGAACACCCTCATCCTCAGCGAGCTTTGGCAGATGTGCTACGACGCGAAATACGACATGCTCCAGCTCGTCGCGCTGTCAGCGCCGGTGCACGACAACGGCATGCTCGCCGCCATCAAGATCGCCGAGGTCCACAAGAACATGGTCCTGAAGAAGTTCGAGCGTTACATCGTGAGCTACGTCCTCGCGGGCTCACTGGTGCAGGGCCGCGCGACGCCGCAGAGCGACATCGACGTCTTCATCGTCATCGACGACACCGACGTGAAGAAGATGACGCGCGCCGAGCTCAAGGACAAGCTCCGCGCCATCATCATCGGGATGGGCATCGAGGCCGGGGAGATGACCGGCATCCGGAACAAGATCAACATCCAGGTCTACATCCTCAGCGATTTCTGGCTCTCGCTGCGGGAGGCGAACCCCATCATCTTCACCCTGCTGAGGGATGGCGTGCCGTTCTACGACCGCGGGATGTTCACTCCCTGGAAGCAGCTCCTGAAGCAGGGGAAGATCAAGCCCTCGCAGGAGGCGATCGACCTCTTCATGTCCACCGGGGAGCAGAGCCTCAAGCGCGTGCGCTTCAAGCTCCGGGAGATAGGCATGGAGGACATCTTCTACGCGATCCTCACCCCCAGCCAGGCCGCGCTCATGCTCTATGGCGTCACTCCCCCCACCCCGAAAGAGACACCCCAGGTCCTCGACGAGCTGCTGGTGAAGAAAGAGAAGCTCCTGGAGCCGGAGTACGTGAAGATACTCGAGGAGCAGATACAGCTCCGGAAGGACATCGAGCACGGCACCAAGAAGGACCTCTCGGGTGCAGAGCTCGACAAGTACCTCACGAACGCTGAGAAGTACCTGAAGCGCATCGAGAAGCTCTTCAAGCAGCTGGAGAAGATGAAGGAAGAGGAGCGCATGCTCGAGACCTACGAGACGATTGTCACCGTGGTGAGGGATGTGCTCAGGCTCGAGGGCGTGGAGTCGCTCGACGATGCGGACATCGAGAAGGTGTTCGAGTCGCGGCTCATCAACTCGGGCAAGGTCCCCGAGAAGTTCCTCCGCGTCCTGAAGAACGTGGTGAAGGCGAAGAAGGATTACGACGCCAAGAGGCTCTCCCGCACCGAGGTCGAGGAGGTCCAGAAGGGCGCGCGGGAGCTCATCCACATTCTGGTCGAATACATGCAGCGGAAGCGCGGCCGGGAGCTGGAGCGCGCCAAGATACGCGTGAAGCACGGCGAGAAGTTCGGCGAGGTCACCCTCCTCGACAAGGAGGCGTTCATCATCCATGACATCGACGCGAAGGAGAAGGAGATTCTGAAGGCGGCGGTGAAGGAGGACGGCTCCCTGGGAGCAGAGGAGAAGAGCTCTGCCGAGGAGATGGAGGCCGCGCTCGCCAAGGTGAGCATCCCCGTGCGCGTCTTCATCAAGGGACCCATCTTCGGTGACCTCGAGCGCATCTTCGGCAAGAACGTCGAGATCATGGTGCGGAACTAGGGCCGCCAAGGTCCGCCCCGAAGTCCACGTAATACAGCTTCTCCCCGTCCGAGCGGAGGTCCGCGAGCACGTTGAGGGGGTGGAACCCGAGGGCCCTCACCTTGCGCTCTATGTCGTGCGCCTGTGCCATCATCGGCTCCGCCCAGTTCCCTGAACGGTAGAGGTCGGAAACACTGTACGGAAGATGCGCCTGGAAGAGCACCCCTTCGCGCACGGCGTACTGCTGGACTACCGGAACGCCCGCCTCTGCCAGCATCGTCCTGCGTCCCATCATCTCGGCCAGATAGTCCACGACAGCCCATCCGAACGGGGGGAGCACCGCTTTCGCCACGAAGCGCCTCCTGCGGTCGCCCTCGGACGAACTGCACAGGATTTCCGCCTCGGCGATGAAGCTCTCCGCCCCGCCGCGCCGCCAGTCTGACAGCTCAATGCAAGAGATGAGCGACTCATCGTGCTGCAGGAGGCAGAGCTCGCGCAGAGAGCGCTCCAGCGAGTCTCTAGCGAGCCATCCGGTGAACGACATCCCCGCCGGACGCAGCGGGTCGCACGTATATATGCCTTCTGACCGCAAAGCATAAAAGCCGCGCGCCTGTCTGCTTTTCCATGAAGACCGGCTATCAGGTGGGCGACGCGATGACGAAGAAGCCCATCACCGTCCCGCCGAGCATCACGGTGGAGGAGTGCGCCCGCATCATGGCGGAGAAGCACATCGGCTCGATGATTATCATCGAGAAGGGCCGCGCGAAGGGCATCGTCACCGAGCAGGACATCGTCCGGAAGGTCATCGCGCCAGGCAAGTCCCCTGCGAAGACCCCGCTGGGCGACATCATGGTCACGGAGCTGGTCACCGTCGCGCCGGATTCCGATGTGTACGATGCGCTGGTGCTCATGCGAGAGCACAACATCAGGCATCTTCCCGTGGTGCACAAGGACGAGATGGTAGGCTTTCTCACCATGAAGGACGTCCTCAAGATAGAGCCGCAGCTCTTCGAGCTGCTCGTGGACAAGTTCGAGCTGCGCGAGGAGGGGCACAAGCCCATCACCCAGTTCTCGCCGAGCATCGGGGCGTGCGACGCCTGCGGCACCTTTTCCAAGAAGCTCCGCCGGGAAGGGAACGGCATGGTCTGCGAGGACTGCCAATCCGGCGACATGGGCGACTTCTGAGGGTAAGGCAGAACAGACACTCGGCCGAGAGAACGCGTGCGTCCCTGTGGGCATGCTGGAAATTTCTTGGCAACGCGGCCGGTCTTCCCCTGGATATATCCGCCTACCGCTGTTTCTTGAGCTCGACGACCTCGTCAGCGAGCGCCCCCACGAGCTCGACGAGCGTCCTGAGGAGTATCTCCTCGTTGGACATCCCGCCGCCCTTGTAGTCCACATGCACGAGGCGGAGCTTCTGCTGCGCCCACTCATGGTAC
The DNA here is from genome assembly GCA_018302335.1 of Candidatus Woesearchaeota archaeon. GTDB lineage: Archaea > Nanobdellota > Nanobdellia > Woesearchaeales > JAGVZT01 > JAGVZT01. The sequence goes on along the minus strand of JAGVZT010000065.1, from coordinate 6,857 downwards.
GTTGCCTGCTGCCCGATATCGCTCAGCTTGATGGCCATTGGACACCACCTCTTCCGGGCGTCGGGGCGCAAATCTTTAAATACTCACCTCCCGGCGATGGGAGCATGCAGACCTGGAGCCTCCAGGAGGATTATCTCCGCTACAAGGGCGTGTGGGACCACGAGAAGGTGTACCGTACGATGCACGACTGGCTTGTGGCCCGTGGGTACAGGATGATGGAATCGCTGTACAAGGACAAGCCCCCCGAGACGGAGATAGAGTGGATTGCAAAGAAGAAGGTGGACGAGTACGTCGCCTACCAGATCAAGGTGTATTTCTTCATCTGGGACCTTGAGGACGCGGAAGTGGCAAAGGGAGGGGAGAAGCGCGTCATGCAGAAGGGCCGCATGAAAATCACCCTCTCCGCCGCGGTCATCACCGACTATTCCGGGCGCTGGGAGACCACACCGTTCTGGAAGTGGCTGGAGGGGGTGTACAACAAGTACATCGCGCTGCGCGACCTCGAAGTGAAGCACATGGACAACCTCTATTATGTGCTGTACAAGCTCCATGAGCTCATCAAGCAGACGCTGGAGATGGAGACCGCAGGAGGGGTGTACTGATGGTCGAGAAAAAGCTGGTGGTGGACCACCTGAAGATAGACTACAAAGGGCTGTTCAGCATGCAGGACTTCTACCGCACCCTGGACTCCTTCTTCAAGGAGAAGGGCTGGGACAAGCGGGAGACCAGGAACAGCGAGTTCGTCTCCCCGGAGGGGAAGTACGTGGAGATGGAAATCGAGCCCTTCAAGAAGATCACGGATTACGCGAAGCTCGTCATCCGGATCAACATCATCATCAAGAACCTCAAGGAGGTCGTCGTCGAAAAGCAGAAGCACAAGATGAAGATGAACCAGGGCGACGTGCAGGTCATCATCGACGGCTTCCTCATCACGGACTACGAGAACCGCTGGGAAGGGAAGCCCGAGTACGTCTTCATCCGCGCGCTCTTCGACAAGTTCGTCTACAAGCGATACAATTCGGAGTTCGAGCGGACCCTCGTGAATGAGGTGGAGGAGCTGACCACCACCCTGAAGAGCTTCCTGAACCTCTACAGGTTCTGAGCATGCGGCGCCTGAAGGTCCTGCTTGCCGTTTCCCTTGTCTTAGGGGTCATTGGCGCTTTGCTCTACGCTTCGGGCATCCGGGTGGAGCCCCTGCTCACCTGGTTGCAGGCCCACGAACAACTGACTCTGCCCTTCGCGTACATGAGTGCGGAGTTCCTGGCCACACTGATTCCCCCCGTGCCAAATCCCGTGACTGCGGTGCTCGGCGGCTATCTCTTCGGCCCTGTGCTGGGCGCGCTGTTCACGCTGCTGCCCGCCATGCTCGCGAGCACCCTGCTCTTCCTGCTCGCGCGGAGCGGCCGCAGGGTGTTCCTGGAGCGATTCCTGAGGAGCCAGCGCGAAGTGCGCATCGTGACCACGTTCATCGAGCGCGGCCAGGGCTTGTATTCTATCATCTTCGTGCGGCTCTCCCCGCTCTTCCCGCAGGACATCCTCACCATCGCGCTGGGCTTCACGGACATCAGCTTCTGGAGTTTTTTCTTCCCCACGCTGATAGGCTATACGGTCTCGCTCTTCACCCTCTCCTATGTGGGGGCCCTCATCCAGCAGGCGGGGGGGGAGGTCAGTCTTGTGCGCGTCCTCCCGTTCATCGCCGCCCTCACCGCGCTCTCGGTCATCGGGGTGCTCGCGACGTCCTGGACTTACCTCAAGGGCAAGGCACCTGCGCTCAAGACGCGCATCAAGAGAGGGGTCGCGCGGCTCAGGATACGGGGCCAGCGCGCCTGAAGATGCCCCGGGCGAGCCCTATGAGTCCGGCGGAGCGGTACTCGTCCTTCGACAGCACCCGAGGGAGATAGCAGTTCAGCCAGGACGCGATGAGGCCGAGACCCAGAGCGACCCCGGTCTCCGGCGGGGACAGCACGGCCACCGCGCTGCAGAGCGCGTAGACGCCGAGCGTGTAGATGTGCGCACGCGCCAGCGGGTCCTCGATGCCTTTCCCTTTGCTGAACTCCGTGAGCTCGCTGCGGCTTCCTGTGTGGAATGCATAGAATGCGTCCAGCTCCTCAAACGGCGAAAGGCTGGAGATGGTCTCTTCGAGGTCCATGGAAGAGGGAATGCGGATGGGCTTAAATGGCTTTCCTGTCGGGCCCGCAGGACCCTCCCGGTCGCACTGCCGCACGAGTTCCGGGCTCACCGGTAGGCAGGAAATCATCAGCAAGGCGACCGAACCTTCCCTGAACTTTGCTTCGGAGCCGGGTCCACCGTCAGATTTATATGCGGTGGCTTCACCATGGTTACGAGGTGATACCTATGGAACTGAAACCTGTCACTGAACACAAGCTGCCGGCCCTGCCGTACCCCTATGACGCGCTTGAGCCGTACATCGATGAGCAGACCATGCGCATCCACCACGACAAGCATCATCAGACCTACGTGGACAAGCTCAACGCCGCGCTCGCCTCCCACAAGGAGCTCCAGGGCAAGCCTGTCGAGTCCCTGCTGAAGGACCTGGAGAAGATTCCCGCGGACATCAAGGGCGCGGTGCGCAACCACGGCGGCGGCCATGCGAACCACACCCTCTTCTGGAGCACGCTGAAGAAAGGCGCGCCCGCGCCGAAAGGCGCGCTGTCCGAGGCCATCGCGAAGAAGTGGGGCTCCTTTGATAAGTTCAAGGAGGCCTTCTCCACCGCAGCGGGCACCCTCTTCGGAAGCGGCTGGGCCTGGTTGGTCCTCAGCGGAGGACAGCTCGACATCGTCCAGACCGGCAACCAGGACTCCCCCCTGAGCCAGGGTAAGACTCCCCTGCTTGGTCTCGACGTCTGGGAGCACGCCTACTACCTGAAGTACCAGAACCGCAGGCCGGAGTACGTCGCGGCCTTCTGGAACGTGGTGGACTGGTCCGCGGTGGAGAAGCGCTTCCTAGGGAAGTAGCGCGGCCAGTATCTCCACGCTGTGCCCGTCCACGGTGACAGGCGACCACGCCTTCGCGATGCGCCCCTTCGCGTCGATGAGGAAGGTGCTGCGCACGGTCCCGAGGAACTCGCGGCCGAGGAACTTCTTCGGCTGCCAGACGCCGTAAAGCTTCTGCACCGCAGCGTCGGAGTCGGAGAGCAGCGCAAACGGCAGGGAATACTTCGCCCGGAACTTCTGGTGCGATGCGGCGCTGTCCTTGCTCACCCCGAGCACGACCGCGCCCTTCTTCAGGAAAGTGCCGATGTCGTCCCGGAAGGCGCAGGCCTCTTTCGTGCAGCCTGGGGTGTCGTCCTTCGGGTAGAAGTACAGCACCACCCTCTTCCCGCGGTACTCGCTCAGCTTGTGAACCTTGCCGTCCTGGTCCTGCAGGCTGAAATCCGGTGCCATCTCTCCCTCTTTCATGGACATCACCCCTCGAGTTTCGCGAACATCCCGCTCTCCTTCGCGCGGTGGAACATCCTCCAGAGGAACAGCGCCGCGAGGAGGAAGCACGCCGCGTTGAGCGCAGTCCCGACGAGCAGCAGCCCCCATGGGACGATTCCTGCCGTGAACTGGCTGCGTGCCGCTTCGAAGACAGAGGTGGGCGGGAGCAGGAGAGCGAGCCAGCGAAGAGCCGCAGGAAGGGCGTCCACGGGGTAGAAGACCCCCGCGAGGGGCTCCACCACGAAGATGAGACCCCACGCGAGGCTCTGGATGTTGGTCCCGTACCTGAGGATGAGCCCCAGGATGAACATGCCTGCGCTCCATCCGAAGACCATCAGCTCCAGCAGGTAGAGCGCGAGCATGGGGCCGAGGGTGAGAATATTCGTGCCATAGAGCAGCCATGCGAGGCCCGAGGTGAAGGCGAACACAGCCAGGGCCTTGAAAGATGCGGACAGCATCTGCGCAAGCACGAACTCTCCCAGCGTCAGCGGGGTGATGAAGAGCGAGCTGAGGCTCCCGCCCCAGATCTCCCAGAGCGCACTCATCGTCACGGAGTACTGCGCTGCGGTGATGACCTGCCAGAGCAGGAAGCCCAGCAGGAGGAAGCGCACCTTGGACCCCTCTCCCAGATACTGGCTCATGAAGCCGAAGACGAGCACGCTCACCAGCGGGAACCAGATGATGTCCACCCAGGTCTCTCTGCTCTTGGTGAAATGGTACCAGGAGTGCAGCAGCACCGCGCGGATGCGGATGACGTTCATCGTCCCCTCCGCGCGATGGCCAGGAACACGTCCTCCAGATGGGGCTTCTCCACCTCGATGCGGGTGAGCCACAGGCCGCGCTCGGCGAGCCCGAACAGCACCCCGGGAATCTGCTCTTCGGGGAGCTCCACCTCCACGACATGCGCGCGGGGGAAGCGGAAGGGAAGCTTCTTCCCGGTGAGGTACTTCGTTGCCTCTGCGTCCTTGCCGTCAAAGGTGACGCGCAGCCGGGCATCCCGCACCTGCTTCGCGAGCTCCAGGGGAGTGCCGCTCGCGACCAGTTTGCCCTGGGAGAGGAAGAGCACGCGGTCGCAGATGCGCATCACCTCCTCCATGTCATGGCTCGTATAGAGAATGGAGACCTTCTGCGAGTGCTGCAGCTCGCGGATGAGGTCGAGCACCTCGTTGCGGATGTCCGGGTCGAGGCTCGCCGTGGGCTCGTCCAGCAGCAGCACGCTTGGCGAGTTGAGCAGCGCCTTCATGAGATGGACCCTCGTGCGCTCCCCCGAGGAGAGATTCCGGTAGGGCGTGTCCAGGTGGCGCTCCATGCGGAGCAGGGCCGCAAGCTCGGCGATGCGCTCCTCCGGCCGTACGCCGTACAATCCCGCGTAGACCTCCAGATTCTGCCTCACGGACAGGCGGCCCTGCACCTTGCTGTACGCCGATGCCATGTTGAGCCTCGACAGGCAGTATTCCCTCTCACGCGGGAAGGCCCTGCCAAAATAGCTGATGACGCCCGCGTCCGGGATGGTGAGGCCGAGGAGCATGTTGATGCTCGTCGTCTTCCCCGCGCCGTTCGGGCCGAGCAGCCCGAGGACCTCGCCCTCTTCGAGGGAGAAGGACAGCCCGTCGACAGCCCGCCGAAGCGCTTGCTCAGGCCGCTGACTTCGAGGACAGGAGGCACGCAGGCGGTGCGCCGCCATGGTTCTTAAGGCTTTCCCGTCTCAGGCGTGCAGCAGAAGCGGGGGACCGTCGGCCGCGTTGCTGAGAATCATCGGAGCCACTGCGAGACAACGCGGAAAGCACGCGGCAATGCGGCCGAGAAATGGAGTCTTTCAACGGGGTCTTGGCAAGCAGGCTGGTCTCTACCTTACCGAAGGGTCGCGCACCAGGAGCACGTAGTCCTCGGTGGAGAGGTAGTTCCTGGCTGCGTCCTGCAGGTCCAGGGGTGTCATCTCCTCCATGACCTCCGCCATGGTTTCCAGCGCAAGTTCGCCGTCCAGCATGTGCCTCACCCGCTGCAGCCTGGACTCATTGCGCTCGGAAGATTTTGCCATGCTGTACCGCAGGATGTCCTTGAAGGCGTGAAACTCATCCTCATCGATGGGTCTTGCTTTCAGGTTCTGGAATTCATCAAAGACTGCCGACAGCACCTCTTCCCAGCGGGAGGGCGGGACGAACGCCTGGACCTGGGCGAGTCCGTCGTCCGTTCCGTCGTACACTGCCTGGATACGGTAGGCCAGCCCCTTCTCCTCCCGGACTTTCCTGAAGAGGAGAGAGTCAGGGTCGCCGCCGAGCAGGTAGGCGAGCATGTTTATCGACACGGAGTCCTGATGCCAGGAAGGAGGGGCGGAGAGCGCCAGGTAGAACTCTGCGCTCGTCTCTTCATCCCCATTGGCGCGCTCAGGAGCCGGCCGCACGAGAGTGGTGACATCCCGTATCGGCGCTGCCGACTGGAACGGGGCCGGCGTGGGCTCGCCAGCCGGAGCGTGCTCAAATGACGCACGTACAAGGTCCTCAATCCCTTCGGGAAGCCCGCCCACGAGGATGAGGTCCATGTTGCTCGCACCGTAGCCACGCGCGTGAAGCGACCTCATGTCGCCCACGGAGGCGAGCGCCAGCGTTTCCGGCCTGCCGAGCTTGGCATAGGTGTACTGGCCCTCTCCGAAGCAGGCGCGCGTGAATTCAGAGTAATCCTGGAAGCCGGGCTGAGAGATTGATTCCGCAATCTCGCGCTCCGCGACTGTCCGTTCTGTGACGAGGTCCTGTTCCCTCAACAGGGGGTGGAACGCCAGGTCGGAGAGAAATTCCAGGAAAAGAGGGGTGCGCTCCGCAAGAAAATCCGCCGTGAAGGTGGTGTCGTTCCATCCCGTCTGCATGTTGTACGTGCCGAGCTTCCTGCGCACCGCGGCGCTTTCCTCGCGAGGGAAGCGCCTGGAGCCCCCGCTCATGATTATGTGCTCGAGCAGGTGGGCCCATCCCTCCTGGCCCGCCCGCTCATGCCCGGAGCCGAAACGCGTGCGCAGCATTGCCGCGACCGTCTCCGTCGGCGTCCGCTCCCAGGCGACCCGAAGGCCATTGGGAAGGGTCAGCATGTTGACGCCATCCGCGAGGCCATGTAGGGAGGTCAATTGCATATCCATAGGCGAACGTATCCATAAAATATTTAATATATTTTACTACAGTAAAGAGGTATATATAATCCATTTATCCCTTTTGGGAGTTGGACCCGTATGAGAGCCGACGCGTTATGTAGTGCAGGATGATTATTCAATCCTCCATTGTTCGTTCAAAGGGGGGTTTGAGAAATATGCCCTCACATTGAACCGGGAATCGACCAGTTCAATCATCTCGAAATTTTCGCGCGGCACCAACTTGAAGCCGGTCCTTGATACGTATCTCTTCTTGAATTCCGAATACCGTTCAACTGTAAAA